>JAKVBK010000030.1 GCA_022447275.1 Oceanicola sp. | reverse complement strand
AGCGGCCCCCCGCAACTCTTACGCAATCCTAACCCTCAAGCTTTGGTGCCGACGGGCCGTCTAGCATTGAGCAAGGATCAATATGCGGCCCTTTCAGATGCGTATGGCGCAGCCTTGCGGCACCGTGCCGTGATTGAGTTCGGTGCGGGCCTTACAGCGCGTCAAAAGGTCAGAAGTGCCGAGCAAATTCGCAACGCCTGCGATCGCGCCGAAGGCTATGGCTTGGCTACGCAGGAACAGGTCTGGGAGTTTATTCGCCTCGATCTGCGATATGGGGCACAATTTGAGCTGCGGCCCGAGGCGAGCGGTGTACTGGCCCACTTAAAAAATCGTGAGGTCAGCCCGGCGGAACGTCTGTTCCGAGTGGAGCAAGAGCTACAATTTCTCCGCTGAAATGGCTGATGACACTTAGGAAACGCCGGTGTCTCTTTTGGCTTTCATCAGCCGGTCAGCTTTCTTTCGCACAAGGATCGATCGCAGGTCATGCATGGCCAGCAAGAGCCGGTTTGTGACGTCTTCCAAATCCTCGTCTGAAGCTTTGCTTTGCGCCCATTGGGCTGTGAGGTTCAGGTGGTCGATCGTGCGGTGAATGTCATCAATGTCGCGGCGGGCAAGTAAGGCTTGGCGTGACTTCATCCAAGCATCGATCTCGGCTTTGTCCTCATCGGTCAGCGAACGGCCATTCTGGGGTTTTATATCCCCGTTCCGGACGTTGATCACCGCGATCTGATCCATCTCGATCCGCCTTTGGCGATTTTCCGTGTCTACGCGAAAAACGGCGGCACCATTTTCGCGAATCCGGAAGTAATAATCGGGAAGATCAGTCATGCGTATGCCCAGCTAGGTTGATTACAAGCTAGGGGGCCATAAGGCTGCTGTCAAAGTGAACTATCTAAAGTTGTCCAATGTGCGATGATATGCTGACGGCAATTAATCGGCACCCTCCGGCCTCAAGCCGAGGGGTGCCATTCTTTGAACTGCGCTTACCGCAGTGCAGCACAGAATTCCTGGATGCGCGTGCAAGCTTTTTCAAGATTTTCATCCGAGGTTGCGTAGGAAACGCGGAATGCAGGTGACAGGCCGAAAGCAGCACCAAAGACAACGGCCACGCCTGTTTCCTCCAGAAGTGCCTTTGCAAAGGTCTCGTCGTTTTCGATCAGCGTACCTGCTGCGGATGTCTTCCCAAGGCAGCCATGGATCGACGGATACACGTAGAACGCGCCTTCCGGTGTCAGGCAGCTGATGCCTTCCGCGGCGTTGAGCATGTCTACGACCATGTCCCGGCGACGTTTGAAGATCGCGTTGTTCGCCTCGATATAGTCTTGGGGACCGTTCAGCGCCTCAACCGCAGCCCATTGGCTGACAGAACACGGGTTTGACGTGGATTGTGACTGGATCTTCCGCATCGCTGCAATCAGGCTTTTGGGGCCAGCCGCGTAGCCGATCCGCCAGCCTGTCATGGCATATGCTTTGGAAACCCCGTTGCAGGTGAGCGTCCGTTCATAGAGGCCGGGTTCAACTTGCGCGGGCGTGCAAAACTCGAAGTCTCCGTAGGTCAGGTGCTCATACATGTCATCTGTCATGACCCAGACATGGGGATGGCGCATCAGCACATCTGTCAGGCCCTTGAGTTCATCGCGGGTATAGCCAGCGCCTGTTGGGTTTGAAGGCGAGTTGAAGATGAGCCATTTGGTTTTGGGCGTAATCGCCGCTTCAAGCTGATCCGGTGTCAGTTTGTAGCCTGTTTGAGATGAGGCTTCTGCGATCACGGGCTCACCACCGGCGAGCAACACCATGTCCGGGTAGGACACCCAGTAGGGCGCCGGGATGATCACTTCGTCACCAGGGTTCAGGGTCGCCATCAGCGCATTGTAAAGGATCTGTTTGCCGCCAGTGCCCACGGACACTTGGGCAGGTGCGTAGTCCAGGCCGTTGTCGCGCTTGAACTTGGCACAAATGGCCTGTTTCAATTCGACGATCCCGTCTGGCGCCGTATATTTAGTTTTGCCCGCAGCAATTGCGGCCACGGCCGCATCCTTGATATTTTGCGGTGTATCGAAATCCGGCTCACCGGCACCAAGGCCAATCACATCCTTGCCGGCGGCTTTTAGTTCGGCGGCCATTGTGGTGACGGCGATCGTAGGGGACGGCTTCACGCGATCGAGCGTCGCGGACAGGAAAGTCATGACAGTCTCCGAAGGTTAGGGCTGGGCGTGCGGCCCGCCCGGGAACAAGCGGGTTCGTGATAGAACCGAGTGAGAGGGCATTCAAGTGCTTCAACGGCCCCAAGACATCACATCGCGGAGACAGTGGCACATCGCTGCATCACGCACCCCAGAACGGCGCCCCAAGTGCCGGCCAGCCCAAGGAGGCGCCAATGAATGAGATGAGCAATTGGTTTAGCGACGAGACAGCCACCATCGGAGATCGGATCGCCGGCGCGCGCGAGGCCTCCGGGCTGAGCCAATCTGAAATGGCGCGCAAGCTGGGCGTCAAAGTCAAGACGGTCCGGGGCTGGGAAAATGACCTTACAGAACCGCGGGCCAACAAGTTGCAGATGCTGTCTGGCTTGCTCAACGTGTCACTGATGTGGCTGTTAAACGGGGAAGGGCAGGGCGTTGATGCGCCCGTGGACGAACAGCCGATCACAAAGGATGTGCATGAACTGCTTCTTGAATTGCGCGAAATACGGGTGGATATGGATGCAGCCGCAGAACGGCTTGCGCGCACCGAGAAGCGGCTCCGGACTGTGCTGACGCAAGAAGATTTAAGCGAGGTTTGAATATGCGTTTGCCCGAGCCATCCGTCCCTGTTGATGAAAGCCACGAGACCCGTTTGCGCCGGTTGAAGATGCGCTCCTGGCGGCGGGGCATCAAGGAGATGGATTTGATCCTTGGCAGCTTTGCAGACGCGCAGCTTGCTCAGCTTGAGGGCGAGACTTTGGATCTTTACGACGCCTTGCTCAGCGAAAATGATCAGGAGCTATATGCTTGGGTCACAGGCCAAACACCTGCGGCGCCGCCCTTTGAAGGACTGATCTCGATGATAGCGGATCACGCTAAGGCCATGAATTAGAATGGACTTTTCTGAAAAGATGTAATTTTTCCCACATTAACCGCTTGTTGGCGTTTCCTTCGCTACCCTGAGAGGGATCTCAAATACGGCGGAGTGTGCCATGAGTATGCAAGATAAGATGATGCCTGCCTCGCGGGCAGGATATGCAAACAGCTATCTAGATGGTTTGGCGTTGGTCGAACGTCTTCACAGGCTCCTTCTCGATGTCATCAAAGACGAATTCGAGCGGGTTGGTGTTTTGGACATCAATGCGGTCCAGGCGCTTCTTCTGTTCAACATTGGCGACAATGAAGTGACGGCAGGCGAGCTGAAATCGCGCGGGTATTATCAAGGCTCAAACGTGTCTTACAATCTTAAGAAGCTGGTTGTGATGGGGTATATGCACCATCAGCGCTGCGAAATTGACCGGCGCTCGGTGCGTGTAAAGCTCACCGAAAAAGGCCGCCATATCCGGACAACAGTGGAAGAGCTGTTCGCGCGTCATGCCGAAGGTTTGCAAGATCGGCAGGTGCTGGACATTGCGCAACTTGAAGATGTCACCACGGGTCTGCGTCGGCTCGAAAGATACTGGAGCGACCAGATCCGCTATATCTACTAGCGGAGGGGGGCAAAGGCGCTAGGCGCGGCGGCGAAAACATGTTCATCGCTTTCCGCCACCCGTTGGGGAGACGTTCTGCCGCTGCCTTCAGGCTTCGGCTCAAGGGGAGAGCCACCCAGAAGTATTGGCTTCAACTCCCGCAGTAGTTTTTTCTCCATTGCAGCGGCGTAATCTTCAAAGCCAATGGCAACTTGCACAAAACTGTCTGGCCCATAGATCACGGATCGGTTGAAATAGGCGGAAAGCTCCGCGATGTCAGCCTGCCTTGTGTCTTGTGGGCCTTTGTCATCTGACCCTATCACAAGAGCGTTTACCGTGCTGCCGCTCAAGCTATTCCTGACCGACAGTGTATCCGGGCTGTGTCCCTGATTGTTTTTTCCATCTCCCGAAATATCCAGGGTTCTCATTTGGCAACCTGGATTCCTTTCCAGAAGTTGCGCCCCAAAGATGAGGGCCTGCCCAAGGGCCGTCCCATCCGGAGCGGGCCCGCGCTGGCTGTTTGCGATCGTGGTGATGACAGCCTGCAAGGTTGCATTGCTGTCAATCAGGGTCCAATCGACGACAAGGCGTTGCCAGTTTTCCGCGCTCCATTCGAACACGGCCAATGCCACCGGCGGGCCTTGCTCCAACAAGGCAGATCTAACGGATGCGGATTGCAGGGCTGTTGCAATGCCGTCGCGTTGTAGTCCGTATTCCTGTGTATCTACAGAGCCAGAAACATCGAGCCCGAGGGCGAGGGCTTGGCGACAGAAAGCATGGGTCGCTTGCGACGCGAGGCAAACAGCAACAGCGATCAACACCGCAAGGCGCAGCATCACTGGTCCAATGAACTGAAGATCTGCGCCTGTGTTTCCCGGATCAACTTGCGTTGCATAACGCGCTCAAAATCCTCGAAACTTTGCGCAACCTCAACAAATGCGCCGGGCCCGCGGATGAGTTCGCGCTTGTAATATTCAGCGATGTCATCCTTGCCGCCCTGGATCGCGAGCCCGTTCACAGTCACCTCGCTGAGGTCAAAGTTTTTATAGGCAAGGGCGGGCGGGAAGCCTTCGTTATTGACCCCGTCACCAGAGACATCGATCACCACTTCATCACACTGGGGCGCAGCCGAGAGCAAAGAGGCGGCGTGGCCAAGCGCATAGCCCAGTGCGGTTGGAAATTCAGCGTAACTGCGCTGCGACGCCGCAATAACGTTAGCAGCCGAGCGGATGTCAGCCTCATTGCTGAGGGCGACCCAATCCATGATCAGGTCCTGCTGATACCGCCCAGACCATTCGAAAACAGCCAGCGCAACTGTTTGATCGGGCACGGACAAAATCGCCTCTACCACGGGATCAGACTGAAGGGCCCGCGCCAGCCCGCCGCGCTGCATCGCATCCTCTTGAAAATCCACGGACGAGGAAATGTCGAGTGCTAGCAAGAGCGCCAAGCGGCAGCTTGCGGCAGCGGCTGATACGGCCGAGGTCAAAAGCGCGATTGCCAAAGTGATGGCGCGCGCCCACATCAACTGCATATCACCAATGCCCGGTATTTTGCATGCTGGCCCACGGCTCGGCGCTGGGCAGCGGCTCTCCCATCTGGAGCAGCTCGATCGAAATGTTGTCCGGTGATCGGACGAACGCCATCCGGCCATCCCGCGGCGGGCGATTGATCACCACGCCATTGTCCATCAAATTCTGGCAAAAGTCGTAAATGTTATCGACGGCGTAGGCGAGATGCCCAAAGTGCCGCCCATCCGTGGGCAATCCTTCATCCCCATCCCAGTTATACGTCAGTTCCACAGGGCATTCCGGTTGGCCGGGAGGGGCCATGAAAATCAATGTGAAACGGCCCTGTTCGTTGTCATAGCGCCGGGTCTCTTCAAGACCTAGCAGCTTGTAGAAAGCCATGGAGGCTTCCAGATCTTTAACCCGCACCATGGTGTGGAGATATTTGATATCCATCAATCGACATTCCTTGCATTTCCACCCCTAGATTTAGCGCGGCAAGCAGGGAGGACGAGCGCTTTATTTATGCCAAGCGCCTTCAAAAAGACGAGCGAATCCCCAGCGAAACGCAGTTTTCGACAGTTTCTTCGCGACGTAAGTTGCTGTCGTTGATCGCATGTTCCACCCGCACCATCGGGTCGAAACCATAAAGCTCAACTTGTTGCAGGGTCACGCTGTCACCGATGAATGCCCGTTGACCTTCGCGGCCTTCCAAGGACAATGGGTAGCTGTTATCGCTGCGCCAAAGCAGGTTGAAATCCAGCGTAAGCTTGGCGCCAACGATGGGTTGCGCGCGCGCATACACGACGCCGGCGCGCGTTGTGCGATGATCGAGAACCGAGCTGTCCGAATGGCTTGCTCCGCTTCCAAAACGCAATGTGATGCGATCACCAGACGACAGTTGATGAACAATATCTGCGCTGATGCTCAGCGTTTTTGCTGTCTCATCAATATCGTGTCGCGTCAGATATTCGGCCCGAGCGCCAAGGCGCAGCCCTGTTGTGGGCCAGCGAAAGGTCTGTGCAGTTGAGAGGCTGATATTGTCGCCATACAGCGCACCTGCGTAGTGGCTCCGCTCAACGCTGCCGTTCCATTCCGTCGGGCTTTGGGGATTGCCCGTTTGAAGCCGAAAACCAGCGCCCAGGGAAAGAAAAGCAAAATCGGAGCCTTTGGTTTCGGGAGATTGGGCCTGCGCTTGTGTGCTGAGCCGGAAGGTGCGGCCAAAGAGGCGTCCTTCGGCTTGCGCCAGTGCTGTCTGCTTTTGCTGATGGTTTAGAGCTTTGTCGGCGTTTGGAGATGTGCCAGTTGCTTCCGGCCGGCGGCAAGCCGATTGCGCCTATCATCTTGCTTGCGGAGTTGTCCATGCGCCGTGACAGATGCGCATCCAGCCTGAACAGCACAGGATGACCGAGCCCTCGTGTGTTCAAGAAACTCGTCACATTTGGCCTCTGTACTGCTTTTGGTTGGGTTGCCGTGGCAGCAAGGGGGCAAATTTCTGTGGACAACTCTTCATGTGGGGGTAGGCGTGTCATGTGCCGCAAGATATAGTGGGCTGAATAAGGAGAGAGCCTATGCCTGTCAGCCCTGATCAGCTTGCCGAAATTGAAGCCCTCCGGGCACAAGCGAAACCAACCTTACGCGCGGTTTCTGAGGGCATGGAGGCCCATCTCTACAAGGTAAATCCCGTTTTGGATCATGGCTTTGTGCGCGTCATCGACTACATGGGCGATGACGCTGCCATCTGCCAGGCAGCCCGGGTCAGCTACGGCAAGGGCACCAAGTCGGTTCAAAATGATGAAGGGTTGATCCGGTACTTGATGCGGCACTGGCATTCCACACCTTTCGAGATGTGCGAAATAAAGCTGCATGTGAAATTGCCTGTCTTCGTGGCGCGGCAGTGGATCCGGCATCGGACAGCAAATGTGAATGAGTATTCCGCGCGCTATTCGATCCTGGATCGCGAATTCTACATCCCGACGGAAGAGCACTTGGCCGCACAATCGGTCATCAACAACCAGGGCCGTGGAGACGTGCTGGAGCCAGCAGAAGCGGCCCGCGTGCTTGAGATGCTCAAAGGGGATGCTGCGCGCTGCTACGATCACTACGAGGAAATGATTGGGCAGGACGGTCAACAGGGATTAGCGCGGGAACTCGCCCGTATGAACCTGCCCGCCAATATCTACACGCAGTGGTACTGGAAAGTGGATCTGCACAATCTGTTCCACTTCCTACGTCTGCGCGCTGACAGCCATGCACAGTATGAGATTCGCGTGTATGCGGACGAGATATGTCGGCTGGTGGCCGATTGGGTTCCCGCTGCGTACCGGGCCTTCGAAGACTACCGCTTGGGGGGCGCTACACTGTCGGGCAAGGCGCTTGATTGCGTTCGGCGCATGCTTGCGGGCGAAGCCGTCACTCAGGAAACGTCGGGAATGTCCAAAGGCGAGTGGCGTGAGTTTGAGGCCATCGTCAGCGCATCATCTGCTTAATTTCACTGTGCATGCCCACCGACGCGCAGCGGGTGCGTCGTTCATTGAGGCAGTGGAGTTTAGCGCCAGCAAGGGTGAGTCCCGCGCGCACAGGGTGCGCGTGGGCAGTTGCAGTACAGAGGTTGCGCTTTGTGGCGTCAGAGCATCTGCAATTCAACCGCAGAGGCGCGTCCATCACGGCCTTCGCGAAGTTCGTAGCCTATTTTCGCATCTTCAGCCAACGCTGTCAGACCAGCGCGTTCAACAGCTGAGATATGTACGAAAACATCCTTGCCACCGGTGTCGGGGGCGATAAAGCCATAGCCTTTTGTGTCGTTAAACCATTTCACGGTGCCAGTCGGCATGCCGCGTCTCCTTCTGTTACCTTGTTCGGGCCGTGTGCCCCGAATGCCTATTGTGATCGAGGTCGGTCAGTAACCGGTTCCTGACAAAAGACATGGTTCGATGCCTTGCAAAGACAAGCATTTCAGCACATCACCGCAAGACAATCATGGGGGCGTATAATGAAGCTTTATGGACTGAAGGCCTGTGACACCTGCCGCAAGGCAATCAAGGCGCTTTCTGAAAACGGGATCGAGGTGACGTTTCACGACGTACGCGCAGATCCCTTGGGCGCAGACAAGATCGCACAGTTTCTCGCGGCCTTTGGTGCTGACACCCTTGTGAATACCCGGTCAACCACTTGGCGCTCGTTGGACGAAACTGCGCGCGCTGCGTCGCCAAACGCTCTTCTGGAGGCGCACCCTGCTCTGATGAAGCGGCCCGTCATTGAAACCGATGACGGAACGCTTTTTCTGGGATGGAAGGCAGATGTCAAAACAGCGCTTGGTGTTTAGGCAACGTCTTTTGCATTGGGAAGCAGGCGATCCATGGACAATGGGCCGCCGCCTTTGAACACGAGATAGAGCAGCAAAAATACCCAGAATGCGCGCTGGTCCATGATCAGGGCCCCTGAGGCACCATCGAACCAAGCGCCGATATCCGCTTCGGCAACGCCGTGGCCTGTGATGTCCACGATGCTTTGAACAAAGATAAACCCGATCATACCGAGCGCGGCGAGGCGGGTGAACAGGCCGATCACCAACAGGACTGGTAAGAGGAACTCTGCCCAGGTGCCGGCCACGACGACAGCCCAATGAACAATGCTCAACTGGCTCACGTCATATCCCACGGCTTCGACCGCTTGGGGAAAAATTTGGATGTAGGCGGATGCGGAGGGCTGGAAGAGGCCAAACACCCCGTCGCCCACCTTTGTGAGTGCGGAATTCCAGTAATACATGAACAGAACGCCAGCAAAAACCAGCCGCGCACTGGTGCCAAGAACGAGATCTCCCAAAGCGATATCAATGCGAGAGAGGGCGCGGTCGGGCAGGGTGAGGGTGGCTTGCATGGGAGGGCTCCGGTCTTAATGGGGATGAGAATGGGGGAATTTCAGTCGCCCTCAGGCGGATTGATCTGCGTGATGGCATGGCCTGCAACAAGAAGGCCCAGCGTGGCGGACAGCTCGAAATCAGGTGTTTCGGCTTCAGCCGCCTGCGCCGCATGGGCGATGGTGCAGCCTGTCTGCATGGCTTTGATCCAGGTTGCCCCGCCAGCGGGCAAGACCTGAAGGACAGGATCAAATTCCGGGCGCGTAATCAGCACATCTTGTGCCGCCATCTGTGGCTTTGCACCGCCTTCAAGGGTGAATCGGCGTATGTCGTAGATCGGCCAGGGTGAGCAAACCAGAGCAATCGGAGCTGCGAAAGTCAGCCGTGTTTGTGCAATTTGATCGGGCGCAAATTCAGCAAATTGCGTCAGATCGGCGGGCGTGCTGTCAGCCGCATGATAGGAGTGGCGCAAGGCGCTTTCGAGCCGCGCAACATCTGGCAGGTAGGGCAAGGAGGCGACTGGCTCGAAGCTTTCCAAAAATGCAGGAAACTCTGTGCCATACAGCGCGATCACCGGCGTTTTGGGGGGGTGCATATGTACAAAACGCCGTGCAAGAATGCGGAAGTTGCTTTCGCCCAACACCCCGGCAACGGCTGGGAAAGCCTCTGTGAGTGCGTTTGTCAGTGAGACGATGACATTGTTCCGGTAAACATCGAACCGTGCGGCGGCCGGTCGACCGAGGGGATCGACAAGGCCCTCCGGTGCCGGGCGTTCCGGATCAAACAGGGCTTCGACAAAGCGGGTTTGATCAACAGCGATTGTGTGTGAGGGCGTCATGATGCTGGCACCAACACGCTTGCGGCGCGGGCGGCCTCTGCTTCGAGGATGGGCCATTCGGGTACGTCCGTATCCCATTCGATCAATGTAGGCGTTGGCCCCATGGCGGCGATCACCTCCTGGTATAGCGCCCAAACAGAGGGAGCGACTTCGCTGTTATGACTGTCGATCAGCAAGGGGGCCCCGTAGGTGTCGACCTGCTCATCATGGCCGCCAAGATGCACTTCGCCGACGGCCTGCAGGGGATAGGCTGCGAGATACGCGCGCGGGTCTGTTTGTTGATTGGTGGCCGAAACGGCCACGTTGTTGACATCAAGAAGCAGGCCGCACCCGGTGCGTTCCGCGATCTGCGCCAAAAAATCGGTCTCAGGCATCTGAGTTTCGGCGAAGGCAAGGTAGGTTGAGGGGTTTTCCAGCAACATCTGGCGCCCAAGGGCTTCTTGCACCTCATCGATATGCGCGCAGACCCTTTGCAAGGTTGCCTCGGTGTAGGGCAGGGGCAGCAGATCGTTGAAAAAACCAGTGTCGTGGGTAGACCAGGCGAGGTGTTCTGAGAAAGACGCCGGGTTGAGCCAGTCAATCAGTTTTCTCAGGCGGGCAAGGTGGTCTTTGTCGAGAGGCGCTTCGCCACCGATTGACAGGCCGACACCGTGGACAGAGATGGGGAACCTGTCCGCCAAGGCGCGCAATTGTGCGATCGGGCGGCCACCGTCACCCATGTAATTTTCCGCGTGAATTTCGATCCAGCGCACGCTGCCTGGGTCTGCCATCAGTTCCGAAAAATGTTGGGGCTTGTAGCCAACGCCTGGGGCTGCGGGCAGGGCGAAGTGTTGAAAGTCAAACATGGTTCTTCACGCGGATGAAATGTGGGAAGGGAAGGTGGCAGCCAAACTGGCCGCCACCGAAGTGTGTTGCTTATGCGGGCAGGTCACGCTCCAGCGCTTCCAGTGAACCCATGCGCGGTGTGCCATCTGCCGTGGCGGGCAGTTCGATATCGGCGCAGGTGCCGGCATCCACGAGCGTCCAGGCATTGCCTTGGTAATCAACGGTGGAGGAACCGGCACACGTTGTGCCGGGGCCTGCGGCGCAGTCGTTTTCGCCGGCCAGTGAAACGCCAAAGCACTTCTCTTTGTCCATTGCATGCACAGGGGCGGATGCGACGGTGGTCAGGGCCGCGGCAACTGCGCTGGCAACGGCGAGGGTTTTGATGGTTGTGGACATAATATGTGTTCCCGTCAGTGTGTTTTTGAAAGAGGCGCCAGAGTGGCTCCCTCGCAGCAACAATGCGCGGCTTTGCATGCAGTGGCATTCAACAGGCGCGTGAGGCACGGGTGAGTGAACGCGAGGCTCCCTCGCATAGTCGTGATTTGACCCGCTCAAGCCCCTTAAAAATCTGACAGCCAGCTTGCCCTTGGGTCAATTTCTGCAGCGCAGTATGTTTCATCTGCGTGGCCAACCTGATCGGAAAACAGCATTTTGAGCCTGAGAATTATTCAGTTTGTAACAATCCAAAATTGCACTGAAACGCGGATTGAAACATTTCTTGGCCCTCAAGCGTGCTGTGCAACCCTCATGCGGTGGGTTCGCCTGCGTGGGCTGCCCATACGCAATCGGGGCCTGGATCAGGTGATCCAGGCCCCGCTTAGAGCTTTGGCGCATATGGTGCGTTGCTTTAGGAGCGCAAGTCGGGCGGCGTTGCTTCGGCGCGCAGTGTCTCGATCACTTCGTCCAGCGGCAGCACCTGTGTTTGTTTCTCGCCCAGTCGACGCACAGTCACAGTCCGGTCTTCGACTTCGCGTGCGCCAACCGCCAGAATCACGGGCACTTTGGCGAGGGAATGCTCGCGAACTTTATAATTGATCTTCTCGTTGCGGATGTCGGCCTCGGCCTGAATGCCGGCTTTCTTAAGCTGGGCAACGGCCTCGTGCACAAAATCATCCGCGTCAGACACGATCGAGGCAACCACCACCTGCCGTGGTGCCAGCCAGAAGGGCAGTTTACCCGCATGCTGTTCGATCAGGATACCCGTGAACCGCTCCAGCGAGCCAAACAGCGCTCTGTGCAGCATCACTGGCGCCAAACGTTCGCCTGAGGCGGCAGTGTACGTCGTTTTGAAGCGCTCGGGCAGGTTGAAGTCCACCTGCAAGGTGCCGCACTGCCAGTCACGGCCAATGGCGTCGCGCAGCACGTATTCCAGCTTAGGCCCATAAAACGCGCCTTCACCTTCGAAGATCGTGTAGCTCATACCCGCCTGATCCAGTGCCGTGCGCAAAGCATCTTCTGACTTGTCCCAGCTTTCATCGCTGCCGATCCGGTTTTCGGGGCGCGTGGAGAGCTTCACATGGACATCGTCAAAGCCGAAATCGCTGTAGATCGACAGGATCAGATCGTTGACCTTGAGGCACTCCTCGGTCAGCTGCTCGGGCGTGCAATAGATATGCGCGTCATCCTGGGTGAAGCTGCGCACACGCAGCAGCCCATGGAGCGCCCCGGAGGGTTCATAGCGGTGTACCTTGCCAAACTCTGCCAGCTTGACCGGCAGATCCCGGTAGGACTTGATCCCCTGATTATAGATCAGCATGTGACCGGGGCAGTTCATCGGCTTGAGCGCGTATTCGCGATCATCCTGCGTTTCTGCCTGGAACATGTTTTCGCGGTAGTTCTGCCAGTGACCAGACGTTTCCCACAGGCCCCGGTCCATGATGTCCGGTGAATTCACTTCCTGATAGCCCGCAGCCTCCTGACGCCGCCGCATATAGGCGATCAGTGTCTGGAAGAGACGCCAGCCGTGCTGATGCCAGAAGACAGAGCCAGGGGCGACTTCCTCAAAGTGGAAGAGGTCCATTTCGCGGCCGAGTTTGCGGTGATCGCGCTTGGCAGCTTCCTCGAGCATGTGGAGGTGCTTTTTCAGACCATCCTTGTTCTGGAAAGCAACGCCATAGATCCGTTGGAGCATGGCCCGGTCGCTGTCGCCGCGCCAATAGGCCCCTGCCACAGACATCAGCTTGAAGGCATCGCCGGGGACTTGGCCGGTGTGTTGAAGGTGCGGGCCGCGGCAGAGGTCCTGCCAATCTCCGTGCCAATACATGCGCAGCGGCTCATCGCCCGGGATCGAATCGATCAGCTCAACCTTGTAGGGTTCATTATTGGCTTCGTAATGGGCAATTGCGCGCGCGCGTTCCCACACTTCGGTGCGCACGGGGTCCCGCGCGGCGATGATCTTGCGCATGCGCTCTTCGATCAGGCCCAGATCTTCCGGCGTGAAGGGTTCAGCGCGGTCAAAGTCGTAATACCAGCCATTCTCGATCACCGGGCCGATGGTGACTTTGACGTCGGGCCAGATTTCCTGAACAGCGCGGGCCATAATATGGGCGAGGTCGTGCCGGATCAGTTCCAGTGCTGGGCCTTCGTCCTTCATGGTGTTGATCGCGATCTGAGCATCGCTTTCGATCGGCCATTGCAAATCCCAATGCTGGCCATTGACCTGAGCTGAGATGGCTTTTTTCGCAAGTGACTTGGAAATACCTTCGGCGATCTGGGCGGGGGTGATCCCTGCCTCGGCCTGTTTTTCGGCCCCGTCAGGGAAGGTCAGCGTGATTTGGCCCATGATCGGCCTCCTTGTCGGTTTGGCGCCCACGAAACGCCCGGTTGCAATTTGGTAGATGCCATGTGGGGTATGCCCCGCCCCGTGTCAACCGGTGTGACGACGGGGCGGGCGGCATGTGCGTTTTGGAGACCGCGTTTGCGGTCAGCCCAGCTCAGACAGACGGGCCAAAGCATCGCGCAGGCGCGCGGCTTCATCGCCGCCTTCTGTGAGGCGATCGCGATTTTCCTGCACCACCTCTTCGGGCGCGGAGGCCACGAATTTGGGGTTGTTCAGGCGACCGGACAGAGATTTGAGCTCTTTCTCCAGCTTGCCGAGGCTTTTCTCGAGCCGCGCCCGTTCTTCTGCGACATCAATGATGCCCTCGAGCGGGATGCCGAAGGACGCTCCCCGCAAGGTGACTGTCGCGCAGCCTTTGGGCATCTCTGCGGCCTCTGTCAGATCAGCAATCCGGGCAAGGCGTTTGATCAGACCCTCGTTGTTGGCCCAAGCCGTGCGGGCCTCTTGGGTGATTTCGGTGGCAACAAGCGGCACGTAGATACCGGCTGGCACGTGCATTTGCGCGCGGGCGGATCGGACCGCATCGATCAGATCGATGACCCAATTCATTTCCGCATCAGCGTCTGCATCCAGCAGTTCGGCGCCGTAGGTTGGCCACTCTGCGTGAACCGCCATTGTTTCGCGGCCAGACAGTGTGCCCCACAGCTCTTCGGTGACGAAGGGCATCATGGGATGCAGCAGGATCATGCATTGTTCCAGCACCCAACGCATTGTTGCGCGCGTTTCAGCGGCGGCTGCAGCATCATCGCCCTGCAACAGGGGCTTGGAGAATTCGACATACCAATCGCAGACCTTGCCCCAGACAAAGGCGTAAAGAGCATTGGCTGCGTCATTGAAGCGATAGGCGCTCAGCGCGACGTCAACCTCTTCGCGCACGCGCGCGGTTTCACCCACAATCCACCGGTTTACCCGCGCCTCGGGCTGCGGCAGCGCATCTGTCGGCTCTGTGGCGAATACCTCGTTCATCTCTGCAAACCGGCAGGCATTCCAGAGCTTTGTGCCAAAATTTCGATAGCCAGCAATGCGTTGCGTGCTCAGCTTCAAGTCTCGGCCCATCGCAGCCATCGCTGTCAGGGTGAAGCGAACCGCATCCGCGCCGTATTCATCGATCAACTCCAGCGGATCGAGCACATTGCCCAGCGACTTGGACATCTTCTTGCCCTTCTCGTCACGGACGAGGGCGTGGACATAAACGGTGCTGAACGGTTTTTGGCCCACCACGGCGTATTGCATCATCATCATCCGGGCGACCCAGAAGAAGATGATGTCAAAGCCTGTCACAAGGACGTTGGTCGGGAAATACTTTGCCATTTCAGCGGTGTCTTCGGGCCAGCCCAGGGTGCCGATCGGCCACAGCCCCGAAGAGAACCACGTATCAAGCACATCCGGATCACGGGTGAGCGGCTTGCCACCGGCTTGGGCCGTTGCTTCTGCCTCTGACGTGGCACAGTACATGCCCCCGTCTGCATCATACCAAACCGGGATTTGGTGCCCCCACCAAAGCTGGCGTGAAATGCACCAGGGCTCGATGTTCTCTAGCCAGTGGAAATAGACCTTCTTATCCTGCTCGGGCAGAATCTGCACTTCGCCGGATTTGACTGCGTCGATAGCTGGTCCAACGATCTTGTCGGTGTCGACGAACCATTGGTCTGTCAGCATCGGCTCGATGACGACCTTGGAGCGGTCGCCAAAGGGCTGCATGATCTTTTTCTTTTCAACAAAAGGCACTTGGCGTGTGCTCTTCACGCCGTCTTCATCTTCGGTCTCTTCGACGATGGTGACGGCCAGCCCTTCATCCGTGATCTGCTGGATGACCTGTTTGCGGGCCTCAAACCTGTCCAGCCCGCGCAGGTCATCCGGGACCAGATTAACCGCATCAACTTCTGCTTCGGTCAGCGTCTGCGTGCCCTTGGCCACGGCCATGGCAATCGCTGCCGCATCCGCGTGGGGGGCGCCGTCTGCGCGCAAAGTGCCTTTGGTGTCCATCAAACGATAACAAGGAATGCTGCCGCGTTGGGCGACTGCATAGTCGTTAAAATCGTGGGCGCCGGTGATTTTCACGGCCCCAGAGCCGAATTCCGGATCCGGGTATTCATCCGTGATGATCGGGATCAGCCGTCGATGCTCCTTCGGGCCAACGGGAATTTCGCAGAGTTTTCCTACGATTGGCGCGTAACGTTCATCTGAGGGGTGTACGGCGACAGCCCCATCGCCCAGCATCGTCTCCGGCCGGGTTGTGGCAATGGAAATATAATCGCGGGTCTCGCGCAGGGTGACGTTCCCGTCTTCGTCTTTCTCGACGTATTCATAGGTCTGACCATCTGCGAGCGGGTACTTGAAGTGCCACATGTGCCCGTCGACTTCGATATTCTCGACTTCGAGGTCAGAGATCGCGGTTTCGAAATGGGGATCCCAATTCACGAGGCGCTTGCCGCGGTAAATTAGCCCCTTGTTGTACATGTCCACGAACACTTTGATGACAGCATCGTGGAAGTTCTGTTCGGTCGGATCCGGATCACCGGGCGCGCCGCCCATGGTGAAGGCCTCGCGGGACCAATCGCACGATGCCCCCAGCCGCTTGAGCTGACCAATGATGGTGCCGCGCGAATTCTTCTTTTGCTGCCAGACGCGTTCCAGGAACTTCTCGCGGCCCATTTCAGTGCGCGAGGGCTCTCCCTTGGCGGCCATGTCACGCTCGGTCACCATCTGGGTGGCGATGCCGGCGTGATCCGTGCCTGGCTGCCACAGCGTGTCAAAGCCGCGCATTCTGTGCCAACGGATCAGGATATCCTGCAAGGTGTTGTTGAATGCGTGCCCCATGTGCAGAGAGCCCGTCACATTTGGCGGGGGAATCACGATCGAAAAACTGTCTGCACCCGGCTTTGCGTTTGCACCGGCTGCGAACGCATTCGCTGCCTCCCAGGCTGCAAGCAAGCGGGCCTCGGCTTCTTTGGCATTGAAGGTTTTTTCCATCGACATCGTGTCGCTCCTGAACAGGGACTGCGCCTGCGCCTCCTCTAAACAAGGCAGCGACGAAGTGGAAGGGGCGCAAAGGTGCCTTTCGTCTGGACACTGCGGCTTTGGGCCATAGTCTCTGCCCAAAGCAGATCGAGGGAGATCCGAGATGCAGAAATTTGGAGAAAGCCAATCCGTCAAGCGGCGGGAAGATGTCCGGTTCCTGACTGGGGCTGGCGGTTACTTGGATGACATCGCTCCGCAAGGCGCGCTGCACGCCTATTTTTTCAGGAGCCCGGTGGCCCATGCGCGTATCACGCAGCTTGGGCTTGAGGATGCGCGCGCTGCTGAGGGGGTGCATGGCGTGTTTGATGCGGCGTCCCTCGAGGCAGGGCAAGTCGACAACAATATTCCGGCCTCTGTCGTCAGCAATCGCGACGGGACGAAGGGCGCGGAAACCAAACGCCCGGTGCTCGCCAAGGATCGCGTGCGCTTTGTGGGTGAAACCGTGGCGATTGTGGTGGCGGAAAGCCTTGCTCTGGCAAAAGACGCCGCTGAACTGATCGAGTTCGACTATGAAGAGCTGGGCGCCCATGTCGATTTGGCGAAGGGCGGCGCGGCGTTGCATGACAATGCGCCCGAAAATCTTGCGTTCGACTATGGCCTGGGTGATGCCGCAGCAACTGAGGCGACGCTGGCGGCCTCGGCCCATCGCATCAAGCTGAGCATCGATGACAACCGCATCATCGTGAATTCGATGGAAGCGCGCGGCGCCTTTGCCGAGTGGGGCGAGGATGGCCGACTGCACGTGTGTTTCGGGGGGCAAGGTGTTTGGGGTTTGAAGCGTGCGATGACCCGCTTCTTTGGCATCGATAAGGCGATGGTCCGGATCACCAACCCCGATGTGGGCGGCGGCTTTGGCATGAAGGGCTTCTCCTATCCTGAATACTATGCGGTGGCCTTCGCGGCGCGTGCCTGTGGCCGCCCCGTGCGCTGGTTCGCAGATCGCAGCGAGTCGATGTTGTCGGACAATGCTGGGCGTGATCTCGTCTCAGAGTGCGAACTGGGCTTTGACGCCGATCACAAAATCACAGCGTACAGCGTGAAAACGCGCTGTAACATTGGCGCATATAACTCTGAATTTGCTCAGTTTATACAAACTGATCTGTTCTCAAAAGTGTTCTGCGGCACCTACGACATCCAGACAGCTTATCTGGGCGTAGAGGGCTTTTTCACCAATACGACACCGGTCGATGCCTATCGCGGCGCGGGTCGGCCTGAGGCCATCTACGTGTTGGAGCGCATGATTGATTACGCCGCGCGTGAATTGGGCGTATCGCCCATGGAACTGCGCCGTAAGAACTTTATCAACGTGGATGCGTTCCCCTATACGACACCTGCCAATGTCACCTACGACTGTGGAGATTTTAGAAAGGTTCTCAAGCGTATAGAGGATGAGGCTGATGTTGCAGGCTTTGCCGCACGCAAAGCGGACAGTGCCGCGCGCGGTAAGCTGCGTGGCCTTGGGACATGCTATTACATCGAGTCGATCTTGGGTGATCCGTCGGAAAGTGCAGCGGTTGAGTTCACAGAGGATGGCGGCGCGCTGCTGTTCGTTGGAACGCAGTCGAATGGGCAGGGCCATGAAACCGTTTATGCCCAGTTCCTCTCAGATCAATCCGGCATTGATTACGATAAGATCACCGTCATCCAAGGTGATAGTGATCGCATCGCAAATGGTGGTGGTACAGGCGGTTCGCGCTCTGTGACGGTTCAGAACACGGCGACGTTGTCGACCGTGCAGGTGATGGTCAAAGCGTTTGTTCCCTTCCTCGCGGAGGAATTGGGCGTGGCGGAGCCTGACGTGACTTGGGAAGGGGATCGCTACCGTGTCAGCGGTTCAAACCAAACGCCTGATCTGCTGACTGTCGCGGAAATGGCCCGTGCCAAAGGCCGTGAGGATCTGTTGCGCCACGAGTCGCGGATCACGCTGGATGCGCGCAGCTTCCCCAATGGCGCTCATGTGGCTGAAGTTGAGATCGATGCTGAGACGGGCGAAGTCTCTGTTGCGAAGTACACGGTGACGGATGATTTCGGAAATCTGGTGCACCCGACGCTGGTGGAAGGCCAAATCCATGGCGGCATCGCCCAAGGCATCGGCCAAGCGCTGACCGAACATGTTGTCTACGACGAGGATGGGCAGCTGCTCACGGCCTCGTTCATGGACTATGGGATGCCCAGGGCCGATGATATTCCCATGATTGCTTTCTACACCGAGCCGGTTCCAACAAAAACCAACCCCATGGGCATGAAGGGCTGTGGTGAGGCGGGCACAGTGGGTGCGCTGGCGGCAGTTGCCAATGGCGTCTTGGACGCAGTGTGGGAGACCGGAGTGCGCAAGGTCGACATGCCGTTCACGCCCGCGCGCATGTGGTCGATGATGCAAGCGGACGCCATTGCAGCGGAGTGACGCGTTTCGAGCACGGGCGCGCCTGAGAAAACGGCGGCGCGCCCTGCACAAGGGACGCGCCGTTACGGCGGAAACACTTGCGGATGCAAATCTTTGGTCACCTGCCCGCAAGCCAAGGACACTGGTGGTGATCCTGGATGGTACCCGCTCTTCTCTCGAACCGAACTATATTTCCAACGCGGGCCTTACCTATCAATTGTTGAGTAGGGATAAGCCCTCTGCCAGCCTGTCAGTGTTTTATGAACCGGGGCTGCAGTGGCAAAGTTGGCGCAGCGCAAGAGACGTGCTGACGGGGCGCGGCATAAACCGGCAAATCGCGCGGGCCTATGGCTTCTTGGCATCGCGCTACCGACCGGGGGACCAAATTTTTCTAATGGGCTATTCGCGCGGCGCATTTGCCGTCCGCTCGCTTGCGGGCGTGATCGACCAGATCGGGTTGATCCGATCGCGATGCGCTACGGAACGTCTGATCACACAGGCCTATCGGCACTATCGTTTCGGTCCGGACACAGATGCTGCGGCCCAGTTCAGCGCCCGGTATTGTCACAAGCCGGTGTCGATCCGAATGATTGGTGTCTGGGATACGGTGAAAGCGCTTGGCATCCGCGCGCCTGTGATCTGGCGTTTGAGCGCCCCGACCCATGCCTTTCACAGCGATCACCTCTCAAGCGTGGTGGAGCACGGGTATCATGCGCTGGCCTTGGACGAGACGCGAAGAGCGTTCGCGCCAGAAATGTGGACATGCCCAGACGGCTGGGTCGGGGATATGCAGCAAATGTGGTTCGCCGGCGTTCACGGAGATATTGGGGGCCAGATCGATGGCCAGAGCGCCTGTCGGCCTCTATCAAATATCCCTCTGACGTGGATGCTCGAAAAGGCTGAGGCCCTTGGGTTGCCCCTGCCGGATCTTTGGCAGAAAGGGTTTCCGCAGGATCCAAAAGCGCCCTCTATCGGCGCCTACAGGGGATGGGCGCGGCTGTTTCTGTTTCGGTCAAGGCGCGTGGTCGGCCGGGACAAATCTGAGCAGATGCACCCGTCTGTGCATATCAGGGAAGCTGCCGCTCCAGAGCTGGAATTGGAACGGAAATCACCGGCGTGAGATCTGTGCTCATCCCTTCATGATGATGCAGGTTGTCGAGGCGGTTGCGTAAAGTTTCTCGTCGTCTTTCCCGCGCAATTCGCCGTTGGCAATTGCCGTCGAGCGCCCGGCATGCTGCACATGGGCCGAGGCTAAAACCACGGTGCCAAGGGGGATAGGTTTGATGATATTCACCTTGTATTCCAACGTGGTGTAAAGCGCACCTGCAGGCAGGGTTGTCATCACGGCGCAGCCCATCGCGCTGTCAAGAATGGTTCCGTACCAGCCGCCATGCACGGTGCCCATTGGGTTGGTGACATGATCGCGCGGGCTGCCTTCGAAGGTTGCGCTGCCTTGGGCCACATGGCTGAGGTGAAAGCCCATTGTTGGGCCGATGCTGGCAGCAGGGATTTGTCCATCGAGAATGGCCTCTAGAAAGGCGAGGCCAGACATGGACATGAGTGTTTCGCGGGTCGCGGGAGATGTCTGTATCATACCGGGAAGCTAGGCCTCGCGGCAGGCACGGTCCAGCGCAAGAGGGCCCTCAGGCAACATTGCGCAGCGGCTGTGGGTAAGGGGCCCCAAGAGCGATGGCTACATCCCGCGTTAATTCAAACCGGTTGAGCGTGTAGAAATGCAAATGCTCGACGCCCGCGTCGACGAGGGCGCTGGCCAGTTCTGTGGCCTGTGCAATGGCCAGCAAATCATGACGATCATCCCGGATCGCGGTTTCAAAAGCCTGATCCAGTTCTGCGGGTATGTTGGCACCGCATCTCTGGGCAAAGTTGCGGGCCTTGCGCCAATTTTCGATTGGCATCAGGCCGGGGATGATCGGGGCGGTTATGCCCGCTGCACAGCAGCGGTCGCGAAACCGGAAGAACGTGTCTGCGTCAAAGAAAAACTGGGTGATGGCGCCGTGGGCGCCGGCATCGAGCTTTCGTTTAAGCCAGTCGATGTCGGCCCCTGCAGAGGCAGCTTCGGGATGGGTGTCAGGATAAGCACCGACCCAAATTTCGAAATCGGCCAACTCCCGTAGCCCGGACACCAATTCGACGGAGGAGGCGAAGCCGTCAGGATGGGGGGTGAAGTTGGTAACCGTCTTGGGTGGATCGCCGCGCAGGGCAACCAATCTGTTGATGCCGGCGTCTAGGTAGCTCTGGGCGACAGATAGGGTTTCTGCGCGCGTTGCTTCTACGCAGGTCAGATGCGCTGCAACGTCGAGCCCGGTGCGCCCGCCAATTGCACAGGCGGCTTCCTGTGTCAGTTTCCGCGTCGTGCCCCCGGCGCCGTAGGTGACGGATACAAACTCTGGTCCCAGCGGCGCGAGGCCTTTCACTGCATCCCACAGGCGAAAGCTTGCGTCGACGGATCGGGGCGGAAAGAATTCAAAGCTGAGCTTTGGGGGCCTGGGCATCTGAGCATCCTGCGGTTTTCTGGGTTGGCCCCCTGTATGCCCGCAGTCTATTATCAAGCCAAACTCATAATTCTCATCACAAACATGAGGTTTGTATGCATATCGAGTTCCGTCATCTGCGTTCGATTCAGGCGATCCATGAAGCTGGTGGGCTGGCCCGCGCAGCGGATCTTTTGAACATCACCCAATCGGCCTTGTCTCATCAGATCAAAGGATTGGAGGATCAGGCCGGGGTGGAATTGTTCGTGCGCCGCTCAAAGCCTCTGAAGCTGTCTGCTGCCGGCCACCGGCTGCTCAGTGCTGCCCAACGCATCTTGCCAGAGATGGCCGCGCTTGAGGCAGAGTTCGAGGGGTTGCGTTCCGGCAAGTCCGGGCGGTTGCACATCGCGATTGAATGTCATGCCTGTTTCGAATGGCTGTTCCCGGTGCTGGAGCAATTCCGCAAAGCCTGGCCTGAGGTTGATGTGGATATTCGGCCTGGCCTTGCCTTTGACGCGCTTCCCGCGCTTGAGCGAGAGCAGCTGGATCTTGTGATTTCCTCAGACCCTGAGGATTTGCCGGGTATAACCTTCATCCCGCTCTTTGATTACGCTCCCGTCTTTGTTGCCTCGTCCCGGCACCCACTTGCCGCGAAAAGCTACGTTAAGGCAGAGGATTTCGTTGGGGAAACCCTGATCACCTATCCTGTTGCCCGCGAACGGCTGGATGTGTTCACGGCGCTTCTCGGACCCGCTGGGGTAGAGCCTGCTACATTGCGCCAAGTTGAACTGACAGCGGTGATTTTGCTGCTGGTCGCATCGAACCGGGGCGTTGCTGTCTTGCCGGACTGGGTGGTGCGAGAGGTGCGCTATAATTCGGACTATGTCACCCGACCCTTGACCAAGTCTGGCGTGACCAAGCGCCTCTATGCGGCCGTGCGCACCGACGAAGCTGCTTTGCCATATATGGCGAATGTTCTGAAACTCGCCCGGACGGAACCGATGAAATTGCAGCGCGCAGCGGCAGAGTGAACATATTTGCAAGGGAGAATGGCGTAGTTTTTCCCATCACGAGAGCGGCGCCCCTTTCCTTGGCGCCAATCTGTTGCTATCGGGGCGCTCTCAACGTGGCAAGGAGGCCAAAATGCAAGGCAGCGCCAATCTGAACTTGATGCTCAAGGCAGCCCGCAAGGCGGGCCGGTCTCTTGCCAAAGATTTTCGGGAAGTCGAAAATTTGCAGGTTGGCTCCAAGGCGCCGGGCGATTTCGTCTCTCGCGCTGACCTGGCCGCCGAAAAAATCCTGCGCGAAGAACTGCGCGGAGCACGGCCAACCTATGGCTGGATGGCTGAGGAAAGCCCGGAAGAAGCGGGCGAGGATCCGACGCGGCGTTGGATCGTTGATCCTTTGGACGGCACCACCAACTTCCTGCATGGCATGCCGCATTTCGCGGTATCCATTGCGCTTGAGCATAAAGGGGAAATCGTTGCCGGTGTGATCCACGATCCGGCCAAGGATGAAACCTTCTTCGCCGAAAAAGGGCAGGGTGCCTGGATGAACGAATCCCGTCTGCGCGTGTCTGGCCGGACGTCTATGATCGAGGCCGTTTTTGCGACCGGTCTGCCTTTTGCCAACAAGCCCTATCTTCCAGCGGTGTTGCAGGATTTGGGCCGTGTTTTGCCCGTCTGCGCTGGGGTTCGGCGATTTGGCTCTGCTGCGCTCGACATGGCCTATGTGGCTGCTGGCCGGTATGACGGCTACTGGGAGCGTGGTCTCAAGGCATGGGACTTTGCAGCCGGGGTTGTCATCGTGCGTGAGGCAGGTGGATTTGTGGAGCCCCTTCGCGAGACCCAAAACCTGATGGAGACAGGCTCTGTCCTTGCTGCTTCTGGCGCGATGTTTGAACCGTTCTCAAAGCTGGTGCGCGAACGTCCTGAGAGCTGAGGTCGCCAGTTCGGGTTAACGCTTGCGTCGCACCTCTGGGACGGTGCTGCGCACATAGCGATAACGATGTTCTGGATGCGGCGGCAAGCCATCGGTTCTTTGCCAAAACGCTGTTCCGCCGCGCCGCATCCAAACCGGGATCGTCAGGATAAGCCCCAGGACAAAGCCGCCCGCATGGGCCCAGTAGGCCACTCCGGCTGCGTCGGCAGCCGTCCCCAAGCCATTGAAAAGCTGTAACCCAAACCAGAAGGCCAGCATGATCCAAGCGGGCACCGGGATGACTTTGAAGAAGATCACGAGGATCAGCAGCACGTCTACACGGGCCTTTGGGAACATCAAAAGATAGCCCCCCATCACACCGGCAATCGCACCAGAGGCGCCGACCAGCGGGATATCTGAATTGGGGGCCGCGATGACATGCGCCGCGCTCGCCCCGATGCCGCACACGAGGTAAAAGAGCAGAAATCGCCCATGGCCCATCTCATCTTCCATGTTGTCGCCAAAAATAAACAGAAACAACATGTTGCCGGCGATATGCATAAACCCGGCATGCAAAAACAAGGACGTCACATAGGTGTGGGGCAGGCTTACGGCCGGGGTCAGAGCGTAATCGGAGAAGAACTGGCCAATGGCCCGCTCGTTCTCAAACATCCCTGCGTAGCTGAAAAAAACAAGGATGTTCAGGGCGATAAGGGCCCACGTCACATAGGGTGTCTTGCCGGATGGGTTGTGGTCACGGATCGGGAACATGTCAATCAGTTGGGTATGGTGGGATAGGAACGTCAAGCCCCGCTGCTGCTGAAACAGGTCAAGTGCGGTCTGCGCACAGTCTCTTGATCACGCTGCCTGTTGACCGGGGCGGGCGGCTTATGGCCCACTCTGCGCTATGAAACACCTGATCCTCAATGTGCTGTGTCTTGTGGCTCCTCTTGCGGGCCACGCGGAAACCTGTCCGCCCGCCAAGGATGTCACGTCTGACATTGCGATGCTGCTGAACGATGTGCGTGATGCACCTGATGAGCGCAGCGCCGCCGCAATCAGCAACAAGATGTGGCAACTTTGGACGATCGCGCCGGATGCGTTGGCGCAGGATTACCTCGATAACGGTATGACCCGTCGCAGCCAGTTTGATTTTGCCGGGGCGGAGGCGGCATTCACCGCTCTGATCGAGTACTGCCCTAACTACGCGGAAGGCTGGAACCAGCGCGCTTTTGTGAATTTCTTGAGGGAAGACTACCCGAAGGCGCTCGTCGATCTCGACAAGGCTTTGGAGTTGAACCCTGTCCATGTTGCCGCCCTGTCGGGCAAAGCTTTGACGCTTTTGTTCATGGGCGAAGAGGCGCAGGGCCAGAAAGTTTTGAGAGAGGCTTTGGCCCTCAATCCTTGGCTCTCGGAGCGGGCCTATCTGCGAGACGTGCCGCGCGACGATCTCTAGAGGAATTGTATCTGTTCGCCTTGTAGTTCTCAACTGCCGGAGCTAGGTTCGCACCACGTCGCGGGCGTGGCGGAATGGTAGACGCATGGCACTTAAAATGCTTGGGCCGAAAGGCCGTGCCGGTTCAAGTCCGGCCGCCCGTACGTTTCATCACAGTAAGATTGCAGCGATTGTGACACGCCAGCGACCGATCATTGATTCAGGTGGGTGACGCGGTCCGCTGTGTGATGCATAACTCGGCCACATATTGCGATCGCGCGTCCCTTGCGCACCCAAGACAGGACCTTTCAGCCCTATGGCCATAAACAGTATCACGATTTGGCATGTGCCCCTTGCAACACTGCAAACCAGCGTAAACCAGCGGACGGGTCAAGGCATAGAAACAACAAGCATCGTTGTGGCGCTCAGCACAACGGATGGACAGGTGGGCTGGGGCGAAATTTGTCCGTTGCCCGGAGCAGGGCCGGTTTTCGTCGATGGTATTGCGCCGGCCATTGCTGAGTTGTCCGAAAAGATTTTGGGCGCTGACCCAAGCGGTCCGGAAGCATTTTTCGACACATTGGATCGCGCTTTGCCCGGGCACAATGAAGCGAAAGCAGCTATCGATATGGCTGTTTGGGATATCCACGGTAAACAAGCTGGTATGGCCGTTCACACATTGCTGGGTGGCCGCCGGACGGTTGGCTTACCCATCTGCCAGGAAATCGGGGCAATGGCGGCCGACGAAGTGGTTGAGATGGCCAAGTTGTCACTGTCGGGCGGGGTGCGTGTTTTCCGTGTTGCGCTTGGGCATGATCAGGATTGGGGCAGGGATGCAGACAGGCTGGTCGCTTTGCGCGAAACTGTCGGCCGTAAGGCGACAATCATTGGCGACTGGGCTGGACGTGGGGACAGGGTGTCAGCGATCCGGACGGCGCGAGAAACCGCCGGGTTGGATCTTATCCTTGAACAGCCCTGTGCAACCATCGAGGAATGTGCAGCGGTCCGCCTGGCCTCTGGGCAGGTGATGAAACTGGATGAAAGCCTGCGCGGGCCAGGCGACGTGCTGGCAGCCCATCAAGCCGGTGTGCTGGATGCAGCCACCCTCAAACTCTCTCGCCTTGGTGGCATCACACAGATGCGGCAGATGCGGGATCTTTGCCTGCTGCTTGGGGTGCCGATGTCTTTTGAGGATATTGCAAGCTCCGATGTTGGGGCATCAGCCGTTTTGCAAGTGGCCGCGTCCACGCCCTCAAACATGATGCTTTATACGCAAGACCTTGCGGGACAGCTCACACCGCGTCTGGATCGATACGGGCCAGCCCGTCGTTCAGGCATGATCGCGGCGCCGGTGCAAGCGGGGCTTGGCGTCGAGCCGGATCTCGATGCTATGGGCACGCCGCTCGCCGTGTTGGAGTGAGCATGGCCACACAGCGCTGATCCTCGTGTTGTGAATCTAAAATGCGCCGCGGCAGGTTGTCTGCTGCGGTACGTTTACTGTGCCAGCCTGCATGATGTGCCCGGGGATTTGGATTCTGGTATGCCAAGCATATTCGATTCCAGCGGAAGACTTTTCAAAAATTCTAACCATATGTTTTATTTGGTATAATTATCCTTTCATTTGCATAAAGAGGCGCTAGGTATGTGGTATACCAAAGAGGCGCTGCCCATGAAACTGAAGCCGATCACCACTGCCCCCTCTCTCAAGGACCACATTTATCATGTGTTGCGCACCGCCTTGATTGAGATGGACATCTACGGCGATGACGTGGAGCTGAAGCTCGATGAACGCTCTGTGGCTGAGCAGCTTGGCATTTCGCGCACGCCATTGCGCGAAGCGCTGACACGGCTTGAGCAGGAAGGCTTTGTTTCAGTGGTGCCGCGCAAGGGCATCTTTATCGAGCGCAAAACGCGTGAAGACATCCTGGAGATGATCGTTGCGTGGGCCGCATTGGAATCCATGGCTGCGCGCTTGGCGGCAACCGACGCCAGTGACAGTGAACTGGCCCAACTGCGCGCTCATGCCGAGGCCCATTCTGCATCGGCACAAAGGGCAGATTTATCAGAATATTCCGAAGCCAACATGGTTTTTCACCAGATGGTTTTGAGCATGTCGAATGTGTCGCTACTCAGTCGGATGGCTGACAGCCTTTTTGTGCACATGCATGCCGTACGCAGACGCGCCTTGGCAGAAAATGACCGCGCTTCACGCTCGGTGGCTGATCACATGGCTATCTTGGATGCCTTGGAAGCGCGCGATCCGGACAGAGCCGAACGCGCCAGCCGGGATCATACCATGCGCCTGTACGCCCATGTGGCGGCCCATTGGACATGGCTGGACCCCCGCTCAGACACAGAAAGTACATCCGCAATGACCGCGCCTGCCACCTGAAAGCAGGGGCGCAAACATGTTTGCAGCTTTTGATGGAGGATAGACCGATGAAAGCGCTCGACGGAATCAAGGTTCTGGACTTTACCCATGTCCAGTCCGGCCCCACATGCACGCAGCTTCTGGCATGGTTTGGTGCCGATGTGCTCAAGGTAGAGCGCCCCGGCGTGGGGGATGCCACACGCAAGCAACTGGTCGACGTGCCGGGTGCGGATAGCCTCTATTTCACCATGCTGAACCACAACAAACGCTCGATCGAACTCAATTCCAAGACGGAAGAGGGCAAGATGGTCCTGACCCGTCTGATCGAGGAATGCGATGTGATGGTTGAAAACTTTGCGCCGGGCGCGTTGGACCGAATGGGCTTCACCTGGGAACGGATCCAAGAGATCAATCCTCGGATGATCCTGGCCTCGATCAAGGGCTTTGGCCCAGGGGACTATGAAGATTGCAAAGTGTACGAAAACGTTGCGCAATGTGCTGGCGGTGCGGCCTCAACAACAGGCTTTCTCGATGGTCCGCCGCTGGTGACGGGCGCCCAGATTGGCGACAGCGGCACAGGCCTGCATCTCTGCCTCGGCATCGTGACTGCCTTGTTCCAAAGAGAGCGTTCCGGGCGCGGACAGAAAGTGTCGGCGGCCATGCAAGATGGCGTTTTGAACCTCTGCCGCGTAAAACTGCGCGATCAACAGCGCCTCGATGCGGGGCCTTTGACGGAATACAGCCAATACGGCGAGGGCATTCCCTTTGGCGATGCAACGCCGCGGGCTGGTAACGATTCAGGGGGCGGCCAGCCTGGCCGCATCCTCAAGTGCAAAGGTTGGGAAACCGATCCAAACGCCTATACCTATTTCATCACGCAGGCAGCCGTTTGGGGCAATGTGTGTGATGTTATCGGCAAGCCGGATTGGAAAACGGCAGAAGGCTATGCCACGCCGCCAGAGCGCCTCGATAAACTCAATGAGATTTTCGAGGCAATCGAAGCTTGGACAATGACCAAGACAAAGTTTGAGGTCATGGAAATCTGTAATCCTCTCAACATTCCGGTGGGGCCAATCCTGTCCACGAAAGAATTGATCGAGGATGAGGGCCTGCGGGCTACGGGCACCATCGTGGACGTCGATCACCCGGAACGCGGGCGCTACACTTCCGTTGGATGCCCGATCAAGCTCAGTGACAGCCCTGTCGAGGTGGAGCGCAGCCCCTTGTTGGGTGAGCATACGCTCGAAATTCTGACCGAGGTTTTAGGCATGCAGGGCGACACCTTAGATCGGGTGGTTCAGTCGGGTGCCGTTGGGACGCCCCGTCCCGTCGCCGCCGAATAAGGCGCTCGCAAAACGCTAAACCATGCGGGGTGCGTGACGCAGTTCACGCGCCCCGTTCTTTATTTTGGCCTATGCGCTCAGCACCACGGCCTCCGGTTCGTTTGCACATGGTGGGGAGGCTTGGTCATCGAATTGGCAGCCATCTTGGCCTATGTCTCCATAGCCAATGTGCCCGATGAAACCGACAGGGTTGGGGACGTGATCTGCGCGATGGTCGTATTGCTGCGCCTGCAAATGCGATTTGGTTCTCTCAATTTTTGCGGGTAACAAAATTTCACCTGAAACCGCCCATGCTTTTCAAAAATAATTTTTGGAATTCTCTGCGGGCTTGTCCTGAATAATGCCCGTAAGGACGGGCGCTTACCTGAAATTAGAGGCAAATAACTGATTTCAGGATGCAAATGTATGCTGAAAAACTTGTGGTCGTGCTAAATGGCGCGCCCTAACTCGCCTCGCATCAGACGCGAGTGCTTTGCCACTGTGCGCCCGATGAGCACGCTGCGCTGCAGCAAGTTAGGTGGCTTGACCCGAGAGGGTTCGCCCGGAGGAGGAAAAATATGACTGTAACTCGCCGTAGTTTTGGAGCGCTCGCAGGTGCTGCGCTTGCCCTGGCAACATTCTCAGGTGGCGCGCTGGCCGCTGACGGATTTAGCCCCAGCAAGCCAATCGATTTTGTGATCATGGCCGGCAAGGGGGGCGGTGCTGACAAGATGGCACGCCTTATGCAGTCGATTATCGAACAGGAGGGTCTCGCGGACCGCCCTGTTGTGCCGACAAACAAATCCGGGGGCTCTGGTGCCGAGGCCTTGGTGCACATGAACGGCGTCAATGATCCTGATCACACGATCATGGTCACGCTCAACAGCTTCTTCACAACGCCTTTGCGTCAGCCTGGCCTTGGGGTGGACATCATGGACTTTGCGCCCGTTGCGCGCATGGCGGAAGACACCTTCCTGCTGTGGGTCCACAAAGATGAGGGCATTGACAGCTTTGACGCGTTTCTTGGCGAAGCGAAAGCGCGGGGCAACAAGTGGGTGATGGGTGGCACCGGCAAGAACGCCGAAGATAACATCATCACCGACTTCCTGAATGCGAATTACGGCCTCGACATCAAGTACATCCCCTACAAGGGCGGTGGTGAGGTGGCCAAGCAGGTGGCGGGTCGCCAGATCACGTCTTCTGTCAATAACCCGTCCGAAGCGCTTGGCTTCTTTGAAAGCGGCGATCTGATCCCCCTGGTTGCCTTCACGGACGAGCGTCTGCCGATGTTCCCGGATGTGCCCACGCTGAAGGAAGTTGGCGGCGATTTCTCCTACTTCATGCAGCGGGCTGTTGTTGGTGCGCCGGGCATGTCGGATGCCGCTCAGGCCTATTACTCCGACCTGTTTGCCAAAGTGTATGAGTCCGCAGCGTGGCAGGACTACAAGGCCAAGAAATCCCTGATGGGTGATCTCATGGCGGGTGATGCGCTCAAGGCCTACTGGACCACCCAGCGGGACCGTCACGAAGGCATCCTTCGGGCCTCTGGCGCCATCAACTAAGCACGAGCAGACCTGCGGAGAGAGAAGACATGCGCACAGCAGAGATGACCACTGCCGGGCTTCTGGCACTCTTCTCTCTCTACCTCATGTGGATCAGCGGGGCGCCTCCGGCCTGGAACCCGAGCGCGCCCCGTTTTGCGAATATTGGCATGATAGAAGGTGAGGGGCCCGGTTCGGGCTTTTGGCCATTCTGGCTGAGCCTTGTGATGTTTCTGTGCTGTCTGTGGATCGGCTGGAATGGCTGGCGCAGGAAGTCGGGGCCTTCGCGCCAGGAAGGCCCATTTCTGGATGCCCATAGCTGGCGCACCGTCATCCTTGTCGGGGGCGGCGTGGTCGGTTTTTGGGGCCTGATTTACGTGCTGGGCTTCTACGGGGCGATCTTCGTTTTCATGACCTATTACATGCTGGTGATTGGGCGTCACAGCCTCGGGTTGACGCTGGCAATCGCAACAGCCTTGCCCGTGGTCAGCTTTTTCTTCTTCGACGTCGCCATGCGGATCGTGCTGCCCAAGGGCTATCTCGAGCCCCTGTTTATCCCGCTTTACGCGGTTTTCCTGTGATCTGAGCTTAGGACGCATCCAATGGACATCGTTGTCGCCCTGATGCAGGGCATTGCTGTAGCCCTGGAGCCCATGAACCTTGGCTTGGCCATTCTTGGCGTGGTGGTCGGCCTGTTTGTCGGGGCCATGCCGGGACTGGGATCGGTGAACGGGGTTGCGATCCTGTTGCCATTTACTTTTGTGATCCAGTCCATGACGGGCTCACCCACATCGCCGATGATCTTTCTGGCGGCGATCTATTATGGGGCCATGTATGGGGGCGCGATCAGCTCGATCACGCTTGGGATCCCGGGCGCGTCCACAGCGGTGGCCACAACTTTTGATGGCAGGCCCTTGGCTTTGAAAGGGCAGGCGGACAAGGCACTGGTGACGGCCGCGGTGGCCTCTTTTGCTGGCGGGACCATCTCGAACATCCTGTTCACCGCCTTTGCGCCGCCGCTGGCCAGCGTGGCCCTCAAGTTCGGGGATCCTGAAATCTTTGCTCTGATGTTGCTGGCCTTTGCCACGTTCATCGGCTTGGGCGGGGACGACATCCCCAAGACCATCTTTTCGATCTGTCTTGGCCTGGTGCTTGCGACGGTCGGATTTGACATCGTCTCGGGCGAGCCGCGCCTGATCTTTTTCGAGATGACAGGGTTCATGAACGGGATCAGGTTTCTTGTTCTGGCCATCGGCGTCTACGGCATTGCCGAAATGCTTTGGACCATCCATTCCACACGATCAGGCGATACGGGCATGGCGCAGGTGGACGTGTCTGCCCGTCGCATCTGGCAAAATATCAAAGAATTTCCAGAGGCCTGGCGCGGGACGTTGATTGGCTCGGCCCTCGGCTTTTTCGTGGGCATTCTGCCCGCCGCCGGAGCGACGCCGGGCTCGCTCATGAGCTATGGGGTGGCCAAAATGACATCCCGCAAACCTGAAACCTACGGGAAAGGCTCCATTGATGGGGTAGCGGCCCCTGAAAGCGCCAATAACTCTGCCTCGACCGGCGCGATGTTGCCCATGATGACATTGGGCATTCCCGGCTCACCCACCACCGCGGTACTGCTTGCGGGCATGGTCATTTGGGGATTGCAGCCTGGCCCGCTGCTGTTTTCCGAGCAGCCTGATTTTGTCTGGCCGCTTGTGGGCAGCTTCTACATCTCGAATGTGATTGCACTTTTGGTAAACCTTGCCTTCATCCCCCTGTTTTTGTGGATGCTGCGGATGCCCTTTACCATTCTGGCTCCGATCATCTTCGTGCTGAGCCTCGTGGGTGTCTACGCCGCCTATCAAAACATGTTTGACGTAGGACTCATGGTCATGGTGGGGCTTGCAGCGTTTTTCTTGCGGGTGCTCGACTATCCGCTGGCCCCTGCGGTGCTGGCAATTGTGCTGGGCCCGATTGCAGAGCCAAAATTACGGCAATCTCTCCTGTTCTCGGACGGAGACTTCACTATCTTTCTCACGAGGCCCATCGCCGGGCCCATCACCGTGATTGCTTTGGTGCTGCTGCTGCTGCCCCTATTCAAGCTGATCCGGAACAAGCTGCGCAAGCCCGCCGCGGTGGCGGATTGACCAACCAGGCCAAACGCCGGTCTGGGTAAATGAACGACGGAAAGAACTTATCCATGGCTAAAAAGATCCTGATCCTGGGGGCCTCCTACGGCTCGCTTCTGGGAACGAAACTGTTGATGGCCGGGCATGACGTGACGCTTGTGTGTCGCAGAGCAACGGCAGATTTGATCAACAGCAAAGGCACCGTGGTCAAACTGAAGCTGCGCGATGAGGACAGCCACCGTGCAATCGCCTCGGGCGATCTGCCGGGTAAAGTTAACGCGGTGACGCCCGAAGAAGCTGATCCCGCCGCTTATGATCTTGTCGCGCTCGCGATGCAGGAGCCGCAATACGGTGCCGACAGCATCCGGGATCTGTTGGCGCGGACGGCCGCTGCGCGCGTGCCGTGTTTGTCGATCATGAATATGCCGCCTCTGCCTTACCTGCGTCGTATTCCGGCCTTGCGCGATGTGCCTTTGGAGCAGTGCTTTACGGCCCCGGAGGTTTGGGATGGGTTTGATCCGGATCTCGTGACCCTGTGCTCGCCCGATCCGCAGGCATTCCGCCCCCCGGAGGAGGAGGCAAACGTCCTGTTCGTTGGCCTGCCCACCAATTTCAAGGCGGCCGCCTTTGCAGATGCAGGCCATAACGCGTTGCTTCAGCAGTTGCAGGACGACATCGCTGCAGTGACGCTGGATGGCAAGGACGTGCCGGTGAAGTTGAAGCTGCATGACAGCCTTTTCGTGCCTCTTGCCAAATGGTCAATGCTGCTGACGGGCAATTACCGCTGCATCACCCGCGGTGGCGTCCGCCCGATCCGCGAGGCGGTGCATGGTGACCTGAACGCAAGCGCGGCGATTTATGCCTATGTGGATGCCTTGGCGCGCAAGCTTGGGGCTGATGCCGCGGATCAGGTGCCGTTTCAGAAATATGCAAACGCTGCACAGAACCTGCTCAAACCTTCATCCGCAGCCCGTGCTATCGATGCCGGGGCACAGCAGATTGAGCGTGTGGACATGGTGGTACAGGCGATTGGATCTGCCATTGGCGAGGGCAGCGCCGAAGTGGATGAAACAGTTGATATTGTGAATGCTCGGCTGAATGCAAACAGGTCTGTCGCGGCCTGATTGTTCAACTGCGGATTGGGGCAGGGGGCGCTGTGGTTGGTGTCCCCTGAGGATGTTGCACCTGATTTTCGCGCTACAACTGCGGGCCCACCGGTGTGATGCTTCGCTTTAGTTCAATGGGATGCAGCCGCGCAGCGTTGTGCAGTAAGACCCGAATGCGCTCGGTGCTGGCATATCAAGGGGGTCTGACGGGGTGAGAGAGTCATCGGCACGATCCTCGCGCTCCCGCTCAGCCTGCTCTGCTGCACGCTTCTTTCTCAATTGATCTAAGTCATTGTCAAAGATCGTATTGAACTCAACCGAGTTCGAAATGCCCATCTCATCAGACGACAAAGGCGCCGTAAGTTCATCGAGCGCCTGCGCACTGTTGTTTGGGCTGTTGCCTGTGCCTGAGGGCGCCATCGACCATAACACCGGTGCCGCTTCAGCACAGTGGGCCCACCCGATTGTGGCAAGCGCAGAAGCCGTAAGGCACATTTTCTGGAGCATGTTGGTGTTTGCTCGATCTACCAAAATATCAATCTGTGCCGTTAGACTTTCAAATAATCCAGAGGTCAACAAGGGTTTCCCTCCGTTGAAATCCATATCATCCTTGCCGGAAGAAACTCACTTGGGGCACTGGCAATGGAATTGTTGTTGGATTTGAACCAGCCAGATTGGCTGTCGGATGCAGATTTGGCAGAGCGTCTGTCTCAAGAATTGCCTGGGGTTACGATCCACTGTGGCCCGCCCGACAGACCGTTGCCCGAGGTGACGATGGCCGTCACCTCTGCGGGGCGCCCGGGCTTTGCCAATTTTCTGCCAAACCTCAAGCTGGTGCAAAAGCTTGGCGCTGGTGTGGACGGTGTGCTGCGGCATGGGGATCTGCCTGACCACGTGCAGGTCGCGCGGCTTGCATCGACAAGCCAAGCAGAAGAAATCTCGGAATATGTGCTCGGGGCCATTCTTTGCTGGCAGCGGGGTTTTCTGAAGTACGCCCGTATCAAACATTGGGCATCCGAGCGGCCCGAACATGTGTCAGAGCGCGCGGTGACCGTACTGGGCTTGGGGCAGATCGGGGCGCGCGTTGCCCAAGATCTCTCGCAGAGAGGTTACAGCGTGAAGGGGTGGGCGCGCAGTCCCAGAACCATACCGGGCGTGGAGTGCCTGCATGGTGCCGAGGCGCTGGATGCTGCGCTTGCTGGGGCGGGATATATTGTGAGCGTGCTGCCCTCTACGCCTGAAACGCGGGGCCTCTTCGATGCTGCGGGGCTTTCACGGCTGTCGGCTGACGCCGTTTTGATCAACGTGGGGCGGGGCGATTTGATTGTGCCGTCCGATTTATGCGCCGCGCTGGATGCAGGTGCTCTTCGGGGGGCAGTGCTCGATGTCACTCCGCAGGAACCCTGGCCCGAAACCGATCCGCTGTGGCAACGCGAGGATGTGTTGATCACCCCCCATGTCTCCGGCTGGTCGGTAGAGGGGGGCATGGATGTGGTCTCAGACAACTACTTGCGGCTGCAAAAGGGCGCGCCGATCCGCAACCTTGTCGATCGAACGCTAGGCTACTGAAGCGCAGACTTTGTCAAAAAGGGAGGGCGCAATGGCCCGTTTAGAGGATCGAATTGCGCAGGGCAGGGGGGATGCCCCCGCTGACATCGTGTTGCGGGGCGGGCAGGTTTTTGACCTGATGACAGGCGCGATGCTGCAGGGCGATGTCGCCATCTGTGGCGATCGGATCGTTGGCACTTGCGACAGTTATGAAGGCCGCGAGGTGATTGATGTAACGGGCCTCACGCTGGTCCCCGGTTTCATAGACACGCACCTGCATGTGGAAAGCAGTTTGGTGACCCCGTGGGAGTTTGACCGCTGTGTCACGCCGCGCGGCGTGACAACGGCCATTTGTGATCCGCATGAAATCGCGAATGTGATCGGCGCCGCAGGCATCACATGGTTTCAGCAGGCATCTGAACAGGTGTTGATGGATCTGCGTGTTCAACTCAGCTCCTGCGTGCCGTCAACCCATATGGAAACGGCTGGTGCGGAACTTCTGGCAGAAGACATCGCCGCGTTGCGCGGGCACCCATCTGGGATCGGGCTGGCGGAGTTCATGAACTATCCAGGCGTCATTCACCGGGATCCGCAGGCCATGGCAAAGCTGCGGCTGTTTGAAGGGGGACATGTCGATGGGCATTGCCCCCAGCTTTTGGGCAAAGACCTCAACGCCTATGTCGCGGCCGGCATCCGGACAGAGCATGAAGCAACAACCGTGGAGGAAGCGCGTGAGAAGCTGCAGAAGGGCATGCGGGTCTTGATCCGGGAGGGGTCGGTTTCCAAGGATTTGCACGCCTTGCTGCCGCTCATCAATGATGCCACCGCGCCCTATCTGTGCCTCTGTACGGATGATCGCAATCCTCTCGACATCGCGGAAGAAGGGCATCTCGATTACATGATCCGCGTGATGATTGCGGCGGGCGTGTCTCCGTTGAATGCCTACAGGATTGCCAGCCTGTCGGGGGCCGAGGCCTTCGGTTTGCGCGATCGCGGCCTTATCGCGCCGGGACGCCGTGCAGATATCGTCTGCCTCGGGAGCTTAGAGGCGTGCGATGCGCAGTTGGTGCTCGCCGGAGGGCAGGTCGCAGATGCTGCCGCGTTCGCGGGTCGGGGCGCTGCGGTGGACATTGGGCGCCGTTCCGTGAAAGCCCCGCCTGTTTCGCCAGAGGTGTTCCGCCTCGGTGCAAACCGCCCCCTCTGCCATGTGATTGGCATTCGTGAAGGGCAAATTCTGACGGATCATGAGGTCGAAGAAATCATGCCGGAAGGCGGCGATATGCGTCCTGACCCTGAGCGTGACCTTGCCCGGGTGACAGTGATTGAACGGCACGGGCAAAACGGAAATATCGCAAATGGGTTCGTGCGCGGCTTTAACATGCAGCGTGGCGCGATTGCATCCACGGTCTGCCACGATCACCACAACATTATCTGCGTTGGTCAGGACTATGCAGATATGGCCGTTGCGGTGGAGCGGCTGAAAGCGATTGAGGGGGGCTTCGTCGTGACTGAAGGTGGCCGTGTATTGGCGGAGCTGGCTCTGCCCGTCGCCGGGTTGATGAGCAGCTTGCCGTTTGAAGACGTGAAAACGGAACTCGAAGCCCTGCGCGAAGCTGCCGAAAGCCTTGGTGTGCGCCTGAAAGAGCCATTCTTGCAGCTGGCCTTCCTGGCTTTGCCCGTGATTCCGGCCCTCAAAATCACCGATCACGGCATGGTCGATGTCACAAAGTTCGAAGTCATCTCATAGGGGGGGCTCAACGGGGTGATTCACCACAGATTCTCTTCTGCAGGGCAGCGAAAACACGCAAATTCATGCTGCGGCGCAGAAAGATTGTAATTGCTTTCAACGGCTTAGGCAGTTTCTTGTAAAAAACCTGCCCGAAGGCCCAAAAACCTCTTGCGGCTTTAGTTCGGTATCCGTAGAACCCCCTTCACCGGCGGCGCTGAGGCGCACGACGGGGCGGC
>JAKVBK010000003.1 GCA_022447275.1 Oceanicola sp. | reverse complement strand
CGATGCGAACAATCCCGTCAAGCAAACCGCAACTATGGGTTTGCGCGTTCAAGGGACAGGTGATCGCGCCGTAGACACCGTCATGCATGTCAATCAGATCGTGATCAACAGCCAGTCTCGGCATGCGATTTTCTGGAATGGGCACCATACCATGGGATATGCAGCGCGCAGGCGCGGTGACGCCATGGAGTACGAATTCTTCGACAATGAGGGCGGATTGTATCGCGCAAATAATTTTGCCGCACTTGCGCTTACGATCAACCGCCGCTTTCAGGATGGAAACTACGGGGCGGTTGAAGGCGTTCGGGTGGTCGCGCTCTGAGCGCCTGCGCAATTCCGACATGGAATCGAAGCCTTGTCGGAATGGGCTGCACAAAAGCGGCCCTTTCTGTTTGACCCCATCCCCCTGCCCGCCCTAGCCTGTCGAGCAATGCCCGGCGGAAAGCAGAGGGCAACCGGTTCAACAAGGGGATTGCACATGACAGAGGCCAGCAGCCGCGCCGGGGAAACCATCCTCTCGATCAATGACATTTCCATCGCCCTGCCGAAGGGGGCAGACCGCGAACATGCGGTGCGCAACGTGTCGCTGGAGGTCAAGCGAGGTGAAATCCTCTGCATCGTCGGCGAATCCGGCTCCGGGAAATCGGTGCTCACCTCTGCGATCATGAATGACGTGCCCCCCCGCCTGACCGTGGAGAAGGGCCAGGTGATCTTTGACGGCAAAGACGTGCTGCACATGTCCGACAAGGAGCTGTGCGACATGCGCGGCGCCCGCATCTCGATGATCTATCAGGAGCCCATGGCCGCGCTGAACCCCTCGATCAAGATCGGGCCACAGGTGGACGAGGTGTTCAAACTGCACCGTCCCGAGATCAGCGCGGAAGATCGCAAGAAGGAAACGATCAAGCTATTTGAGCAGATGCGCTTGCCCCAGCCGCCGCGCATCTATGACAGCTACCCGCATCAGGTCTCTGGCGGGCAATGTCAGCGGGTGGTGATCGCCATGGCGCTGGCCTGCAAACCGGATGTGCTGATCGCCGACGAACCCACGACCGCCCTCGATGTGACAACACAGGCCGAGATTCTCCGCCTGATCCACGAACTCAAGGACGTGTATGACAACGCCACCATCTTCATCACCCATGATTTTGGCGTGGTCGCCGACATCGCAGACAAGGTGGCCGTGATGATGTGGGGCGAGGTGATCGAGCAGGGCCCCGCCGAGCAGATCCTGATGCACCCGAAGGAAGATTACACAAAGCTCCTCGTAGACGCGATGCCCGCCCTCGAAACAACGCGCACACCTGATCAGGGGCGCAATGATGCCCCCAAGGTGGAGGCCAAGGCCGTGCACAAAATCTACGGCTCCGGCGACAAGCAAGTGCATGCGCTCAACGATGCCCATTTCGTACTGCGCGCCGGTGAAACACTGGGCGTGGTGGGCGAATCCGGTTCGGGCAAATCAACGCTGGCCAAGGCCCTCATCCGCCTGATCGAGCCAACGTCGGGCAATATCATCATCAACGAGCAGGATTTCCTCAGCCTGAAAGGCAAGTCGCTTCAGGATAGCCGACGTTTGATCCAGATGATTTTCCAGGATCCCTACGGTTCACTGAACCCCACAAAAACCGTTGGGGACATCATCACGCGCGGCCCCATCTTGCGCGGCGTGCCAGCAGCCGAGGCGCGCAAGCGGGCCGAAGAGCTTTTGGAAATGGTCGGTCTGCAGCCCGAAGCCTATGATCGGACACCCCGCAATTTCTCCGGTGGCCAACGCCAACGCATCGGCGTCGCGCGCGCCCTCTCGATGGAACCCGATGTGGTGATCGCCGATGAAAGCGTCTCCGCCCTCGACCTTTCGGTGCAAAAGCAGGTGCTGCGCCTGATGGACGATCTGCAACAGCGCTTGCAGGTAGCGATTATCTTCATCACCCACGATCTGCGGGTCGCGGCCCAGATTTCCGACTATATCACCGTGATGCAGAAAGGCGTGATGGTGGAATTCGGCACGGCCGAAGAGGTCTTCAACGCCCCCAAACACGACTACACCAAAATGCTGCTGGATGCGGCTCCCGGCCGTGATTGGCACCCTCCGCGCCTCTCGCGCGAGGAAGCGGACCGCATCGTCAACGAACTTCAGCGCGTGTGAACACAACCGCCTCACAGCTGCAACGACGCCCAACAGGTGCCCGCCGGGCAAAGGCTAAAATCAAAACGCGTACATCCTGAGATCAGATTTCAGGAAGCCCATCATGGCGCCACCGTTCTTTTAGCGTCTTTGTCTTGCAAATACTCCGGGGGTGAGACGCAATCCGCGTCGAGGGGGCAGCGCCCCCTATACCGCCTCAGCGCACCCGGGCCACCACATAAGTGGCGAGGTCCTGCATCATGTCGCGCAAGGGGTGCTCCGGCAGACGATCCAGTGCGGCACGGGCCATTTCTGCATATTCAATTGCTGTCTGTCGGGTGCTCTCCAGTGTGCCATGCTTGGCAAGCAAACCCAGCGCCATGTCCAGATCGCCATCAACCTGCGCGCCCTGCTCGATTGTGCGCGCCCAAAAAGCCCGCTCCTCTGCATCTGCCATCGCAATCGCACGGATCACCGGCAGGGTCAGTTTGCGCTCGCGAAAATCATCGCCCACATTTTTGCCCGTGGCCTCGGAACTGCCCCCGTAATCCAGCAGATCGTCTACAATCTGGAATGAGACCCCAAGCGCATCCCCATAGGTACGCAAGGCGTCAATCTGTTCCTGAGGGGCCTCGGCCACAACGCCACCCACTTCCGTCGCAGCAGCAAACAACGCAGCGGTTTTGCCGCGCACAACCTGCAGGTAAATCTCTTCGGTGGTCGCAAGGTTCTGCGCCGCAGTGAGTTGCAGCACTTCCCCTTCCGCAATCGTGGCAGACGCATCCGACAGAATATCAAGCACCGTCAGACTGCCGGTTTCGACCATCAGCTTGAACGAGCGCGCAAACAGATAATCCCCAACCAGAACTGAGCTCTTGTTGTCCCACAGCAGGTTGGCCGTGGGTCGGCCCCGACGCTGGCCACTTTCATCTACCACATCATCATGCAGCAGGGTGGCTGTGTGGATGAACTCTACCGTCGCGGCAAGTTTGCGGTGATTTTCGCCCTCATATCCGCACAGGCGCGCGGCCGCGAGGGTCAGCATCGGGCGCAGGCGTTTGCCACCTGCATCCACCAGATGGGCTGTCACCTCTGGTATGCGCGGGGCATGCTCGCTAGCCATGCGCTGCTGGATCAATGCGCCCACGGCCGACAAATCGTCGGCGAGGGCTGCCGCCATGCGCTCATGGGGTTTTTCCGATGCGTGGTCCAGGCTCATCACATATTTGTCCGTTCTCTCGACAAGGGCCGCAAGACGTATTTAAGTCATGCGTAACATGAAAGAAGTTCTGCGCTCAAACGACCCAACCGAGATCGCCTTCGCGACTGCGCTCCTGAATGGCGAGGGTATAGATTGCTTCCCGCTTGACGTCCATATGAGCGTGCTCGAAGGCAGCATCGGGGTGCTGCCCAGGCGGCTCCTCGTGCGCGAGCAGGATCTGTTTATGGCGCGCGCCATCTTGCGCGACAATGCACTGACCGTGTCCAGTGACCCGTGACCCTGGCCTGCGCAGCGACGCTTTTCTCGGCGGCCAGCTGACCCTTCTGCAACCCACCCAAGGCTACCGCGCGGGAATGGACGCCGTCTTGCTTGCCGCCGCCTGCCCCGCCAAAGCGGGCGAAAGCGTGCTGGATGTGGGCTGCGGCGTGGGCACCGCCGCCCTATGCCTTGGCACCCGGGTGCCCGGTCTGCGTCTGTTCGGTGTGGAACGGCAAACTGAGATCGCAGAAATTGCCCGTCGAAACGGCACGTCCTGTGCGCAGGATTTCACTGTGTTTGCCGCAGATATCACGCGCCCACCCGATGCGTTAAAGGCCGAAAGTTTCAACCATGCCATCATGAATCCCCCCTATTTTCGCAGATCGGCCTCAAGCCGTTCCGATCTGGGCCCGCGCGAAGCCGCCATGGGTGAAGACACCGCTTTGCCGGATTTGATCCGCGCCGCCGCGCGCAGGCTGCAGCCGGGCGGGAGCCTCACCATAATCCACCGCGCAGAACGGGTGCCTGACATTCTGGCCGCTTTGGATGCCTTGCGTTTTGGTGCCACCGCTCTCAGGCCCCTTCTGCCACGAGAGGGCAAACCGGCCAGATTGGTGCTGCTCCAGTCGCGCAAGGGCCGCCGCGCCGCCTTTCGGCTGCTCGCCCCACTCGTGATTCATGCCGCCCCGCAGCATGCGCGTGATGGCGAAGACTACACGGACACCCTGCGTGCAATTTTGCGGGACGGCGCCCCATTGCCCTTGGAATAAGTGCAAATTTGTCGCAGATGCCGAAAACCGCGGCGCAATCTGTGAATGACACGACTCACCTTCTGTGATCGACTGGAAGGGTTGAGAGAGAAGAGAAGGAGAGACACATGTCCATCAGCGCACACATCCAAGAGCTCCGTCGCAAACATGCTTCCCTGTCGGAAACTGTGGAAACGGAGCAGCGCAAACCCGGGGCGGATGGTCTTCACCTAGCAGAACTCAAAAAACAAAAGCTCAAACTTAAAGAAGAGATCCAAAAGCTGGAGGCCTAACGCAGCTTTTATCGATCTCTAAAGTTCAGCCACATCCTCGGCCGCCATGAACTGGCGGCCGTTTTCATGTGCGGAGATATCCGCGGTTTCTGACACCACCCAATCGATGAACGCAGCCACCTGCGGCCGGCTTTCCGCGCCCTGCGGACAGATAATCCGGTATTGCGCACGCGTGGTAATGGCGAGGGGATAGGGCGCCACGAGGCGGCCCTCGCCCAAGGCTTTCTCCGTCAGCGAAATCCGCCCCATCACAACGCCCGCCCCTTCCAGCGCGGCGTCGATGGCGTGATCAGCCTGGCTGAAGCGCGGGCCATGCTCATCGGGGGCAACATCCAGCCCATGCGCCTTGAACCAGGCTGGCCAATCGATCGCAGGCTTCAGCCAGTTCGTGTCTTCCTGGTGCAGCAGGGTCGCATCGCGCAAGCTTTCCGGCGTCGGGAACTGCTGCGCGAGGTCTGGCGCCATCATGGGGGTCAACCATTCGCTTATGATCGGTACGGAATACAGGCCGGCATCATCGCCAAAACCAAATCGGATGGCCACGTCGATGTCATCACGTTCGAAATCGAGCAGGCGCAGGGAGGCCGTGAAACTCAACTCGATCTCCGGATGATCCCGGGCAAAATGATAAAGACGCGGCGCCAACCATTTCGCGGTGAAGGCAGGGCCCGCTGTCACGCGCAAGCTCTGGCTGTCGGTTTGGCGGCGGGCGCTGCGCCACGCTTGGCCCAGCGCTGCGAACCCATCCTGCACACCCGGCTGCAATGCCAGCCCGACATCGGTCAACTCTACCGCGCGGTTGAGCCTGCGAAAAACCGGGCGGCCAAGATGCTCCTCAAGGGATTTGATCTGAAAGCTCAAAGCGGCTGGCGTGACGCCCAATTCGTCCGCCGCGCGGGCGAAAGACAAGTGCCGGGCGGCGGCCTCAAAGGCGCGCAAAGCTGTGAGAGGGGGGAGGCGATCGCTCATGTCACTTAAGTATTTCTTTTCTGAAGCTGTGAAAAGTCTCGTTTGTAACATTTACGGAAAGGGCCCAAGTAAGCATCAAACAAGATTTGCTGATATGCAGAGGATCCTATGATGTTCGAGATACCCACAACCGCGGCTTCCCGCGATGCCATCCGCCGGGCCCATGCTGAACGCGGACGGATGTTCGCCCGCTTTATGCACCGCGTGACACACCCCTTTGGCGGCTAAGACCTGAGCCAAAGACCCAATAGAAAAGGCCGCCCCATAAGGAGCGGCCTTTCCTTTGCAAAATGCGCTGAGATCAGACGAAGAACTGAGCCCCGTTCGCGGAGATCGTCGATCCGTTGACAAAGCCGCTGTCTTCAGAGGCGAGGAAGGCCACGCAGCGCGCGATCTCCTCCGGCTCGCCCAGGCGGCCGGCAGGGATGCCCTTGATGATCTTTTCGCGCACGGATTCGTCAATCGCCATCACCATCTCGGTCGCGATGTAGCCCGGGCAAATCGCGTTGGCTGTAATGCCAAAACGGGCCCCTTCCTGCGCGAGCGACTTCACGATGCCCAGATCACCGGCCTTGGTGGCCGCATAGTTCACCTGGCCCGCCTGGCCCTTCTGACCATTGATCGAAGAGATCACGATCACTCGGCCAAACTTGCGCTCCCGCATGCCACCCCAAACCGGGTGCACGGTGTTGAAAACGCCCGTCAGATTGGTGGCGATCACCTCATTCCACTGTTCAGGCGTCATGCGGTGGAACATGGCGTCGCGCGTGATGCCCGCATTGGCCACCACAACATCGACCGGGCCGAGATCCGCCTCGACTTGAGCGATGCCTGCCGCGGAGGAGTCGTAATCGCCCACGTTCCACTTGTAGGTTTTGATGCCCGTTGCCTCGGTGAATGCCGCGGCAGCCGCGTCATTGCCCGCATAGGTCGCTGCTACCGAATAGCCTTCGGCCTGAAGTGTTTTGGAAATTGCCTCGCCGATACCGCGCGAGCCGCCGGTCACAAGTGCTACACGTGCCATGTTCATGTCCTTCGGGAAAGTTCTTGAGGAGAGATAGATGCTGCGGCGGGCCGATCAACGGACCGCCGCAGAAGATCAGTCGCGCTCAACGCACATGGCCACGCCCATGCCGCCGCCGATACACAGCGTGGCGAGGCCTTTCTTGGCGTCCCGGCGGATCATTTCGAACAGCAGGGTATTGAGCACGCGGCAGCCGGAGGCCCCGATCGGGTGTCCGATGGCGATTGCGCCCCCGTTCACGTTCACGATCTCGGGATCCCAACCCATGTCTTTGTTCACGGCACAGGCCTGCGCGGCGAAGGCTTCATTGGCCTCGACGAGATCCAGATCGTCAACCGACCAACCTGCCTTGTCGAGCGCTTTGCGCGATGCGTAGATCGGGCCGACGCCCATGATCGACGGGTCAAGCCCGGCGGTGGCGTAGGAAGCAATCCGGGCCAAGGGGGCAATGCCGCGCTTTTCTGCGTTCTCAGCCGACATCAGCAACGTGGCTGCAGCGCCGTCATTCAGGCCGGATGCGTTGGCCGCGGTTACCGAGCCATCCTTTGCGAACGCCGGGCGCAATTTTTGCATGCTCTCGATGGTTGCGCCGTGGCGGATATACTCATCCCTATCGACGATGATATCGCCCTTGCGCGTTTTCAGCGTGAACGGAACAACCTCATCATCGAACTTGCCGGCCTTCTGCGCGGCCTCGGCCCGATTCTGGCTGGTCAGGGCGAACTGATCCTGCATGTCGCGGGTGATCTGCCACTTATCGGCGACGTTCTCGGCAGTGGTGCCCATGTGATAGCCATTGAAGGCATCCCACAACCCATCCTTGATCATCGAATCGATGTACTTCATGTCGCCCATTTTCTGGCCTTGGCGCAGTGACGCCACATGGGGCGACATGGACATGTTTTCCTGTCCGCCCGCGACCACGATATCAGCATCGCCGCACATGATGTGCTGCGCGCCAAGGGCAACGGCGCGCAAGCCGGAACCACAGACCTGGTTGATGCCCCAGGCAGCCGCTTCCTTGGGAAGGCCTGCATTGATGTGGGCTTGGCGGGCAGGGTTCTGGCCTTGGCCCGCGGTCAGCACCTGGCCCATGATGGTCTCAGACACTTCGGCTTTGTCGATCCCGGCCCGTTCCACAACGGCCTCGATGACAGCGGTGCCCAGATCATGGGCGGGGGTTTTTGCGAACGATCCGAGAAAGCTGCCCACTGCGGTGCGGCCTGCGGAAGCGATGACGACATTTGTCATAAGTGGCTCCTGGTTCCATCTTCGGTTGAACAGCCCAATACACTTTTTTCTGCGCATGCACCATCGGATTACGGCGCGGGTGACGAGAGGTCTTTTTTCTAGCAGGAGACAGCGTGTCTGCCCCTGCTGTCTTCGCAGAACTAGGCATAACAACGAGATTCGCACACGCCATGCGGGAACAGCCTGTGCGACACCCAGCGCATTACCAGCGACCAACCCTGAGATCGCGCGCATTTTAACTATTTAGGTCTGAGGTGCTTCGCCCACAGCCCACCGCGGGGAAGACATCTTTCGAGGTGGCTGGTCTGGCCATCGGCATGGGCCGCGCAAAGGGAACCATCCGATCCTGTAGAGTCTACGGATGTCCGAGCAAGACCTGCCTCAAAAATTTCAGGCGCGGCGGCGCTTTGGCCCGGCCTCCCCCAGAAATGCAGGTGCGCCATAGAGGTATCCCTGCAGGCAATCGACCCCGAGTTCCGCCAGCACGGTAGCCTCTTCGATCGTTTCCACACCTTCTGCAACAGTGAACATGTCAAAGTGACGGGCAACGGAATGAAGGGCGGCGATGCAGGCGCGGTTGTCCGGATCCCGATCGATTCCTTTTATGAAGTCGCGGTCGAATTTCACGATGTCGAAAAAGAAGTCTTTCAAATAGCGGAAGGACGTGTAGCCCGCACCAAAGTCATCAAGCGCAAAAGACACGCCACGGGCCTGAAGCCGCTCCATGAAATCTGAGGTGACCTCCGGCGCGGCCATAGCCGAGCTTTCAGTGATCTCGAGAATCAGCCGGTCCGCGACGCTTGGGTCCACTTCAAGGGCTGTTTCAAATGCATCCAGCCAAGGCTTATAGCCGATCGAGCGGGCCGACATATTGATTGAAAGGCGAATATCCGGCCGCTGGATCAGGGTTTCGATCCCAAGCTTGATCGCGAGGCAATCGATCATCCTGCCCTCAATCTTGTCCTCCACCGCAGAGATGAAATCGTTCGCTGGAATAACCCGGCCCGTGTCATCCAAGATGCGGATGAGCCCCTCATAGAATGCCACCTTTCCAGTGCGGCGCCCTTCGACAACCGGTTGGAACAGCAAAAATGCATCCTCGCGGTCCAGAGCCCTGCGAATATTTGCAACCACCGCCTTATCCCGTGCATTCACGGCATCTGACAGCGGATCCGAATACGAGCCGAAATTCGTTACATCGGCAGCAGCCTGTTGCGTTTGCATCCTGATACCCCTTCCCGGAAATCGGAACCAATCGAGAACAATAGGCTTAGGTTGTGCAGCAGGGCTTAAATTTATCTGAATATTCGCATTCTGTTCTAATTTTCTCTTGTTTTGAGGCAAAGCGGCGGCCAGCGCATGACTGCGCGGCACCGCCCACAGCGCGCAAAAACTCAGCTGGCCGGACGCGCCTGCAATGCCTCAAGGATTGCGATCGCGCTATCGCTATCCCAAACAGCATCGCCACGCATGCGCGCCACCTCATTGCCCTCGGGATCAATAATCACGGTGATCGGCAGGCCCAGCACAGCCATCTGGCGGGCCAGTTTCTGTTTTGGGTCGCGGTGGAGCGGCAGATTATCAACGCCGATCTCCTCAAAAAACCGGACCATGCCCTGCGGCGCGTTGCGCCCGGTCGCAATGGTGACAACCTGTAGCCCCTTGCCCTCGAAGCTGCGTGCAAGGTTGGACAGCATCGGCATTTCATGGCGACAAGGCGCACACCAGGTGGCCCAGAAGTTCAGCACCACCCAATCGCCGCGATAGGCCTCAAGCGTCAACGGCGCACCGTCGAATGTCTCGAACGGCGTCGACGGCACAGGCTTGGGGTCGGAGGTGAACATCAGCTTCTTCATGTCGCCTTCGCGCAGCGCTTCAACATCGCTCCAATCCGCAGCAATTGCGCAGACCGCGAGCGAGGTATAAAGCAGCGCCGATGTCACCAGTTGTCTCAACATCCCGAAGGTCCTCATCATGACGTCCAAAAACACCAGTGCGAACGCCATGTGGGGCGGACGCTTTGCTGCCGGGCCCGATGCCCTGATGGAGGCAATTAACGCATCCATCGGTTTCGACCAGCGGCTCGCCTCGCAGGATATCGCGGGCTCACGCGCCCACGCCGCAATGCTTGCCGCAACCGGCATCGTTACCGATAAGGATGCCGAGGCCATGCGGGAAGGCCTTCTCACGGTGTTGTCAGAGATTGAAACGGGAAAGTTTGCGTTCTCGGCAGCGCTCGAAGACATCCACATGAATGTTGAGGCCCGGTTGAAAGAGATCATCGGAGAGCCAGCGGGCCGTCTGCACACGGGCCGATCGCGCAATGATCAGGTGGCAACGGATTTCCGACTTTGGGTGCGGGATCAGTGCGATCAGGCCATTGCCGGGCTGCAGGCGCTGCAGGGCGCTTTGCTCGACCAGGCAGAGGCCGGTGCGGACTGGGTCATGCCCGGCTTTACACATCTTCAGACCGCTCAGCCCGTCACCTGGGGTCATCACATGATGGCCTATGTGGAAATGTTTGGCCGCGATGCGGCGCGATTCGCGGATGCGCGTGCCCGGATGAACGAATCTCCGCTCGGGGCAGCGGCCCTTGCGGGCACGTCGTTCCCGATCGACCGCCACATGACGGCCGAGGCCCTCGGATTTGACCGCCCCATGGCCAACTCGCTCGACGCGGTATCCGCGCGCGACTTTGCCCTCGAGTTCCTGTCTGCCGCCGCAATTTGTGCAACGCACCTCAGCCGCTTCGCTGAAGAGTTGGTGATCTGGTCTTCGGCGCAATTCCGATTCGTGGTGATGTCAGACCGGTTCTCGACCGGCTCTTCGATCATGCCCCAGAAGAAAAACCCTGACGCGGCCGAACTGATCCGTGCCAAGGTCGGCCGGATAACCGGCGGTATGGTGGCGCTTTTCACCGTAATGAAGGGGCTGCCGCTGGCCTACTCAAAGGACATGCAGGAAGACAAGGAACAGGTTTTTGATGCGGCCGATACGCTGATCCTGTCTCTGGCGGCGATGACGGGAATGGTCTCTGATATGACAGCCAATCGTGACAGCCTTGCTGCTGCAGCCGGGTCCGGCTTCTCAACGGCGACCGATCTGGCCGACTGGCTGGTGCGCGCCCTCGGCCTGCCCTTCCGCGATGCACACCACGTCACCGGCGCGCTCGTGGCCCTGGCCGAACAGGGCGGTTGCGATCTGGCAGACCTGACGCTGGATCAGATGCAATCAGTGCATGGGGCGATCACCGAGGATGTCTTTGCGGTGCTCGGAGTGGACAATTCCGTTGCCAGCCGCACCTCCTACGGGGGCACGGCACCGGCGCAGGTGCGGGCCCAGATCAGCCGTTGGCGCGAGGTGCTGGCATGAGGGCCGTCATCGTGATGCTGGCATTGGCCGCACTGGTCGGATGCGGGGCAGACGGGCTTCCCATCCCGCCCGAGCCCGAGACCGCCACCGCGGCGCCGTAAGAGAGGACACAACCATGCGCCACGTGTTTCTTGCCCTAGCCATCTGGGGCGCCATCCACCCGATGTACTGGTTCATCACGTGGTTCAATGCCAATGGCTGGGAGTTGGGGCCGCTCATCGACAGCTGGTACGTCAATGCGGGCACCACCGGTCTGGTCTGGGATCTGACCATTGCTGCCATTTCCCTGACAGTCTGGATCCTGTGGGATGTCTGGCAAAGGCGCGACTGGGTTGGACTGCTTGCGATCCCGGCGATCTATTGCATCGGGGTCAGTTGCGGGCTGCCACTGTATATCTGGATGCGGATGCGGCACACAAAGGCCTGAGCGGGCCCGCCTCAAGCCAGAACGGCCAAGACAGTGCGCCTCGGGCTGCAAAACGCAGCCCCGCGCAGACCAATAGAGCGGCTGGCCCAAATTGCCGGATTTCACGCGCAGGGCCATCAGCACAAAAAATCAGCGTTCCCTTCTCAGGCCGGTGCAGGGAACGGCCCCGCCGCCCTCTCAGGGTTGCACGGCACGCCCTTCGCCTTTAGGGCGCGAAGGGGCACCCACACCGCAGGAGCGCAGCCATGGATCATTTTCTTTACCGTGACGGCCAGTTGCATGCCGAAGATGTGCCCGTAGCGCAGATCGCGGCAGACGTGGGCACGCCCTTCTACTGCTATTCCACCGCCACGCTGACGCGCCATTTTCAGCTGTTCGACGAGGCGCTTTCCGATCTGCCCCACCTCGTGTGTTTCGCGATGAAATCGAATTCCAACCAAGCGGTGCTGCGCACCTTGGCGGATTTGGGGGCAGGCATGGATGTTGTCTCGGGCGGGGAATATGCCCGCGCGCGCGCCGCCGGTGTTCCCGGTGACAGGATCGTCTTTTCGGGGGTGGGCAAAACCGCAGACGAGATCCGCATGGCACTCACCGAGGGCGTGCGCCAGTTCAATGTGGAAAGCGAGCCTGAGATGCGCGCGATCTCTGCCGTGGCAAGCGCCATGGGCGCAACCGCGCCGATCACCATTCGCGTGAACCCGGACGTTGACGCGAAGACCCATGCCAAGATTTCCACCGGCAAGAAGGAAGACAAGTTCGGCATTCCGATCACCCGCGCGCGCGAAGTCTACGCAGAAGCAGCCGCGCTGCCCGGGCTCAAGGTGGTTGGCATCGACGTGCATATCGGCAGCCAGCTGACCGATCTGGCACCGTTCGAGTTGGCCTACACCAAGATTGCCGACCTGACCGAGCAGTTGCGCGCTGACGGCCATGAGATCATCCGCCTCGATCTGGGCGGCGGGCTGGGTATTCCCTACGCCCGCTCGAACGAAGTGCCCCCTCTGCCCAGTGATTATGGCGCCCTTGTCGCGCGCACGGTCGGGCATCTTGGATGCGAGATCGAGATCGAACCCGGACGCCTGATTTCAGGCAATGCGGGCATTCTCGTGTCTTCCGTCATTTACGAAAAGCAGGGCGAGGAGCGCGACTTCCTGATCCTCGACGCCGCCATGAACGATCTGATCCGTCCCGCGATGTATGAGGCCTACCACGATATTGTCCCGGTGCAGGAAGCAACGCCGGGCGCCACGCCAGCTTGCTACGATATTGTCGGGCCGGTCTGCGAAAGCGGCGACACCTTTGCAAAACGTCGCGATATGCCACGCCTGTCAGCGGGGGAAATGGTCGCCTTCCGCTCGGCGGGGGCCTATGGGGCGGTGATGTCCAGCGAGTACAATTCGCGCCCCCTGATCCCTGAAGTTCTGGTCCACGGAGATCAATTCGCCGTCATTCGCAAACGCCCTAGCTATGCAGAGATGATCGCGCGCGATACCATCCCGGAATGGCTGGATCGCTAGCCCCTGAACACACCGCCCGGAGGCGCAATGGCCGCTGACCACACGGACGTTTCAAAGACGCCCGGCGATCCCGCCGCAAGCCGCTCGGCTGCCGAGTCCGGATTGCGCAGGCCGATTGCCCTGACACGTCTTGGGCTGGTCGCCGAACGTCTGGTTCGCGCGTTCTGGCCGGTGTGGACTGTGCTCCTGTTTGTGCTTGCCGCCATTTTCATGGGCTGGCACGAAACAGCAGCCGTCGAAGTGCTGTGGGGGGCAGCCGTTCTGGCCACTGTCGCCCTCGGCTGGTTTACATTTCAGGGCCTGCGCATGTTCCGCTGGCCAAGCCGTGCGGAAGCGCGCGATCGGCTTGACGCCTCTTTGCCCGGTCGCCCGATCCAGGCACTGGGCGATGTACAGGCGATCGGAACGGGCGACGCGGCCTCTGTGGCCGTGTGGCAGGCCCATGTGAACCGCATGGCGGCCCGGCTGTCCAAGGTGCAGCCCGTGCCCGGCGATTTGCGCATCTCCGCGCGAGATCCCTACGCCCTGCGCTATGTCGCAGCGACAGCCTTCGCGCTGGCCCTGCTCTTTGGCTCTGTGTTCAAAGTGGCCACTGTGGCGGATGTTGCCTCTGGCAGCGGGCCGGAATTGGCTGCTGGCCCGTCTTGGGAAGGCTGGGTTGAACCGCCTGCCTACACCGGGCGACCTGCCCTGTATCTCAACGATTTGCAGGCAGAAACGCTGGAATTGGCACCGGGCACACGGGTCGCTTTGCGTCTTTACGGCGAGGTCGGCGCCCTGATGGTGGATGAAACCGTCTCCGGGCGCACCGGCGAGGCGATCCCGCCAGCCTCTTCCCCCACCCATGATTTCGAAGTGCAGCAAGCGGGCCATATCTCGATTGTCGGTGACGGCGGGCGCCGTTGGGAGGTTGTGCTCGACGAAGATCTGCCGCCGATGGTGGATTTGGCCGGTCGGATGGAGCGCGAAGCTGCAGGCACCATGCGCCAGACCTTCACCGCCGAAGATGATTACGGTGTCATCAGCGGCCTCGGGCGCTTCACGCTCGATCTGGAGGCGCTCGACCGGCGCTACGGGCTGACAGTCGCGCCTGACACCACCGCAGCGATCGAGTTTGATCTGCCCATGCCTTTCACGGGTGATCGGGATTTCTTCTCGCTTGAGATTGTCGAAGATTTTTCAAAACACCCGTGGGTGGGCCTGCCTGTTGAGCTCGAACTCAGCGTTGTTGATGCCCAAGGCCAGCAAGGGCTTTCCGAACGTCAGGCGATGGCGATGCCGGGCCGCACCTTTTTTCAGCCCATCGCACGCGCCTTGGTCGAACAGCGGCGTGACCTGCTTTGGGCCAAGGCCAATGGCACCCGCGTGGTGGACGTTCTGCGCACCATCCTTCACCGCCCCGAAGGCTTCATAAACGACGGCTCGATCTATCTGCAGCTGAGCATGGCGACCCGCAATTTGAACAAGGCGGTCATTGCAGGGCTGGATGACGACACTCAGGCCGAAGTTGCCGAAGCCTTGTGGGAGGTTGCGATCCAGCTTGAGGATGGCAGCCTGTCGAACGCGATGGAACGGCTGCGCCGGGCGCAGGAACGCCTGACGGAGGCCATGCGCAACGGCGCCTCAGACGAAGAAATTGCAGATCTGATGCAAGAGCTGCGTGAGGCCATGCAAGATTACATGCGCCAACTGGCCCAGCAGCAACAGCAGGGTGACCAGCAGCAGCAACAGGCCCAGAACAGTCAGGAAGTGACCGGCGATCAGTTGGAGGAGATGCTCCAACGCTTGCAGGAATTGATGGAGCAGGGCCGGATGGCCGAGGCCCAGCAATTGCTCGAGCAGCTGCGCCAGATGATGGAGAACATGCAGGTCACCCAAGGCCAGCAGGGTCAGCAGAACCAGAGCCCGGGCCAACAGGCCATGGAAGATCTTGCCGACACACTGCGGCAACAGCAGGGGCTGAGCGACGAAAGCTTCAATCAGCTTCAAAATCAGTTCAACCAGGGCCAGCAGCAGGGCCAACAGCAGGGTCAGGGGCAGCAACAAGGCCAGCAATCCGGACAGGGCCAACAAGGCCAACAGGGCCAAGGGCAACAAGGTCAGGGCCAAGGCCAGCAACAGGGCCAAGGTCAGGGGCAACAGCAAGGCCAACAACAGGGGTCTGGCCCGGGCGAAGGCCCGCCTGACGCCGACGCCCTCGCCCAGCGCCAACGCGAACTGCGCCAGGAACTGCAGCGCCAGGCCCAGAACCTGCCCGGAGCAGGCACGCCTGAAGGGGATGCCGCACGGGACTCTCTGGGCCGCGCCGGAGAGGCGATGGATGATGCCGAGCGCGCGCTGGGGCAAGGTGATCTGGCCGAAGCCATCGATGATCAGGCCCGCGCTATGGAAGCCTTGCGCGACGGCATGCGCAACCTCGGTGAAGCGCTCGCCCAGCAACAGCAGCAGCAAGGCGGACAGCAAGGCCAGGCCATGGGCCAGGGCAATCCGAACGACCGACGCGATCCCTTGGGCCGCGAACAGGGCGCCGAGGGGACGTTGGGCTCAAACGACAATCTGATGCAGGGCGAAGATGTCTACCGGCGCGCCCGCGATCTTTTGGATGAAATCCGTCGCCGCTCTGGCGAGCAAAACCGCCCCGAGATCGAACTGGAATACCTGCGCCGCTTGCTCGACCGGTTTTAGGGCCGCGTGATCGACACACCGCCCAGCCGCGTATGGCAGCCCGGAAATTCCAGAGATTTGCAGCGATCCCGCAGTGCTGCCTGCGCAGAAACAGGCCCGCCCCTGCAATCTATCTCAGGTGTCAGAGCCCACCACCGCGCCAACGATGGAGCGTGCTCCCTGATCCAACCACACCCGGATCCCATTCACCCAATCCACATAAGCCGACAGCGCTGGCTCTACCTCTGGCGCCGTTTCGATCAGGGTTGGCGCTTGCGCGTAAATCAGCACCGCCAGCGCCGCGAAGAACAGCACCAGAGCGAAGCCCACCCGGGCACTTGGGCCCGATCCGGAGCGCTCGACACCAAGCGCGGGGGCTGATGGCACTTCTCCGTCGGCATCCGGGCCAGATGGTTGCAAGGTCGAGTTGATTTCCTCGATATCCGGCAACAGATCACGCCCGCGGCGCGCCAATGCGCCAGCAGCGGCAACGCGCTCTGCCTCGGTGCTGCCTGCAAGAGGGTTCGCGTCATGGGGCGGTGAGGGCAATTCATCGGGGGCCGCTGGCGCGGGGCGCACGGGCTTTTCCGGCGTGCCCATATCCAGTTCCGGCTGTTCAGACATGTCTGCCTGCGCCTCGGCCTGACGGGCAGTGCGTTCGCGGCGCGCCTCCGCGCGCAGAATCTCCATCGCTTCTAGCGAAGGTTTTAATCGGCGAGGCTGGGGGCCTTCTTCATCCACCTCTTCAGGATCGCCCAGATGATCGTCTGCATCGCCGGGGACTGCGCGATCAGCGCGCGCGGTGCCCGCAGAGGGTTGCAGCGTTGCCGCAACGATATTGGCCATCAGTGCTTCATCTTTGCGGCCTGCTTCGGCTTCAGGCAGCGCATCTGCATCAAGCTCTGCCCCCTCTGCCTCAGCCCCATCGGAGGCTGCATCCTCTGCCTGTGCAGGCGCATCCGCTTCGGACGCCTGATCTTGCCCCGGCTCTGCTGCGGACAGCGCTCGGATCACAGCAGCCATATCCGTATCAACATCTTTGGGAAGAGGCGCCGCAACCGCCGCCTGCGCGGCCTGAGATACACTGGGATCGCCCGCCTCTGCGGCCTCTTGCTCGACCCGGGCGCGCGCACGGGCCCGCGCATCACCCCGCTCAGACGACAAAGCCTCTTCGCGCGTCGCGTCCGCGCCTCCCACATCGGCAGAAGCGCCGGCGTCCTCAGGTGGTTCTGCGATGGCTGGGGTCAGCAGCGGCCGATCTGCACCGCTCTGAAACCAGCCGTGGCCACAATTGGAGCACTGCACCTCCCGGCCATTTCGGGGGATTTGCTTGTCATCGACGTCGTATTGCGCCCCGCAGTTGGGACAAGTTAGCCGCATGGGCGTGTCTCCACCCGTCTCATTTGCTCGATGGGTTAACAGTACATGGAGCGAGCCCGTGCCGCCAGAGGGTTTGCCCCATCCTCGTGACACAGCGGAATAGCAGCTTCCTGCCAAAGCTTATGCTCCGTTGGATTGAAACCCGGCGCAGCATCAGGCAAAGATCGCTCAGTGTTGGAGGGACGCACGTGATCGCATTCGAAAACGCCGCATACGGGTATGGGGACAGGCTGATCCTGTCTGATATTTCGATGTCTTTGGCACCGGGTTCTTTTCATTTCCTGACGGGGCCCTCCGGGGCTGGCAAGACAACCTTTCTGCGGCTTTGCAATGCGGAATTGTCACCCACCGCGGGCAAGCTGACCCTGTTTGACATGGACGTTGCCTCGCTGGATCGGGACGGTATCGCCGGTTTGCGGCGGCGCGTGGGCATGGTGCACCAGCAGGTGCAATTTCTGGACCACCTGCCACTGAACGAAAATGTGGCCCTGCCGCTCACGGTGGCGGGGAAACCCTCAATTGGCGATGATCTGACCCAATTGCTGGCCTGGGTGGGGCTGAGCGAACGGCAAGAGGCGCGGCCTCCCGAGCTATCGGGCGGGGAACGCCAGCGTGCTGCCTTGGCCCGCTCCCTGATCCTATCCCCCGAGATTGTGCTGGCTGACGAACCGACCGGTAATGTCGACTGGGAGATGTCCCTGCGTCTGCTGCAATTGCTGATCGAGCTGAACCGCATGGGTAAAACTGTGCTGATCGCCACCCATGACCTCAACCTGATCCGGGCGGCAAAGGCACAGGTTTCAGCACGTGTGCTGCGCATTTCCGGCGGTGCAGTGCAATCCGCGGGGGCAGACCTATGAGCAAACGCGTCCGACTAAGCAACCTCGGCATGGCGATATTCACCCCGGATGCTGCGGCGGGCCGTGTTGTGCCCCCAAGTGGTTTCACCGCGCGGCTCACGCTGTTTGCGGCCGCTGCGATGGCCTTTCTGGCGGTGTTTGCCCTGGCGCTATCGCTCGCGGCGGGGCAATTGGCGGCACGCTGGTCTAGCGATCTGGCGCAGGCTGTAACTGTGCGGATTTCAGCCCCCGACGGTGAGGTTGCGGCTCAGACCGAAGCGGCGCTGACCATTTTATCTCAGACACCTGGGGTCACGAAAGCTGCGCCCATTGGCCCGGATATGCAGCAAGCGCTGCTGTCGCCTTGGTTGGGCGATGCGTTGCCGCTGGAAGACCTGCCCCTGCCCGTGCTCATCGACGTGGCCGTCGATGCCTCTTTTGACAGTGCCGGTCTGCGGGCGCGTCTGGCGGGCGAAGTGCCTGCAGCTGTGCTGGACGATCACGGGCGGTGGCGGGCGCCCCTCGTAGAGGCTGCCGGCCGGTTGCGCAGCCTCGGGGGCCTATCGCTTGCGTTGATCGCGGCGGCGATGGCTGCAATGATCACGCTGGCAGCACAGGCTGCGCTGGCAGCAAATGCACGGATCATCGAGACCCTGCGTCTGGTGGGCGCCACCGACATTTACATTGCCCGCGCCTTCGTGCGCCGCTTTACCCAACGCGCAGCGCTCGGGTCTGTGCTGGGGACAGCTCTGGGTATGCTGGCCGTTGTTTTCCTGCCCGGTAGCAAGGATCTGGAGGGCGGTGTGCTGACAGGGTTGGGCTTTTCGGGAACGGATTGGCTGTGGCCCCTCTGCATTCCAGTGCTATCCGTCCTTGTGGCCTATGCCGCCACCCGCGCAGCCGCTCTGCGCAACCTGGAGACATTGAGATGAGCAAGACGCCGCGCCCCAAGGGCGTAGACCTTCCCCCCATCGGGCCGATCCAGTGGGTGAGATCTGCGATTTTCCTCATCAATATCTACGTCATGATGGCGGTTTTGGGCCTGATTTTCTTGCCCTATGCGGTGGTTTCCATTCACGGGGCGCGCACCGCCTGCAAAACCTATAGCCGCTATGTCTTTTGGTGCGCGAAATGGATGGTTGGGATCAGGACCGAAGTTCGCGGCCCGGTACCCGAGGGCGAAATTCTGGTCGCGGCAAAGCACCAGTCTTTTCTCGATATCATGATGATCTTTGAGGCCGCGCCATCGGCGCGGTTTATCATGAAGCGAGAACTTCTCTGGACGCCCGTGATCGGTGCCTATGCCAAGCGCATCCGATCTGTCCCTGTTGAACGCGGGCGCGGGGCTGTCGCCATGGCCAAGATGATCTCCGACGTGGCCGCCCAGTCGGACGAGCCGGGCCAATTGATTATCTATCCGCAAGGCACCCGTGTCGCGCCGGGTGCTGAGGCGCCTTACAAGGCAGGCGTCGGGGCGCTCTATCAGGAAACGGGGCAAGAGGTGGTGCCGGTGGCTACGAATGTCGGCGCCTTCTGGCCGAGAACCGGGATCGGCCGCCGACCGGGGACCGCCATTGTCGAGTTTCTGCCGACGATTCCGCAGGGGCTGGAGCGGCAGGACTTCATGGATACGCTGGAAGCCACTGTTGAGACGGCCTCAGATCGGCTTTTGCAAGAAACTGGCTTGGTTTAGGCGCAAAAGGCGCTCGCGCGGGGGGGCGCTGCCCCCGCGCCCCTGAGAGGGGCGCTCCCCCGGAGTATTTTCAAGACAAAGACGGCAGGGCGCTTATGCCCGTCTGGGGTCATCGGATTCGTGGCCGTTTGACGTGATTGAGACAGTCATCACGGGCCTTGCAGTCTGCGCTGCTGCGGCCCTTTCTATGACGTTGCGGCAGAGCTTTCTCCGCTTTGCGGCATTTCTTCTGCGGGTGCGAAAAGGCGGTTGCGGGCCTCTGCGCAATATTCTAGCAAGCCGAGCAGCGAAACACGCAAGATGATTACCGGAGAACGTTTCGATGAGCTTCCGCCTGCAGCCCACCCCGCCTTCACGCCCCAACCGTTGCCAGTTGTTTGGGCCCGGATCGCGCCCAGCCATTTTTGAAAAAATGGCGGCCTCGGACGCGGATGTGATCAATCTGGATCTCGAGGACTCTGTCGCACCGGATGACAAAGACGCAGCACGCAAGAACATCATCGAGGCCATTGGGGATGTTGATTGGGGCAGCAAGACACTTTCGGTGCGCATCAATGGGCTAGACACCCCCTATTGGTATCGCGACGTGGTGGACCTGCTGGAACAGGCCTCAGACCGCCTCGACCAGATCATGATCCCCAAGGTTGGCTGCGCAGGCGATCTCTATGCGGTGGATGCTCTGGTAACGGCCGTGGAGGCGGCGAAGGGGCGCAGCAAGCCGATTTCTTTCGAGGTGATTATCGAAAGCGCCGCGGGCATCAGCCACGTGGAAGAAATTGCTGCAGCGTCGCCACGGCTGCAGGCCATGAGTCTTGGCGCCGCTGATTTCGCGGCCTCGATGGGAATGCAGACCACCGGCATCGGCGGCACGCAGGAAAATTACTACATGCATCGCGAGGGCGAACGCCATTGGGCAGACCCTTGGCATTGGGCCCAAGCCGCGATCGTGGCCGCCTGCCGCACCCATGGCGTTTTGCCTGTCGACGGGCCGTTCGGCGATTTCTCGGACAGCGAAGGCTTTAAGGCGCAGGCGCGTCGCTCTGCCACTTTGGGCATGGTTGGCAAATGGGCCATTCACCCCAAGCAGGTGGCGCTGGCAAACGAGGTATTCACCCCATCAGAGCAAGCGGTGTTGGAAGCGCGGGAGATTCTTGCGGCGATGGAAAAAGCCAAGGCGGAAGGGGCCGGGGCGACCGTTTACAAGGGGCGTCTGGTGGATATCGCCTCGATCAAGCAGGCCGAAGTGATTGTGAAGCAGTCTGAACTGATTGGCGCTGCTTGAGGGCTTTCCCTTCCCTGTGAGACAGAAACTGCGGGCCGCTGATAATATCAGTGGCCCGTTTCCTGTCTTTGCATGCGGTTTTCGGCGCACCCGCGAGGAACGCTCGGGTTTTGACTTGCACCTCTCAGCCCGAGCGGCAACGCTCTGAGCATGCGTGAAACAGAGCTTTATCCGCCTTTGAAAACCTTCCTCCAAGGCCAAGGCTATGAGGTGAAAGGCGAGATTGGTCCGGCGGACCTCGTGGCGATGCGGCCCGGCGAAGACCCTGTCGTGATTGAACTGAAAACCGGGTTTTCCCTGTCGCTTTTCCATCAATGTATTGCGCGGTTGGCCGTCTCCGACACTGTCTACATGGCCGTGCCGCGCAGCCCGGGAAAGCGGTTTGCCCGCGCGCTGAAAGACAATGTTGCATTGGCCCGCCGTCTTGGATTGGGCGTGATCACCGTGCGGCTTTCAGATGGGTTGGTGGAAGTGCACGCGGATCCGGGCCCCTATGCGCCGCGCAAATCCCCCCGCAAGACACAAGCGCTTTTGCGGGAATTTGCGCGCAGACGGGGGGATCCGACGCAGGGCGGGGCCACGCGAACGGGGCTTGTCACGGCCTATCGGCAGGATGCGCGCGCTATCGCGGCCTATCTGGCCGAACATGGGCCGAGCAAGGGGGCGGTTGTGGCCAAAAGCACCGGCGTAACCCATGCCACGCGGATGATGCGCGACAATCACTACGGCTGGTTTGAGAAGATTGATCTGGGCACCTACCAGTTGACCGATGCCGGGCACAGCAACCTGAGCAAAGGCTAGGCTTCTGCGACTGCGGCCCTGCCCTTGCGGCATTTGCGCAAGCCCCCAGCCCCTGAGACCCGTTGCACAGATGCGTTTTGACGCGCATATAGGCGGCAGAGTGCGGAGAGACCCATGAGCCACTATCTAGACTTTGAAAAGCCCCTGGCCGAAATCGAAGGCAAAGCCGAAGAGTTGCGGGCCATGGCCCAGTCCAACCCCGAAGCTGATCTGACGGGCCAAGCCGAAGCCCTGGATGGCAAGGCAGCCGACTTGCTGGCGGATCTCTATGCCGATCTCTCGGCGTGGCGGAAATGCCAGATCGCCCGGCATCCGGAGCGGCCGCATACCCAAGACTATATTGAGGCCCTGTTCACGGAATATACCCCGCTTGCCGGCGATCGCGGCTTTGCGGATGACCATGCTGTCATGGGGGGCATCGCCCGCTTCAATGATCGCCCAGTGGTGGTTATCGGCCATGAAAAGGGCGCTGATACGACATCCCGCCTTGAGCGGAATTTCGGCATGGCGCGGCCGGAAGGCTATCGCAAGGCCATCCGCCTGATGGATATGGCCGACCGTTTCAACCTGCCCGTTCTGACCCTTGTGGACACGCCGGGTGCCTATCCGGGCAAGGGCGCCGAAGAGCGTGGCCAGTCCGAAGCGATTGCGCGCTGCACGCAGAAATGCCTCGAGATTGGCGTTCCGCTGGTCTCGGTGATCATCGGCGAAGGGGGCTCGGGTGGGGCCGTCGCCTTTGCAACGGCCAACCGCCTGGCGATGCTCGAACACTCTGTCTACTCGGTGATCTCACCGGAGGGCTGCGCTTCGATCCTGTGGAAAGCGGCCGACAAGATGCGTGAAGCGGCCGACGCCCTGCGTCTGACCGCCCAAGACCTCAAGTCGCTCGGCGTGATCGACCGCATCATCAGCGAGCCGGTGGGCGGCGCTCAGCGCCATCGCGACGAGGTGATCGAGCGGGTTGGACGGGCGACACAGTCGATGCTGAACGAATTGAATGGCATGGATCGCAAGGCCCTGATCACGGCCCGGCGCGAAAAGTTCCTTGAAATGGGCACGCGAGGGCTTGCTGCCTGATACAGGCGGAAAACACAGGATCAATCGCGGAGAAAGAGGGGCGGACCGCCCAGCAAGCCTCTGTGGCCTGCCACCTTCATTCTGCGCCGCTTCAATGGGGTAGGAGAGAAGCGCAATGATGGCTGACAAGAAGGTACTTCTCATTACCGGATGCTCCTCCGGGATCGGTCTGGATGCGGCGCATGGCATGGCGGCGCGGGGTTGGCGCGTCTTTGCCACCGCCCGCGCCGAGAGCGATGTGGAGCGTCTGCGCGCAGACGGGTTTGAGGCGTTGCAGCTTGACGTGACCGACCAAGACAGCCGTGAGGCCGCCCTGAACGCCCTGTTGGAAGCAACCGGCGGGCGCATCGACGCTTTGTTCAATAACGCTGCCTTCGCGCTGCCCGGCGCCGTGGAAGATCTGCCCGAGGATGGCCTGCGCCAGGTCTATGAAACGAATGTTTTTGGCCTGCATGCGCTGACGCGCCTTGTGCTCCCCCATATGCGGGAAAAGGGCGGGACAATCGTCAACAACTCTTCGATCTTGGGCTTCATCCCATTGAAATGGCGTGGGGCCTATGTGTCATCGAAATTTGCTTTGGAAGGGCTGACCGGTGTGCTGCGCCTTGAGATGGCCGATACACCGGTGCGCATCGTCTTGATCCAGCCCGGCCCGATCACGTCGCAGATCCGGCAGAATTCCATCCCGCCATTCGAACGCTGGATCGATTGGGAAACCAGCCCCCGCGCAGAACAGTATCGCAAAACCCTGCTCAATCGTCTGTACAAGGACACTGGCCCTGACCGGTTTGAGCTACCTGCCGATGCTGTTACAAAGGTGCTGGCACGCATTCTGGAAAGCCGCAATCCGAAGCCGCGCTATCGGATCACAACACCGACCCATATCATGGCCGTCCTGATCCGCTTGCTGCCTGCCCGCTGGCTGGACGCGGTGCTGCGTCGCGCCTGAGGCGCGCCTGAAGGGTTCGCTTTTTGCCCGTCAGCCGCTATGTGGCCGAGAACATCTTGATGAAACGGAGCACCCTATGGCCGATGATCCCCTCTTTATCGTGGTCGCCCTCGCCTGCCTCTTGGTGGCCGGCATTCTGATCGTGGGCATAGGCGGCTTTGGCCGCGGCGGTGCCTTCAACCACAAATATGGCAATAAGCTGATGCAGTGGCGCATCGGCGCGCAATTCGTTGCGGTTCTTTTGATCCTTCTTTTCGTGGCTTTGCGCCAAGGGAGCTGAGCATGGTTGTTCTCAACAAGATCTACACCAAAACCGGGGATGCCGGTGAAACAGCCTTGGGCAATGGCGCGCGCGTCGCCAAGCATTCCACCCGGGTTGAAAGCTATGGAACCGTCGATGAGTGCAACGCCACCGTTGGAATGGCCCGCCTGCATGCCGAAGGTGAGATGGATGCGCGGCTTGAGCTGATCCAGAATGATCTGTTCGATCTTGGCGCGGATCTATGCCGCCCCGACATGGAAAGAGATGCGGAATCCGAGTACCCGCCCCTGCGCGTTGCCGCCACGCAGGTCAGCCGTCTGGAAGCCGAAATCGATGACATGAACGCAAAACTTGCCCCCCTGCGCAGCTTCATCCTGCCCGGCGGAACTGCGCTCGCCGCCCATCTGCACCTGTGCCGGACGGTGTCGCGCAGAGCCGAGCGCCTGTCGGTAGAATTGGCCACGATGGAGGCCATCAACCCCGATGCGGTGAAATACCTCAATCGCTTGAGCGACTGGTTCTTCGTGGCCGCCCGCATCGCCAATGACGATGGCAAGGCAGATGTTTTGTGGGTGCCCGGCGCGAACCGCTGACCGCGCCATCGGGGCTGCCTGGCTGCGAAAAACAATCTGATATTTTCAGGCTGGCAGGATTCTCGCGCCCCCGAAGGACCGGCACGAAAGAAAATGCCGAAACGTGGCGTCTGGACGTCACGTTTTGTCGGTTTGGCCCTGTCCCAAGGGCCTGTGATCGCCTATCTGTCAGCCAACGGATATTTTCGCAGACATCGGAGCACACTGTTCCGACACCCCAAGGAGGCTTGCTGCCATGAAGGTCTTGGTACCTGTCAAACGCGTGATCGATTACAACGTGAAGGTCCGCGTCAAAGCTGACGGGTCAGGTGTTGACCTGGCCAACGTCAAGATGTCGATGAACCCATTCGACGAGATCGCTGTGGAAGAGGCCATTCGCCTCAAGGAAAGCGGCACCGTCACAGAGATCGTTGCGGTCTCGATCGGGGTCAAGCAGAGCCAGGAAACCCTGCGCACGGCCCTCGCCATGGGCGCAGACCGCGCCATCCTGGTGGTCGCTGCCGATGATGTGCACACCGATATCGAGCCGCTCGCCGTCGCAAAGATCCTCAAAGGCGTGGCCGAAGAGGAAGGCGCCGAGCTGATCCTGTGCGGCAAGCAGGCGATCGACAATGACATGAACGCCACGGGTCAGATGCTGTCTGCCCTGCTGGGTTGGGGTCAGGCCACCTTCGCATCTGAGGTCAAAATCGCCGATGGCGCTGCAACCGTGACCCGCGAAGTGGATGGCGGCCTGCAAACCATCGAGACCAAGCTGCCGGCTGTGATCTCGGTCGATCTGCGTCTCAACGAGCCGCGGTATGCCTCGCTGCCCAACATCATGAAGGCCAAGAAAAAGCCTCTCGATGAAAAGACACCGGCGGATTACGGCGTTGACGTGGCGCCCCGTCTTGAGGTGGTCAAGACCACTGAGCCCGAAGCCCGCGCTGCAGGCGTAAAGGTTGGCTCGGTCGAAGAGCTTGTTTCGAAACTGAAAGAAGAAGCGGGAGTTCTGTAATGGCTGTTCTGCTGATTGCCGAAATTTCCGGGGGCGAACTGGCCCTCGACGCAACTGCCAAGGCCCTGACCGCTGCGAAGGCCATGGGCGATGTCACTGTTCTGTGCGCCGCTGCCGGCTGCACTGGCGCGGCGGAAGCCGCTGCCAAACTGGACGGCGTGTCCAAGGTGCTGTGTGCCGATGATGATGCCTATGGGCACAATCTGGCAGAGCCGCTGGCTGACCTCGTTGTGTCCTTGGCTGGTGACTATGAGCACATCGTGGCGCCCGCAACGGCGGCCGCCAAGAACCTGCTGCCCCGCGTGGCGGCCCTGCTCGACGTCATGGTGATCTCTGACATCACGGCGGTTGTGGCTGGCGACACGTTCGAGCGCCCGATCTACGCAGGTAACGCCCTGCAGACCGTAAAAACCGCCGATGCCAAGAAGGTTGTGTCCGTCCGCACCTCGACGTTCGAGGCGGCAGGCGAAGGCGGCTCGGCTCCGGTCGAAACGATTTCGGCGGCTGACAATTCGGGCCTGTCCGCATGGGTTGAAGACAAGGTTGCAGAAAGCGACCGCCCCGAACTGACATCGGCCGGCATTGTTGTTTCCGGTGGTCGTGGCCTCGGCTCCGAAGAGCAGTTCGCCATCATCGAAGGCTTGGCAGACAAGCTGGGCGGGGCCGTTGGCGCCTCCCGTGCGGCGGTCGATTCGGGCTATGCGCCCAACGATTGGCAGGTTGGCCAGACCGGCAAAGTGGTTGCACCTGAGCTCTATGTGGCTGTCGGCATCTCTGGTGCCATCCAGCACCTCGCGGGCATGAAGGACAGCAAGATCATCGTTGCGATCAACAAGGACGAAGAAGCGCCGATCTTCCAGGTGGCGGATTATGGCCTTGTCGCGGACCTGTTCGACGCAGTTCCCGAGCTGATGGAAAAGCTCTGATCCAGAGCCACGTGCCAGCCAGCCTGGCCCGCTAGATATGAAAGGGGCCCGCAGCACATGCGGGCCCTTCTTTCTTTGGCAGACACGGCGGCAGACACAGCGCAGCCGCTAGCCAGTCGCCAAGCCCCTAACCCATGGCAGGACGGCATCTGCAACCTGCTGGTGGACGTCTGACGGGTAGACATGCGCTGCGGCATGCCGGTCCATCTGGTTGAACATGCGGCCGCGCCCATCCGGGCTGCGTGATGCGGCACCCGGTGTGACCTCGATAATATCGGAAAAGCCAGAGCGGACATCATCCAGCATGGCAGCCGTCACGAACAGCGGATCCGGACCAAGTGATCCCTCGGGCAGCTCTACCGGCGGGGCGGTATCTGCCAACCAAAGACCCAGCACGGGGCGATCCAGACGCCGGAGCATATGGCGCATGCGCACCACCCAGCAGCGCTGCAGTTCCGCAACGATGGTGGCGAACCGGCGCGCATCTTCTTGGGCCAACGTGCTCAGCATGTGACGGATGAAATGGAACTCTGAGAAATCCACATTCCGATAGATCGCGGCAAGCGTGCTGGACGCGCTCAGGAAACGGTCGTTGCGCAGGGGATGAACGGCAAAATACTTGTTGGTCAGGCAGGCTGCGCCAGAAATCTGCACGATGACAGCGTCTGCCTTGCGTGCCTGATCCAGCAGGTGCGGCGCCCCCAGATACAAATCAACGCTGGAGTTCACGCATCCCAGATTGATCACCGGTTTGCCACAGCCGCCCTCCAGCCGCTCCGGCCAGGGGAATTCAATGAACTTGCCAAAAGTCTCTGTGCTGCCGAGCGCCACGATCCCATTGGAGGGGATCTCTCGTTCTGGCCCCCGGAATACAGGCTTGGTGGTGCCATAGTGGCATGGTTGATAGTCAGGACCCCCGTCCCACAACGGCGCATATGACATGCCGCCCCCCTATTATTTTCTCACCCACAGCCAGCTATCGCACAAACCCCTTGCGCCTTTGCTAATATCGAAAGGTTTAGGCACTTGGCCGCAAGCGCGAGGTCTTGCGCCCGTAGGCCGCCGCCCCCTATGGTCCGCTGGAATGCGAAAGGAGCTGGTCGATGGAAATCAATGAGATCGGTGTGATCGGTGCCGGACAGATGGGCAACGGAATCGCCCATGTGTTGGCGTTGGCCGGCTACGAAGTCATTCTCAATGACATCCGTCAGGAAGCGCTGGACGGCGCACTGGCTTCGATCCGCAAGAACATGGATCGGCAGGTGAGTCGCGGCAAAATCGATGCGCAGACAATGGATGCGGCACTTGGCCGGATCAGAACATCCCTCAAGCTGCGCGACGTCGGGCCGACCGATCTTGTGATCGAAGCCGCAACCGAACGCGAAACCGTCAAGCACGCGATTTTCGAGGATCTGCTGCCCTTCCTGAAGCCGCACACGATCCTGACCTCCAACACCTCCTCGATCTCGATCACCCGACTGGCCAGCCGCACGGACAGGCCTGAGCGCTTTATGGGCTTTCACTTCATGAACCCCGTTCCCGTCATGCAATTGGTGGAATTGATCCGGGGCATTGCGACAGACGAGCCCACCTTTGCCTCCTGCAAAAGCGTTGTGGACCGCCTCGGCAAAACTGCTGCCACTGCCGAAGATTTCCCTGCCTTCATCGTGAACCGGATCCTGATGCCGATGATCAATGAGGCTGTGTATACGCTCTATGAGGGGGTCGGCTCCGTACGCTCGATCGACGAATCGATGAAGCTTGGTGCCAACCATCCGATGGGTCCGCTGGAACTTGCAGATTTCATCGGATTGGACACCTGCCTCGCCATCATGAACGTGCTTCATGACGGGCTGGCGGATACCAAGTATCGGCCCTGTCCATTGCTGACCAAATACGTCGAGGCTGGCTGGCTCGGCCGCAAAACCCAGCGCGGCTTTTACGATTACAGGGGCGATGTGCCCGTGCCGACACGGTAAAGGCAGCGCAGGGATGGCAGCGTCCTAAATGGTCTGACGCCTTCTCCCTGCTGCAATTCACGCGCGCAGGCACAGCCGCCCCGTTTGTGAAGCAGGGTCCCTGTGCCCAGACGGCGCAACCCTATCAGGCCAAAAGAAAAAGGGGGGCACAGCGCCCCCCTTCTGTCGAGCCTGAGATACAGAGCCGTCAGATCGCGGACAGCTCCTGCTCCAGATCACCCATTTCGGCCCCGCCAGACATCAGACGGCGCATTTCCTTGTCGGAAATGTCTTCCGCCTTGCCGGCACCGATGACCTTGCCGAGTGCGAGGAAGGTGAAGCGATCCCCCACGAGACGCGAGTGGATCTCGTTGTGGGTGATAAAGATGATCGCGATGTCGCCGCGCGCCCGCACCTTCTTGATGGTTTTCAAAACCCCCATCTGCTGCTTTTGGCCCAGCGCCGATGTTGGTTCGTCAAGGATCAGCACCTTGGCTCCGAAGTAGATCGCCCGGGCAATGGCCAGCGTCTGGCGCTGACCGCCGGACATCGTGCCAACAGCTTGCGTCGGGTCAGAGAAGTCGATCCCGATCTTGAGCATTTCGTCATGGGCGATCTGGTTCATCTCGTCCATGCGCAAGGTGCCCAGCGGCCCCTTGAGCTCACGGCCCATGAAAAAGTTGCGCGTTACGCTCATGAGCTGGTTGAGCGCCAAGTCCTGATAAACCGTGCCGATCCCAGCGCCGGAGGCATCGCGCGGCGAGCGGAACTGCACCGGTTTTCCCTCGATGTAGATCTGCCCTTCGGTGGGTTGGTGTACCCCCGCAAGCGTTTTGATCAGCGTCGATTTACCGGCACCGTTGTCGCCCAGAAGCGCGTGCACCTCACCGGGATAGACCTCAAGATCCACCCCGCCGAGCGCCGTGAACGGACCGAAGCGTTTTACCAGCCCAGAGACTTTCAGATATGGTTCAGCCATCTTTAGATCCCCCCTGTGATGCGCTTGCGGATACGTTCGTTTGCGAACACGGCGGCCAGAAGGATGGCGCCGAGGAACACGCGGAACCATGCACCGTCAATGGCCGGGATAAAGAACACCGCGTTGGCAACAAGGCCCACGGTGATCGCGCCGAACACGACGCCCAGCACCGATCCAAAGCCCCCTGTCATGAGCGTTCCCCCGACAACTGCGATCGCGATTGCGAACAGTTCCATCAGGTTGCCCTTGGCCGCATCCGATGTGTTGGTATCAAACACCTGGCAGGCCGCGAACATGGTGGCGCAGAACGCGGTGCACATGAACAGGCCGATCTTGACGCGGTTTACCGGCACACCGTTGGCACGGGCCGCTTCCTTGTTGTCGCCTGTTGCGTAGATCCAGTTTCCGATCTGGGTGCGGCTGAGGATGAAATAGGCCACAACAGCGATCACGATGAACCACATGAACCGGGCATCAAACCCTGTGACCCACTGTTCCATGCGTCGGTTGATGTTGAGCAGGCCAAGATACTCGATCAGTTCGATGCGCTCGGCGCGGGACATGTCGGCGTTCATGTCGATGCCGGAGGACACTTTCGTGCCGATCCAGTACCAGGCATCGTAGAACCAGCCGAAAACCTCGCCGCCAAGAATATTGGCGAACCAGCTTTCCTCTTTGTAGTCGGGCAGACCGGAAACCTGCGTGGACTGGTTGATCAAGCGGAACGCCACTTCCGTGACACCGCGCAGGAAAAACAGAAATCCAAGCGTCACGATGAAACTCGACAACCCGGACCGGACAACGATTGTGCCGATGATATAGCCGATCGACAGGGTCATGATCAGGGTGATGAAAAAGGCGGTGAACGGTGTTGCTTCACCGAGGCCGAAAGGCAGCCCCCATTTCAGCATCAGTGCCATGCTCATACCGGCAAAACCGATCATTGAACCGATTGAGAGGTCAAACTCCCCCGCGATCATCAACAGGGCAGCCCCAATGGCGATGATTCCGTACTGAGAGATGATCTTGATATTGTTCTTCAGACCCAGGGCATTGAACGCCTTCATGTCTGAAGCGATGGCAAGTGCCACGATAATGATGACCATCACGATAAACGCCCCGATCTCGGGCCGCCGGATCAACTTCTGAAAACCGGTCTCTTTTTGTAGCCGGTCGGATTCACTGCTGTCCGCCATGTCTACCCCGCCTCCCCTATTATACTGGCTATTTTATGAAACAGGCGGGGAAGTTCCCCGCCTGTCTCTATCTTCATCCAATGTCGCAAGACTTAGCGGTCGATGCCCGCCAGCGCCTTAACGGCAGATGCGTTGGACTTGTCCACGAAGCCGGGGCCGGAAGCGATGTTGTTGCCCGGCAGGAGGCCTGCGTGGTTGTTGTACAGGTGCAGAACGATGACCGGCATGTAGCCCTGCAGACGCTGCTGCTGGTCGATCGTGAAGGAGGCCTGACCGTTTTCGATCATGTCCATCACACCGGGCGACAGGTCGAAGCATGCGAGGTGCACGTCCGCGCCCACGGCGTCGATGGCTTTGACAGCGGCTTCACAGACATGCGGGCCCACAGCCAGAACGCCGTCGATGGACGGGTCAGCCTGCAGAGCTGCAGCCGTACGGGTTTCGATCTGTGCAGGGTCGTTGGACACGTCGATCATGTTCAGATCGCCGCCGAGGCCTGCAAAGTAGCCTTCGCAACGGTCTACAAGCGCGGTGTTGAACGCTTCCTGGTTGAGGCACAGGCCGTTCGTCACGCCCTCGGATGCGGCGCGGCCACCAGCGGCCTCACCAGCAAGACGCTCGGGCTGACCAACGTGCATCAGCGCGCCGAGCTCAGCGGAGCTCTCGAGGCCGGAGTTCATCGTCACAACCGGGATACCGTCAGCAACGGCGGCCTTGATTGCCGGGCCAAGCGCCGCGGCGTCGGGCAGCGATACGATGATCCCATCCGGGTTGGACGCTGCGGCGGCTTCGATCAGCGCGGCCATGGCGGCCATGTCACCGGACACGTCGAAGTTGTACTCGAGCGTTGCGCCGATGGCGGCGGCTGCATCACGACCACCTTTTTCCACGACGGGCCAGAACGGATCCGTGCCCTGCGTGTGTGTGATCATGACATAACGTTCGGCGACTGCTGCACTTGCCAGCAGCGCAGCCGCACATGCGGTTGCGATAAGTGTTTTCATAATATTTTCCTCCCATAGGACGTGCCCGATATTATTTTCGGTGCACTTTCATATGGGAAGCACGCCCCAGACTCGATTGCAAGGGCCTCGTTAGCGCTACCAGCATTTTTTGCAACCGGTTGCGAAATTTTTAATCACAACGCCAATCGAAGAAGTCCTGCGGCGCGCGTTCCAGCAGGCGAGCAGCTACCTCGTGGCCCAAGGCGGCGCCATCCTCAATCGGGGCGCTGCCATGGTCATCCAGCATCTCGGATCCGTCGGGGCGAAGGATTTCTCCTCTCAGGCGAATCTGCCCGCCATCCAGCTCTGCAAGGCCTGCAATCGGCGTCTCGCAAGAGCCATCCAAAGCGGCCAGATACGCCCGCTCCGCGGCCAGCCGCATCCCCGTTGGCCCATCGTGAATCGCCTCAAGCATCTCTGCCGTGCGGCTGTCATCAGCCCGTCTTTCGATCCCAATCGCCCCCTGTGCCACAGCGGGCAGAAGGTCATTCTCAGAGATGGGCGTGCGCTTCACCTCATCCATGCCAAGCCGGTTCAGACCGGCACATGCCAGAAAGGTGCCCTCTGCCACACCGTCTTGCAGCTTGCGCATTCTGGTCTGAACATTGCCCCTGAATTCAACAATTTGCAGGTCTGGTCGGCGGTGGAGCAGCTGTGCGCGGCGCCGCAGGGAAGAGGTCCCTACAACCGCGCCCTCTGCAAGATCCGTGAAATTGCGGCCATCGAGGGTGACGAAGGCATCGCGCACATCCTCACGGGGCAGGTAGGTCTCCAGCAGCAACCCTGCCGGTTGCTCGACGGGCATGTCCTTCATGGAATGCACGGCAATATCGATCTTCCCGGACAGCAGGTCGTCCTCGATCTCGCGGGTGAACAGCCCCTTGCCACCCAATTCCTTGAGCGGCTTGTCTGCTTCGATCAGAAATCGGTCATCCCCGGTTGTTTTGATGACCACAATTTCAAACGCCTCTTCCGGCAGATCGAACGCAGCGCCCAGACGCCTTCGGGTTTCATACGCTTGAGCAAGGGCGAGCGGGGAGCCACGTGTGCCAATTTTGAGAGGCGACATTGGCGAGGGGAGCGTGATAGTCATCGTCGAAACCTTTGGTCTTGCCCTCGTTGTCTTGACATTATCCGTCATGAGTGTCTAGTCAAGTTGACACATGCGCTCTGATGATCTGTCAGACCCAGGCACCACACAACACATATGCGAGGACCTGTATGGCCGAAACCAAGAAAATGATGCGGGTGTTGGCCGGGGAGACGTTGCCCACACCACCGATCTGGATGATGCGGCAGGCGGGGCGTTATTTGCCCGAGTATCGCGCGACCCGCGCCCAGGCCGGCGACTTTCTGTCCCTGTGCTACAATTCCGAACTGGCCGCCGAAGTCACTCTGCAGCCAATCCGGCGCTACGGGTTTGATGCGGCGATCCTCTTTGCCGATATCCTGCTGGTGCCCCAAGCCCTTGGTGCGGATCTTTGGTTTGTCACCGGGGAAGGCCCGCGTCTTTCGACCATCACCGAGCAAGGCGATTTCAACAAGCTGGTGGGCCGCGACGACATTCATGACCATCTGGCCCCAGTGTATGAAACGGTGCGTATCCTTTCAAAGGAACTGCCATCCGAGACAACGCTAATCGGCTTTGCTGGCATGCCCTGGACTGTCGCAACCTACATGATCGCCGGCCGCGGCACACCTGACCAAGGGCCCGCCCATCGCTTGATGCAAACCAACACGCCTCTGTTTGAAGCCCTGCTGATGCGCATCGAAGAAGCAACGGTGGAGTACCTGTCCATGCAGGTTCAGGCCGGGGCCGACTGCGTGAAACTGTTCGACAGTTGGGCCGGCAGCCTGAAAGGGGATGCCTTCCACAAATATGCGCTTGAGCCCGCCGCGCGCATCACGTCAGCCCTGAAGGCGCGCCACCCCGGCCTGCCTGTCATTGCCTTCCCGCGCGAGGCTGGTGAGGGCTATGTCGGGTTCCACAAGGCCACAGGGGCCGATTGCGTGGCGCTGGACAACTCAGTGTCGCCCAGTTGGGCTGCCGCGAATGTGCAAAAGGATGGCTGCGTGCAAGGCAACTTGGCCTCCTCGCATATGGTGACAGGTGGACAGGCGCTGATTGACGAGACCCAGGCGATTGTCGAGGCATTCTCCAATGGGCCGCATATCTTCAATCTGGGTCACGGCATCACCCCCGATGCAGACCCGGACAATGTATCCCTGATGATCGAGACCGTGCGCGCCGCGCAAACCGTCTAGACACAAAGAAAGGCTCCCGCCACGGCGTGCGATCGGAGATCGCGTGCCCTGTTGGGCCGGGCAGGCACCCCTACGGGGCTGCCTGCTGATCCGCGCGGGATCGCGCCGCAAGCGCCGCCCTGGGCGTTCCAGAAACGGGTATACGCTCAGACTTTGGCTTGATGCCGGCTGGCCAGACGGCGCGCGATGACAAGCGTCAGGATTGCCGTTGAGGCGCACAGACCCGCCACCACCCCGTTGGCCGAAATGCCCATCGAAGCGATAGAAAAGCCCCCGATCGCAGAGCCCACGGCCGCGCCCACGTAAATCGCCGCCGCATTCAGCGCCAACAGAACCGGGGCTGCCGCAGCATCCAGCGTAACGAGGCGGGCCTGCTGCGCCGCCACGAAGGACCAGCCCATGAGATTTTGGAAAAATATCAGCAGGTAGACAGCGATGACGGGCATCGGCAGGGCAGAATAGGCGCAGAGCAGCACCATCTGACTTGTCGCGAGAATATAGAGCGTCCGCTGCGGACCCAGCTTATCGGCCATGAAGCCACCAAGCAGATTGCCGAGCACTGCCCCGATGCCAAGCACCAGCAGTGCGAGGGTAATCTGACCGGGTGTGAAGGCCATCTGCTCTTCCAACAGGGGGCCCATATAGGTGTAGACCACATAGATCGCACTCAGGAACGCCGCCGTGAACAGCACTGCCGCCATGAGATGCGGCGTGGCCAGCACCCGGCCCAAATCCGAAAGCGAGACCGGCTGGAACCGCAGCCCTGCTGGCACGCTGACCCATATCAGCCAGACGCATGGCAGCCCGATCACCACAACCAACGCAAAGGCCCATTGCCAGCCAAACGTATAAGCCAGATAGCTGCCAACGGGCACACCCAGCACCTGTGCAAGCGTCAGTCCGAAAAAGACAGCGGCAAGGGTTTTCGCACGTTGCTCGGGCGGGCTGAGCGCCGCGACAACCGCCGCAGCAACGGGCGTGAACAGCCCGGCCCCGGCCGCCGAGATCACCCGCGCCACATTGAGCCAGAAGAAGTTGGGCGCCACCGCCGTTAGCAAGGCGGCCAAAACGAAAAGAGCCAGACCAAAGGCCATCACCCGTCTCCGCCCCAAGCGCCCGGTCAAAGACACCAGCAGCGGCGAGAGCAGCGCATAGGCCAACGCATAGGTTGTCATGACCTGGCCCGCGACATCCGCCGTAATCTCGAAACTGTCGGCCAGAGGGCTGAGCACGCCAATCACGACGAACGCCCCTATGCCAATCACGAAATTGGATGCCGACAGAACAGCAACGAGACGTCGGGTGGAAACAGTCTGCTCAGTAATCTCGGATCAGGTCCACTTGGCCAGGGGGGGCAGGCTCATCAGCACCGCGTTTGCATCATGTCCGGTCTCAAGCCCGAACTTTGTGCCGCGGTCATAGACGAGATTGTACTCCGCATAAAGGCCCCGATGCACCAGTTGCGCCTCCTTGTCCGCCTCGCTCCAAGGATCATTGCGATGGCGCTCGGTGATGGGCAGGAAAGCAGGCAGGAAGGCGCGCCCCACATCCTGAGTAAAGGCGAAATCCGCGTTCCAGTCGCCGGTGTTCAGATCATCATAGAAGATCCCGCCAACGCCCCGCGCCCGGTTGCGGTGCGGCACGTAGAAATACTCATCGGCCCAGGCCTTGAACCGGGGGTAATACTCCGTGTTGTGACGGTCGCAGTAGGATTGCAGCACAGCATGGAAGGCGGCTGTGTCGGCTGGCACCTCAATGCAGGGGTTGAGATCAGAACCACCACCAAACCACCATGCCTGCGGCGTCCAGAACATGCGGGTGTTCATGTGAACCGCCGGCGTATGGGGATTGCGCATATGGGCAACAAGGCTGATGCCCGCGGCCCAGAAGCGCGGATCACTCTTTATGCCCGGCAAATCCCGACGGGCGGCCATTGCGGCCTGCGCGCGCGGCGCGAGCTTGCCATAGACAGTTGAGACATTGACGCCAACTTTCTCAAACACTCTGCCGCCCCGCATCACGCTCATGAGGCCACCACCAGCGTCGGATCCGTCTTCGGAGCTGCGGCGCGTTTCGGTTACCTCAAAGCGGCCCGCGGGCAGATCGGCGAAGGGCCCTTTTTCCTGACTGTCTTCCAGGGCCTCAAAGGCGGCAACGATGTCGTCGCGCAAACTGCGAAACCAAGCACTGGCGCGCGCCTTGTGATCATCAAAGAGTTCCGTCATGGGGGCCGTCCTTCGTGGTATCGGAATATGTCTAGCACACTAGACACTAACTGCAAATCAGAGTTGACAGTCGCAGCGCGAATCCGAATTTCCTTGGTGTATCTTGCAATGAAAGGCTATCGTTTCGCCATGCGACGCTTCATGCCCCTTACTTTCGCCTTTGTTCTTGTAGGCCTGCTGGCGGCCTGCGGAACCCCTCAAGAGCAATGCATCCAGCGGGCAAGCAAAGACTTGCGTAAATTGGATGCTCTGATCGAGGAGGTCCGCATGAACATCGCAAGGGGTTATGCGAAGGAAGAAGAAACCTACACAACACCGGTTTGGCAGGTTTGCGCAGTCCGGCGTGACGCCGAGGGCAATATCATCGAGCGGGAATATTGCTGGCGGGATCAGGTGATGACGCGTGAGAAAGACGTGCCGATCGACCCGGCCGTTGAAAAGCGCAAGCTGGCCGGACTGGAGCGCAAGCGCGAAAGCGTTGCCAAGGCCACCCGCCAAGCGATCGCCACCTGCCGCGCCACCTACCCGGAGTGAGCCACCCGCAGCGCGTCATTGCCCTGCTGGGCCTTTGGGCCGTTTTGTGTGTCACAGCCTTCGTGACCCTCCATCAAACCGCGCCGAGCGGCGATGGCTTCACACGCGGCCTCAACCGGACATCCCTCTTCTTGCAATGGCAATTGGCAGCATTGGTGCCCGGTGGTCTGGCCTACATTCTGGGCCGACGCCTGCCACCAGGCGTCCTCCGCAGATTGTCCGCCGTCCCCGCCCAGTTGGTCATGGCGGCGCTGGTTGGCTTTCTGCTGCTGGTGATCTGGGCACAATTCATGGCCTGACCGCCCGAAGGCCCCTGACCAGCAAAACGATGGGGAGAAGGGTGAGAGATTGGACACGACCCAAGCGGGGCTCGTTGCGGCTGCTTCCTTCCGGACCTGACCGGGTTGGCGAGGCGCTCGCCCGCACCAACCTCTCAACGCGGGTATCTAACCGGCGCGCTCCACTTTCGCAAGAGGCCGTCACTCATCCAGGCTGACGCTCTGCCCAACCGGCGAAAATCTTCTCCAACACCACAACCACGTAGTAAAGAAGGATCCCCAGCACGGCCAAGGCAATCAGCACGGCAAACATCAACGGGTAGTCCGAGTTGGTCTTGCCACTGTCGAAAAGCGCGCCCAGACCGCGGCCATGGGGGCTGACGATCTCCATCAGATTGGTCCCGATAAAGGCCAGCGTCACCGCCACTTTCAAAGCCCCAAAGAACTCCGGCAATGTTTTGGGCAAAGCAATCTTCCAAAAGATCGTCATCTGGCTCGCGCCCAGAGACCGAAGGATATCGCGATATTCCGGCTCCAGTGTGCTCAACCCAATCGAAACAGAGACGGCAATCGGAAAGAAGGAGATCATGAACGCGATCAGGATGGTGTTAAAATCATGCGCGCCCACGAACATCAGCGCGATTATGGGCACGACTGTGGCCTTCGGAATGGCATTGAACCCCACCAACAGGGGATAAAGCCCATCCCGCATCGTCCGTGAAAACCCCATGATCATGCCCAGCGCCGTGCCCACAACAATGGCCAAAAGCAATCCCGCAACCGTCCGCCATAGGGTTTGCCAGCCATAAACAAGGAACAATTCCCAGTAGCGCGTGAACGCGGGGCCGAGATCAGACGGGGACGCCATCTTGTAATTCGGCCAGTCATTGACCCACACGAGGGCCTCCCAAAGGCCCAGAAATACCAGCACTGCCAACACCGGCGTGATCACTTTGGAGATGTTCATTCCGCCGCCTCCTTGCGGTCATCATCCGCAGTGCGGCCTTGGGCGATCTGGATCTGGTGGCGCAGGATATTCAGTCGCTCGGCGGCCTCTGGCGTATAGAGATCATCCAGCGCGCGGGGCCCGGTCGCCGGCACATCCATAAGGTATTGCGTATGCGCAGGCCGCCCCGACATGACAACAACCTGATCGGCCAGAAAGATCGATTCGCGCAGATCATGGGTGATCAGGAGGCCCGTAAAGGGCTCTTCCTGCTTCACCTTGTGCATGGTCTGCCACAGATCTTCGCGGGTGAAGGCATCAAGCGCCCCGAAAGGCTCATCGAGAATCAGCACCTCGGGCTTATGCACCAGCGCACGGCACAGGGACGCGCGTTGCCGCATGCCGCCCGAAAGCTCAGAGGGGCGCTTGTCCTCAAACCCACTCAAACCCACAAGGTCGAGCAGAAAGCGCGCGCGCTCTTCCTTCTGCGCACGGGTCAATTTATTGGGCACGATCTCCAGGGGCAGAACGACATTGTTCAGGATCGACCGCCATTCAAGCAGAACGGGGTTCTGAAACGCCATGCCCACAGTGCTGCGGGGGCCCCGCACCCGCTCCCCATGCAGCCACACTTCACCCTCATCCGGCTTCATCAGCCCGGACACCAGCCGGGTCAGCGTCGACTTTCCGCAGCCAGACGGGCCCACAACGGCCGTAAATCCACCTTCCTCAATCGAAATGTTCAGGTGATCCAGCACATGCAATGGCCCGCTATCGGTCTCAAAGCGATGGGACACGTCCCTAATTTCGATCAGTGCAGTCATCGGCCCCCACGCCGGGCCATATCCGTGCGGTTGGCCCATCATCTTGGAAAAAATACTCCCGCCGGAGGCCCCGGCAGGGGTGCGGCGCCCGGGCCGAAGGGCCCGAACACCACCGTGTCAGTTATTTGACGGCAAACAGGCCATCCGGCAGGTAGCTGCTGTCGAAATAAGATGCGATCGGCAGAGGATCGTTCTGGAATTCATAGGTCAGCTTCAACTGCTCAAGCGCCGCAGCGAAACGGGCCTCATCAATCCCACCCATGCCGTTGGCCATTACGTAATCGGTCAGAACATTGGCCGCGGTGGCAAGTTCAAGCCGGCGCTGCTCCAGCGCGACATCGGCCGCCGGGTTGCGGGCAATCACGGCCTTCGCACCCATCTCCGGATCTGCAATCACATCTTTCCAACCGGCGGCAACCGCCGCAAGGAACGCTTTGAGCGTGTCTGCATTCTCTGCCGCCCAATCCGTGTTCACGAGGATCGCGTTTGAATAGAGCTCCAGTCCGTGATCGGCCATCAGGATCGTCGAGATGTCTTCCTCTGGCACGCCAAGGCGCACGAGATTGAGGAAAGAGGAAAACGAGAAGCCCGCCACGGCATCCACTTCCCCTTCCGCCAACATGGGCTCGCGGGTCGGAAAGCCCACAGGCTCCACGGTCACCTTGGAAGGATCAATGCCCGCCGCATCGGCAAAGGCCGCGAACTGCGCCCAGGCACCATCCGGGGGCGGCGCGCCCAGGATACGGCCTTCGAGGTCAGCCGGCCCGGAAACACCCTGACTTTTGCGGCCAATAATGGCGAAGGGCGGCTTGTCATAGATCATCATCACCGCAGTGATCGGCGCACCTGGATTTTGATCCAGAAAGCGGATGACTGCGTTGATGTCACCGAAGCCAACCGGAAAGGCTCCCGTGGCGATCTTGGGGATCGTGTTGGTCGAGCCGGAGCCCGCCTCGATCGTGACATCGAGGCCTGCATCCCCGAAATGGCCATTATCAATGGCTGCAAAGTAGGCCGCAGATGGGCCTTCGAATTTCCAGTCCAGAGCAAAGGGTACCTTGGTTTGTGCATGGGCAGCAGCAGCTGTCACAAGCGCGGCGGCAGCCAAAGCGGCAGTACGAAGCGGGCGCGTAAACACGGGGTCAACCTCCTGTCGGTTCTAGTATGCGGCGACAAAGATGGGGCAGAGCCAACTCCAGCGCCATTCGACCATGTCCCGGTCAGCAGGATCAGCGCGCAGACGCCAGTCATATGCCCGCCGGGCAGGCAGTGCGCCTATGATTTAGGCAGATCAAAGCCGCCCTGTCACCGAATAACTGGTGCCCGGTCCAGATTAAGCCCTGCCGCAAGCGCGCCTTCCCAAACGGTTTCAGCGGCGAAATCCGCATGGGCGCTCGGTGTCCTCTGGAGATTAGGCACTTGCACCACCGTGCAGCCAGCGCGGCGCGCGGCCAGCGCGCCGGTGTCACTGTCTTCAAAGGCAATGCACTGCGCAGGGCTTTGTCCCAATGCTTCAGCGGCGGCCACGAAGATATCAGGCGCGGGCTTGGCGGCGGCAACCATGTCATAGCCGATCAGCACGTCAAAGCGCGGCTCCAGCCCCCCCAATCCCAGCTTGCGCCAGCCCTGCGTCTTGGAAGAATTTGTTGCGACGGCCTTCGGAATTCCATGCGCATCAAGAGCGTCCAAGAGGCGGATCACATCCCTGCAAACAGGAATGCCCTTCGCAAAGATGGCATCGATTCGCACTCGGCAATCTGCGTTGACCGCATCAAAATCCAACGTGGGGAAGCGTGACTCGCGGATCGCCCGACACGCGGTTTCATCCTGGCCAACCATCGCATCAACCGCAGCACGGGCCTCCTCTGGATCTGCGCCGTGGGCAGTGAGCACTTCCAGATCAACCGCATGAAAAACGGCCTCGGTATCCAGCAGAAGTCCATCCAGATCGAACAGCGCAGCAGCAAACATCATCCACCTTCCAAACTTGTTGGGGTGCCGGGCATCAGGGCCGGGCATCCGGGCATGTCGCAGGTAGCGGCGGGATCGGCTTTGGGCAAGGGCCTCTTGCCCCTGTCCATTCCCGCTCCACTATGTCACCCCTGCCACAGAAGCAGGGGGACCAGATCATGCGCGACGCAGAAGCCGTTACCTTCGGAACATCCGGCCTCGACAGGGCCGCGGAAATACGCGGCGATGCCGATGCGCTGGCACGCGCCCGCGCCGAAGGCCGCATTCTGCCCATGTGGCGCGGCAAGCCGATGCTCGATGCACGGGATCAACTTGCTTATGTTCCGGATGGCCACGCCATCCTGGAAGATGCCAGCGCAGACATGCTGTTTCTCGGCCGCTCTGACGGCGTTCCCTATTTCGCAGCGAACCTCACGGGCTGGTCCCCAGAGGTGGACGAAGCCGCCATGAGCGCCTTTTTTGATCCCACCGAGCAAGCCCACCCCAGTGCCCCCGATGCGCGCTTTGCTGAACTGCGCGGGGTGATGACACGCCTGTCACGGCGGGATGCAGAACTGGCCGCCACAGCGAAAGCTTTGCAGAACTGGCACGATACGCACGGCCATTGCGCCCGATGCGGCGCCAAGACCACGATGCGCATGGCGGGCTGGCAAAGGGATTGTGCGTCCTGCGGGGCCAAGCATTTTCCACGCACAGATCCTGTAGTGATCATGCTGATCACGCGGGGGAATGCCCTGCTGGTCGGGCGCTCTCCGGGTTGGCCAGAGGGGATGTATTCCCTGTTGGCCGGCTTTGTCGAACCTGGCGAAACACTGGAAAACGCTGTCCGGCGGGAGGTGTTCGAGGAAGCCGGGGTGCCCGTTGGCCCTGTGGCGTATTTGTCATCGCAGCCCTGGCCCTTTCCGGCATCGCTCATGTTTGGCTGCAAGGGGGAAGCCTTGGCAGACGAGATTACCGTGGACCCGAACGAACTTGATGATGCCCGGTGGCTCACCCGCGAAGAGGTGGCGGAGGTCTTTGCGGGCACCCATGCGTTGGTCCGCCCCCCGCGCAAGGGCGCAATTGCCGAATTTCTGATGTCTGCATGGCTTGCGGACCGGCTTGATTGACCGGATAAACCAATTCACTGCCGTTTGATCGAGGCCCAGAATGCATTTTTCAGCCAGCGAAAATATTGACGCCCCACAGGAGACTGTTTTTCAGGAGGTCACCGATTTTGCGAATTTCGAACGCCAATTGCGCCGTGCCGGAGGGCAGATCGACCGGACCGGTGCACCGGGGCCCGATTGCACCTGGACCGGCAATGTAGCGTTTCGCGGCACCACGCGAGAAATCGAAGCAAAGGTCGACAAATGGGCGGCACCCAACGGGTTTACGGTGCTTTCGCACAGCGGAGGCCTGAAAGTGACAGCCGATGTGACGACCGTTGCCCTCTCGCCCACGCGCACACGGCTCGACATTCTGGTCGATATCAAGCCGCAGACATTGCCGGCGCGAATGCTTCTGCAATCGGCCCGCCTGTTCAAACAGAAAGCAAACCAGCGCTTCAAGGAACGGGTGCGCGCCTTCGCCAAATCCGTTTCAAAGCGAGCAGACAGCGCGATCTGAGCCGCAGAGGGTCGCTGTTAGCCGGCCCTGCCCACATCACAGGCGGCTCCACGTGCCTGTAGACGGCTGCAGGTGCGATTGGCTTGCGCTTCACTGAGCCCCAGGAACCGCGCCTCAAAGCCTCTGCTGCCCCGAACAACCTTGCGCAAGGCTCCATCCAACACTGTCATCTCGCGCAATGCGGTTTCCAGCAGGGCACGTTCCGCATCGAAACGGGTGCTGTAGGTGCCCAGTGAGACGCGCCACAGCCGCCCGCCCGAGGTGGACACCCGGGTGACAAGATTGGTTCTGGGCGGCGGGCTTGCGGTCGGCGCGGCCTTGGCAAGCACGGTCATGTCAGGCGGGGGCGGTGCCGGGCGCGCCATCGGGCGCACTGTCGCCACTTGCAGGGCAACTTGCTGCACCGAAGCGCTGCTCTCTGGCGCCGGTGCTGCCGTGGGCGCAGCACTGGCCACAGTCACTTGACGGGCCTTTGGGCGCACGGTTTGGGGCGTGGCCTTTGCCACGATAACAGTTGGGGGCGCTGCTGTCTGGGCCTCGACCAGCGGCGCATCTGCGGGCACGCGGGCGGCGGCTGTCAGGGCCGCACGTGCCTGAGCAAGGGCGTCAGACACTGCGGGCGTTGGCTCAGCTTGCGCCAGTGCCGCGAGATTAAGCGTGTCATCAGACGGCTGCTCCGCTGCAGCTGGTGCGCTGGCAGAGCTGCTTTCCGGACGGGCCAGGGGCGCCGTGCCCGCTGGGGGGGAAGGTTGGGCGGCAGGGGTCAACGCGGCTGTCTCAACCGCCTCTGCGATGCCTTCCTGCATGGCCAGCAACAGTTCCGGCGCAGGCCGTGCGCCCGGGCGCAGCTGCGGGTGCAGGGATTTCTTCACAGCGCCCGACAGGCGGACAACCTTGCCCGGCGGGTTCGCGCCCGCATTTCCAGCGTAGCCCGGGCGGGATGGTGCGGCGGTCGCCACGCGGCGCGGGGCCCGCTTGAAACCGAGATCGAGCAATTCAGCCACGCGGGCATTGCGCGTTGCCGTGGATCGGCCGCCAAAGACGGTTGCTATGATGCGTTCTCCGTTGCGTTCGGCAGAGGCCACCAAGTTGAAGCCAGCCGCCCGCGTATAACCCGTCTTGATGCCATCAGCGCCCCGATAGGCGTTGAGCAAGCGGCGGTTGGTGTTGGACACCTCACGCACGCCAGCATCGGTCGTCCGGCGTTTGAAGATGTTGTAATACTGCGGATAGTGGTAGAACAGCGCACGCCCAAGAACGGTCATATCGCGGGCCGTAGACAAGTGGCCGTTTTGGGTCAGGCCATGGGCATTGCGAAAGGTTGTACGCGTCATGCCCAGTGATTTGGCCGTGCGGTTCATCCGGCGGGCGAAGGCCGCCTCCGAGCCGGAAATTCCTTCAGCGATGGCCGTAGCAGCGTCGTTTCCGGATTTGATTGCCGCCGCCCGCACGAGATACTTCAGTGCAATTTTCTGACCGGCACGCAGACCCAGCTTTGAGGGCGGCTCTGCAGCGGCTTTGCGGGACACGGTTATCTTTGTGTCCATGCTCAGCTCACCATTCTGAACCGCCTCAAACGCGACATAGAGGGTCATCATCTTGGTCAAAGATGCCGGATGCAGCCGGGTATCGGCATTGCGCGAATGCAGGATCTTCCCGTTGCGCGCATCCATCACCATGGCCGCATAAGGCGCAGCACTGGCCAGCCCCGAAAGAAGGCACACCATGCCGCAGATCAGCGCCACATATAGACGCAAGGTCGCCCCGATCATTTTCATCGGTTCTACTCTGAATAATTGCCTGTTTTGCCGCCCGGGTTTGCCCGTGGTCAGCGTGCTCTTGATGGGATGCTAGCACGGTAATGGCGCTTTGGGAAACAAAGCATTGAATTTTTTAGAAAAAGTTGTAATTCAATATATAGTGTCGCAATGCGCGCACAGGGCAACATCTTGATGGCGGGCGAGAGTACCCCTTAGCCGATCTCGTCGATCAGGGCGCGCAGCCCCCCGAGATCCCCCAAAACGCGAAACCGCGGATGCCCTTCGGGTGCCTCTGCTTTTTCCAAATCCCACTCCATGTGAAACGGCACATGGATGCCCCATCCACCGGCTTCGATCATGGGCAAAACGTCGGATTTCATGGAATTCCCCAACATCAAACCACGCGCCGCGCCGGCCCCGTGACGCGCGAAAATCTGCAGATAGGCGTCTGGCGTCTTGTCAGACACGATCTCAACCGCATCGAACAACTCCCCCAGACCGGACTGCGCCAGCTTGCGCTCCTGGTCGAGCAAATCGCCCTTGGTGATCAGGATCACGCGATGGGTTTCGGCGGCCGCCTCGACGGCGGCGCGGGCATGGGGCAGCAACTCGATCGGATGGCGCAACATCTCTCGTCCAATGGCCAGGATCTCAGCAATCACCGAAGCCGGAACGCGCTGCTCTGTCACCTCGATGGCCGTTTCGATCATCGACAGCACGAAGCCCTTTATGCCGAAGCCATAATGGCCAAGGTTGCGCCGCTCGGCCTCGAGCAGTCGATCATCCAGATCGGCGGTTTCCGCATGATCTGACAGCAGTTCTGCGAATCGCTGCTGCGTCATTCTGAAAAAGCGCTCGTTGTGCCAGAGCGTATCGTCCGCATCGAAGCCAATGGTGGTGAGATGCGTGTCGCTTTGTGCGGTGATCATGGGGACAAAACAGCCTTTGCAGACAATGGAAACGATGATGCATGGACGCGCCCCCTTTTCACACGGGCGCCACACTATATATAACCCTCTACCAGACAGATCTTCCACGCCCTTACATTCGAGGCACTGCGCGTGCGTTCATTGACAGACCAAGTCCTGATGGCAGACGACGACACCCCCGGTGATGGCGGTGGCGCTGACACGTCTTTGCTGACGAAGACCAAGCCCAAGACGCAGAAGCCTCCGCTCTATAAGGTGATGCTGCTCAACGACGACTACACGCCGATGGAGTTTGTCGTACATGTGTTGGAGCGGTTTTTCGGGCTCAGCCATGCACAGTCGTTCGAGCTGATGCTGGTGGTGCACAAGAAGGGCCTCGCCGTTGTGGGCGTGTTCAGCCACGAGGTGGCCGAAACAAAAGTGGCGCAGGTGATGGATTTCGCCCGACGCCACCAGCACCCGCTGCAATGCACCATGGAAAAGGAATAGGCGGCTGACCACCCGTCTGCGACTTGCGCTGGAAAGCGGCACGCTGGCCCTGCCGGATGCGGGCACGATTGTTGTGCTTGGAGCCACCTCCGAGACTGACCTCTCTCAACTGGCGCCTGAACGTGTGATCCATGTTCAGGGCTTCCGCCCCCATTACGACGCGCTCTCGGCGCGGGGCGGACAGGTTGTGCCCCGCATTGCGGACGTGGCAGAGAAACCTGCCGCAGCCATCCTGTGTTTGCCGCGGGCAAAAGACGCTGCGCGCGATCTGGTTGCCAGGGCCACAGCCTGGAATGTGCCAGTTGTCGTGGACGGGCAGAAATCCGACGGCGTCGACAGCCTTTATGCGGCCACTCGCAAGCGCTGCGATGTCTCTCCGGCGTATTCGAAGGCCCATGGCAAACTGTTCACCTTGGCACCGGGGGCTGACTTTTCAGATTGGGCGCTGCCTGAGACGCGGCAAGTGGCCGACGGTTGGCACACTGCGCCGGGCATTTTCTCGGCGGACGGGCCCGATCCCGGCTCGGTGGCGCTGGCAGATGCCCTGCCAGAATTGAAAGGCAAGATCGCTGATCTCGGGGCCGGGTGGGGCTACCTGACGGCGCGCGCCCTTCCACAAAGCCCAAAGATTGCTTCCGTACATATGGTAGAGGCAGAGCACGCCGCTGTGACAGCCGCGCGCCTCAACGTGGCCGATGACCGCGTGCAGATCGACTGGGCGGATGCCACCACCTGGCGCGCACCGCATCAGATGGATCATGTCATCTCGAACCCGCCCTTCCACACCTCGCGCAAGGCTGAGCCCGCCCTTGGAATGGCATTCATCACGGCCGCAAAACGCATGCTCGCCCCATCTGGCAGCTTGTGGCTGGTCGCGAACCGCCATTTGCCCTATGAAAGAGCCTTGCAAGACTCGTTTGCAGAGGTAACCCCATTGCCCGGACCGGGCGGCTATAAATTGATCCACGCGCGCAAGCCGCGCCGGCGCTGAGCCCGGCCACCTTCCCTTTCCAGAATACCGGGGCCCACCATGTCCTTCTCTATCTCAGGCAAGACTGCCATCGTGACCGGCGCCGCAAATGGCGTTGGGCTGGCCATTGCCCGGCGGTTTGTCGATGCCGGGGCGAATGTCATGATGGCAGACATGGATGAAATCAGCCTGGCCGATGCCACCGATGACAACACCGACAATCTCCGCAGTTTCGCCGGAGACCTGCGGGAGAAGCTGACACAGGTCAACCTGATCGCTGCCACGCTGGATGCCTTTGATCAGGTCGATATCCTCGTCAACGCCTCTCGGCAGATGGAGGCCTCTGATCCGCTGGACCCTGAAAGTGACGCTGTAGAGATGTTGATGCAGCAAAACATGATCACCCCGCTGCGCCTGAGCCAACTGGTTGCGCGTCGCATGATCAAGCAGGCGGAAAACACCCCTCCCGAGGATCACAGCCCCATCGGATCGATCGTGAACCTCACTTCGATTGCGGCCCGCCGCACCCATCCGGAATTGCTGGGCTACTCCGTTTCAACCGCCGCCCTTGATCAGATGACCCGTGCGCTCGCCGTGGCGCTGGCCCCCCATCGCATCCGGGTAAATGGCTGCGCCTTGGGCTCTGTCCTGTCGGAATCGCTGAAGAACGCCCTGAAGGAAAACGGCGCCTATCGCGACGACATCAAAGACCACACGCCCCTCAACCGCATCGGAAAGCCCAGCGAGGTTGCCGATGCCGTCCAGTTTCTGGCCTCGGAGGGCTCTGGGTTCATGACGGGCCAGATCATCACCGTCGATGGGGGCCGCACGCTTTTGGATCCCGTGACCGCCCCTGCGCACTGATCACCCATCCACGAATTGTTCGGGCCGAAAGGCTGCAGTCTCCTTTCGGGCTTTTCTGAGCGGCCGCCGCACGCCATGGTGACATGGGGCACGGCGGACGGGAGATGCCATGAAAACGATCGTGATCGGCGGCGGCATTGTCGGCCTCTGCACAGCTTGGGCACTGCGCAAGCAGGGGGTTGATGTAACGGTGATCGAAGCTGGGCGGGTGCCCTGCGCCACTGCCGCCTCTTCTGATCATCACCGGCTGACACGCCCCTTCTATGGTGCCGCCCACGGCTATGCGGCGCGCATGCCCGCAGCCTTTGACGCGTTCGAGACGCTGTTCGAAGACCTCCCTGCACCGCGCGGGCGCTACTATGTCGAAACCGGTATGGTCGTGACCAGCCGGGAGCGCGGCGATTATGCCGATCTGTCGCGTCAGTCCCTCGACCGGATCGGAGAACCCTACACCCTGCTGGAGACAGAGGCAGAGATTGCCCAACGCTTGCCCATGCTCGAGCCTGAGGGCATCACCTATGCGATGCTCGCGCGCGGGGGCGCGCTCATGGCCGACACCATCCTGCGCGATCTTGCCTTCCTGCTGCGCAGCACCGGCGTGCCAGTGGTGGAGCTTTCACCGGTGACGCGGCTGGATACGGCGGAGGGGATTGTGCATCTCGCAAGCGGAGACAGCCTGCGTGCGGATCGCGTGATCCTATGCGCTGGCACGGGGCTGTCCGCCCTGCTTCCGGGCCTCAACATTCCGCTGACACCACGTCGGACGCTGATTGTCTATGCCGATCCCCCCGCAGACCTCGCGGACGCTTGGGCGCAGGCGCCCGGCTGGATCGATCTGGGCGGGCCCACGGATTACTGGGGCCTGCCGCCAGTGGCCGGCCTGCCCCTCAAGCTGGGCAACGGGTTGATGGGCCGGGACGATCCCGACGACAGTGACCGCCAGATCACCCGGGATGAGATGATTGCCCTGCGCGAAAGCTATCGCGGACTGTTCCGTGATATCGACGGGTTTCGCCTGCGATGGGGACAGGCAAATTACTGGATGAAGGCGCCCGAACATCGCTTCATCCTGCGGCGCGAGGGGCGCGTTCTGGCGGCGTCGGCCGACAGTGGGCACGGGTTCAAATTCGGGGCGCTGAGCGGGATCGACATCGCCGAGGCTGTGGTCTCAGACGATGTCGATGGCGTGGCCGCGCGCATGGCGGGCGGTGATGATGGCGGTGATCTGGTGGGGCGCTGACAGTGCCGCGCCGGTCACTGCCGCCGCTCAATGATGCATCACGAAACGATAGGCACCGGCATCATCAAGGCTGCGTGACACGCGGCCCAACCGATGAAGATGGTTGAGATGGGCCACCGCCTCCACCAGCGCGAGGCCATACTCGCCCTCACCGATCTTGCGCTTGAACAAGGGCTGGAAACATTCCGCAGCGGTGCGGGGCGTATCCAGCCAGGCCTCAAGGCGCCGCAAGGCGCCGTGGTGATTGTCGATCAACTGCCGCATGCGCGCAGGCAGGCCCGTAAATGGCAGCTTATGGCCGGGCAGCACGAGGTGATCCGGACGGGCATGGGTGGCAAGGCGCGTGCAGGCCTCCATCCAATCGCCCACGGGATCGGCGTCGGGCTCCGTGGCGTAGACACCCAGATTGGGAGAGATTGACGGCAGCAACTGATCACCGCCGATCACCAGATTGTCGTCGCGCGACCACAGGGTAACATGCTCAGGCGCATGGCCATTTCCCATGCGCACGTCCCAGTCGCGCCCTCCCAGCGTGATCGTGTCGCCTTCGCAGATGCGGGTATAGCCAAGGGGCATCGGCGCGACGCAATCGGCAAAATTGAAGGGCCGGCCCTCGGCCCGCGCCTTCAGGATATCCGGCGCCATACCGGCGCGCTGCCAAAACAAGAGCGTCTCGGCGGGGGGCACGGGTTGCGTGTCGAGTTGCAGCATCCGCGCCATCAACCAAGAGGTGCGCGAGGTCAGAAGCTCTGCGCCGAACGCGGTCTGAAACCAGCCCGCCAGACCCACATGATCGGGATGGTGATGGGTTACCAGAACCCGGGTCACAGGCTTTCCGGCCAAGGGGCCTTCGAACAATGCCTGCCAAATGGCACGGGTTTTCTTCGTGTCAAACCCAGTGTCGATCAGCGCCCAGCCGTCGCCTTCGTCAAGCGCATAGAGATTGACGTGATCGAGCGCCATCGGCAGCGGCAGGCGAAACCAAAGCACGCCCGGCGCCACCTCAATTGCCTCAGGGGCCCCCGCGGAGGGCGCCTCTGGGAAGGGATAGCGGATCGGGCGCAGTTCAGAAGAAGTGGGCGCTTGCACCTATCAGGCCACAGCCAGATCGTCGGCGGAAAGGGCGAAGATGTCCTCTGCACCTGTTCTGGCCTGTGCCAAAAGGCCCGTATGCTCGGGCAGCAGGCGATTCATGAAGAATCGCGCCAGCGCCGTCCTTGGGCCCGTGCCGCCCTCCGCCATGGCAGAGGCGAGGTGCACATGACCGCCCAGCACCCGTGCGAACGCCGTCAGATACGGCACGGCCCCGGCAAAGCGGGTGTCCATATCCTGGCTGACCAGCCATTCCGTGACCTCGCGGAGGTTTTCCGATGCCTGCCAAAGCGGCTTTGCCAGATCGGGCAGGGCCGCGCGCGCAGCTTCGGCGCCGTCTTCGATCTCTTCCAGCAGGCGAGCAACCGCTTCGCCACCATCCATGAGCTTGCGGCCCACAAGGTCCATGGCCTGGATGCCGTTGGTGCCCTCATAGATTGCCGTGACGCGCACATCGCGCAGATATTGCGCCGCGCCAGTTTCCTCAACAAAGCCCATGCCGCCATGCACCTGCACGCCGATATTGGCCACGTTGATGCCCACATCCGTGCCATAGGCCTTGGTGATCGGCGTCAACAATGCAGCGCGGGCGGCCCAGTCTGCATCCTCGGTGGCGTTCGACATATCGATCGCCACGGCATTCATCAGCGCGATGCCGCGGGCGGCGTAGGTCTCGGCGCGCATGGTCGCCAGCATCCGGCGCACATCTGCGTGCTCCACAATGGTGCCCGAGCCACCGGCACGGCCCTGCTTGCGGTCCTGCGCATAGGCCAGCGCCTTCTGGGTGGCGGCCTCGGCGACACCGATGCCCTGAGTGCCCACGCCCAGACGGGCATTGTTCATCATCGTGAACATCGCTGCCATGCCCTTGTTGGGCTGGCCAACCAACCATCCTGTGGCGCCGTCATACTGCATGACCGCGGTGGGCGAGCCGTGCAGGCCCAGCTTGTGCTCAAGGCTGACCACCTTGAGCGAATTTGCAACGCCCAGAGAGCCATCCGCATTCGGCAAGCGCTTAGGCACCATGAACAGGCTGATCCCTTTGGTGCCCGGCGCCGCATCGGGCAGGCGCGCCAGCACGAGGTGGCAGATGTTTTCGGCCATATCGTGATCAGCCCAGGAGATATAAATCTTTTGGCCGGTGATCGCGTATGTGCCATCCCCATTGTCCACGGCCTTGCTCTGCAGAGCCCCAACATCGGAACCGGCCTGCGGTTCGGTCAGGTTCATGGTCCCGGTCCACTCGCCGGAAATCAGCTTGGGCAGGTAGAGATCTTTCAGGGCATCGCTGGCATGGGCTTCAAGCGCTTCGATCTGGCCCTGCGTCATCAGCGGGTTGAGCTGCAGCGACAGGCAGGCGCCCGAGAACATCTCGTTCACTGCGGTCGTCAACGTCAGCGGCAGCCCCATGCCCCCATGCTCCGGGCTGGCATTGATCGATGTCCATCCGCCCTCTGCAATCTGCCCGTAGGCCGCTGCAAATCCCGGGGACGTGCGCACAACACCGTTTTCCAGCACGGCGGGCTGCAGATCGCCTTCCCGGTTCAGCGGGGCCAAGGTGCCTTCGCTCAGCTTGCCTGCCTCTACCAAGATCGCCGAGGATACATCGGCGGTCGCCTCGGCAAACCGATCTGTTGCCTGAACGTGGGGAAAGCCGGCAACCTTTTCCATTAGGAACTGGAAATCAACAAGCGGAGCGCGATAGGACATGGACAGTTTCCTCGAAATGGGGTTTGGCCAGAGCAATTGGGTGAGCAGTGGGCAGACCCTAAACGCCGTTTGAGCGGCTGGGCAATGCCGAACGCGGCGTCACACGGAGCAAGGCAGGGATGCAGCCGGCAACCGAAATCCTCACCCCGGACGCAAACGGGATCGCACGCGCAGCAGACTTGCTGCGCGCCGGCAAGCTCGTCGCCTTCCCCACAGAGACGGTCTACGGGCTGGGCGGCATCGCCACTCGGCCCGACGCTGTGGCCTCAATCTATGCGGCAAAAGGTCGGCCCAGTTTCAACCCGCTGATCGCCCATGTCGCCGATCTCGACACCGCGCGGCGCATTGCCCATTTCTCTGACATGGCAGAGGCCCTGGCCGCCGCCTTCTGGCCCGGCCCTATGACGCTGGTCTTGCCCCTGCGGGAGGGGCACGGGCTGGCGCCCGGTGTCACGGCAGGGCTGGAGACGGTGGCCCTGCGCATTCCTGCAGCCCCGGTTGCCCAACGGGTTCTGGAACGGGTGGGCCAACCTGTCGCGGCCCCCTCAGCCAATCCGTCGGGGCGCATCAGCCCGACACGGGCAGAGCATGTCATTGCGGGGCTGTCCGGCCGAATCGCGGCTGTGTTGGATGGTGGGGCCTGTCCGGTTGGGGTGGAAAGCACCATCGTGGCCACCGATCCGGCGCCCCGCATCCTGCGCGCAGGCGGGCTGTCGGCAGAGGCTATCGGCGCCGCATTGGGCCTAGATCTGGCAGCCGGCCCCGTGATTGAGGACAGCACACCCACCGCGCCCGGACAGCTGACATCGCACTATGCGCCGTCAAAGCCCGTGCGTTTGAATGCAACAGCCGCCTTGGATGGCGAGGTGTGGCTTGGCTTTGGGCCCGTTGCCGAGGGTCAGCATACCCTGTCTCAAAGCCGCGATCTGGCCGAGGCTGCGGCCAATCTCTTTGATATGCTTCACAGCTTGGATGACGGGCCACACACGGGAATTGCCGTCGCACCGATCCCTGATACGGGCCTGGGCGCCGCCATCAATGACCGGCTGCAAAGGGCCGCCGCGCCGCGCCCGCGCGGGGGTACGCCCGAAGCGGGCTAACGCCTATATTCTGGTGTCGCGGAGGTTTCGCCAGCAACGCTGCGCGGAGTTCGGGATTCCGGGATCGAGCTGACCAGCCGTGGAGCGGGGCGCTTTCGCCCCCGCTCCACGCGCTTGTTTAGCCCAGCAGACGGCGGGCAATCACCTGTGCCTGAATCTCGGCAGCGCCCTCAAAGATGTTGAGGATACGCGCGTCACACAGAACACGGCTGACCGCATATTCCAGCGCAAAGCCATTGCCACCGTGGATTTGCAGGCTGTTATCCGCCGCAGCCCAAGCCACACGGGCCCCCAGCAGCTTGGCCATGCCCGCTTCAAGATCGCAGCGCCGGCCATTGTCCTTCTCCCACGCGGAGAAGTAGGTCAGCTGACGGGCGATCATGATCTCGACAGCCATCATTGCTAGCTTGCCGGACACCCGCGGGAAGGCCACCAGGGACTTGCCGAACTGCTTGCGATCCTCGGCGTACTGCATCCCGATATCGAGCGCAGACTGGGCCACGCCGATGGCGCGCGCCGCTGTCTGGATACGGGCGCTTTCGAAGGTCTCCATGAGCTGCTTGAAGCCCTTGCCTTCTTCGCCGCCCAGCAGGTTTTCACCCTTCACTTTGAAATCGTCGAAATTGACCGTGTATTCCTTCATGCCCCGATAGCCGAGCACTTCGATCTCACCGCCGGAAATGCCGGGATCCTGCCAGGGCTGCTCATCCGTGCCGGGCGTTTTCTCTGCCAGGAACATGGACAGGCCGCGATGGTCTGTCGTGTCTGGCACAGAGCGTGCCAGCACCGTCATCACATGGGTGCGCGCCGCATGGGTAATCCAGGTTTTGTTGCCGTTCAGCGTCCAGTCACCGTCGGCGCCTTTCACGGCCTTGGTGCGCAATGCGCCCAGATCCGAGCCGGTGTTGGGCTCTGTGAACACGGCGGTGGGGAGGATCTCACCGGAGGCAAGCCCAGGCAGCCACTTTTCCTTCTGCGCATCCGTGCCGCCACAAATGATCAGTTCTGCCGCAATCTCGGAACGGGTGCCGAGGGAGCCAACGCCGATATAGCCGCGTGACAGTTCCTCGGAGACAACGCACATGGAGGCTTTTGACAGTCCAAACCCGCCGAACTCTTCCGGGATCGTCAGGCCAAACACACCCATTTCGGCCAGTTCCTCGATGATCTCCATCGGGATCAGCTCATCATTGAGGTGCCACTCGTGAGCAACGGGCAAAATCCGATCCACGGTGTAACGGCGGAACTGCTCCCGGATCATCTCCAGCTCTTCGTCGAGGCCGCTGGCGCCGACCGTGCTTTCCGCCTTGCGCTCCTGCATGAGGGCCACGAGGCGCGTGCGTGCAGCGGGCGTATTGCCTTCTGTGCTGAGGCGCATGATCTCGGGGGTCATCAGGGCCTGCTGCGCATCCGCCCCAAGGCCCAAATCCTGCAGGCGCAAAAACTCACCCTGGTTCATCGGGATGCCGCCCTGCACTTGGCAGAGATACTCGCCAAACCCGATCTGCAAGAGCAGCTGCTCGACCTCGCCGAACTTGCCTTCTTCCTTGAGGCGGCTGGCCCAATTCTGCATCTGGCGCAGGCTTTCCACATATGTGGCCAGCCATGCCAGGCCGTGGGTTGCTGTCTGGTTCTGCTCAATCAGGCGGGCCGAAACGCGGCCATCGCGTTCCACAAGGCTGCGCACCTGTGCCTTGGCGGCCTCCAACAGGGCCTCCAAGGGGGCAATCGATGCGGCCGTCAGATCGGTGAGGTCCGAAAGAACGGGCGTTGGGGTTGCAGAAAAGTCCTGTCCGTCGTGGGCCATGGCCGGGCTCCTTTGCATACATTCATAGCAATCGGGCCGCAGGTTTGCCGTCGCCCGATCTTTAGATTGGCCCGGTCTACGGCCTTCGCAACCGCAGCGCAACAAAAATTCGCCGCGCCGCGGCGAATTGAACAAAAATAACCAAAGGGCCAAAAAACCTCTTTCCTTTCCCCCGCGCGGTCCTAGGGCGAGGTTGCGCAGCGCTGCCCTGCCCCCCTAGGCTTTAAAAAGGTCATCACACAGCCAGACAAAGGGGGCCGCTCAATGACATCCGTGCGTTTGCGCCTGCTGGTTCTGGCTTTGGCACCCCTGACCGTTCTGATCCCGGCGTTCCTGCTCCTCGGTATGACCCGCTGGACGCAGGACTATGACGAAGTCCTGATCGCCAATGTTGAAAGCGACCTGCGCATCGCCGAACAATACCTGGCCCGGATCATGGCAGGCACAGGCAACGACCTGACCGGGCTTGCCAATTCTGTAGAGTTTTCAAATGCGCTTGAGGGCGGCCCGGCACAGCAAGACGCCTTTTTCTCTGCTAAGCAGCAAGCGCTCGAACTGGATTTTCTCTACTATCTCGATGCCGATCAGGCACAGGCTGCGGCCGCCCAATGGCCCGTAATTGCCGCTGCAGCTTCCGGCACGCCCCGCACCGAAATCGACATTCTGAACGCCAACGATCTTGCGCAATTCCCCGGCAACCTCGATGACCGCGCCAGAATTCCGCTGATCCCAACGGAGGCCGCTGTCCCGACAGACCGGGTTGTCGAGGATCGGGGCATGGTGGTGCACAGCGCAAGCCCCGTGACACGCAGTGGCCAAACCGGGGTGCTTGTCGGAGGGGTATTGCTCAACCGCAATCTGGATTTCATCGATTCGATCAATGCCCTCGTTTATCTCAACGCCGTCACGGGGGGATCACGACAGGGCACGGCCACGCTGTTTCTGGATGACGTGCGGGTGTCCACGAATGTGCGCCTCTTTGAAGATGTGCGCGCGCTGGGCACACGGGTGTCGGCGGCTGTGCGCTCTGGCGTTCTGGAAGCCGGGGAGACCTGGCTCAACCGGGCGTTCGTGGTGAATGACTGGTATATTTCGGGCTACCTGCCCCTGACCGACAGCTTCGGCAATCGGGTTGGCATGCTGTATGTCGGCTTTCTTGAAGCCCCTTTCACAGCCGCCAAGCGAGAGGCTCTTTTGTGGATGCTGGCGGCCTTTGCCGGGGTGATGCTTGTCTCGATCCCGGTGTTCCTGTCCCTTGCACGGGGTGTTTTCGCCCCGCTCGAACAGATGACCCGAACCATGCGCAAGGTGGGCAAGGGCGATCTGTCTGCGCGCAACAAACTGCCCTCAGTCAAAGGGGAAATCGGGCAGGTGGCCGCGCATCTCGACGACTTGCTTGATCAGGTTCAGGATCGCGATGCGCGTTTGCGCGCCTATGCGGAAGAGCTGAACCAGCGCGTCGAGGAACGCACCGCCGAGCTGCGCACCGCCAACCGGAAATTGGAAGAGACCTTCCAGCAGCTTGTGATGCGCGAAAAGCTGGCCGCGATCGGTGAGATCACCGCAGGGGTTGCCCACGAGATCAACAACCCCGTGGCGGTGATTCAGGGCAATATGGATGTCATCCGCGACGAGTTGGGCGCGGATGCCAAAGCCGTCGAAACTGAGATCGAACTGATCGACAGCCAAGTGGCGCGCATCCGGGCCATCGTTGGAAAATTGCTGCAATTTGCCCGCCCCGCTGACTTTGCAGACAAAGCAAGCCAAGTGGCGCTTGCCCCGCTCATTGAGGATTGCCTCGCGCTTGTCGAACACCTGACGCTGCGCAATGACATCGAACTCAAGCTCGCGCTGGACGATGCGCCCGACGTAGCCATTGATCCGGGGGAAATGCAGCAGGTGGTGGTGAACTTGATCGTCAATGGCGTGCAGGCCATGGGCGACAAAGGCACGATCACCATCAGCCTGAAAGAGGCTTTGCAGGGTACCGTGCCGGGGGCGTTGATCACATTGCGCGACACGGGCCCCGGCATTCCACCGCTGAGCCTCGACGTGGTGTTCGATCCATTCTTCACCACAAAGCCGGGCGAAGGCAGCGGGCTTGGGCTGTCGATCTCGCAAACCCTCGTGCAGCAGGCGGGCGGTTTGATCTCCGTGCGCAATCACCCCGATGGCGGCGCAGAGTTCTCGATCTGGCTGCCCAGTTGTGCCGCGGTCGCCGGCAAAGATGCCGCCGAATGATCGGAGCGGGCGGATGCCCCCACGGCCCGAAGCGAAGCGCGGGGCGCAAACCTAGAGCTTGGACACCCGCACGGCAGAGAATTTGAATTCGGGGATCTTGCCGTAGGGATCCACGGCCGGGTTTGTCAGCAGATTTGCGGCCGCCTCCACATAGGCAAAGGGCAAAAACACCATGTCCGGGGCAACTGCTCGATCCGCACGGGCCATGATTTCGATCTCACCGCGCCGGGTTTCAAGCCGCAGCATATCGCCAGGCTGCGCCCCTAAGGCCCGCAGAGTTGCCGGGTGGAGAGAGCAATTGGCTTGCGGCTCGACCGCATCCAGCACCCGCGATCGGCGCGTCATTGAGCCCGTATGCCAATGCTCCAGTTGCCGGCCTGTCGTCAGCACCATCGGGTAGTCCGTATCGGGCTGTTCACTGGGCGGGATCACATCAGCCGGGGTGAACCGCGCCCGACCATCCATCCGCGGGAACCCATCGCCGAACACGATCGGCTGGCCCGGGTCATCCGGCGCAAGGCTGGGATAGGTGACAGCACTTTCGGCTTCCAACCGGGACCAGGTGATATTGTCGAGCGATTTCATGCCCTGCTTCATCTCGGCAAAGACATCGCTGGGATCGCTGTAGCTCCAATCGAGGCCGAGACGGTTGGCAAGTGCAGTGGTGATCGTCCAATCGGCGCGGGCCTGCCCCGGCGGGCGGGCTGCTGCGCGGCCAAGCTGCACCTGACGGTTGGTATTCGTGACAGTCCCGGTCTTTTCATAGAAAGCGGCAGCGGGCAGGATGACATCCGCGTAATTGGCGGTTTCAGTCAGGAAGATGTCCTGCACCACGAGGTGCTCAAGCTTGGCAAGGGCTTCGCGGGCATGGGCCACATCGGGATCGGACATCGCGGGATTTTCACCCAGAATATACATGCCCTTGATGCTGTCTGCATGGATTGCATCCATCATCTCAGTGACAGTCAGACCCTTCTGATTGGAAAAATCTTTCGTGCCCCAGATTTCGGTGAAGGCAGACCGCACCCCATCATCCGTGACGCTTTGGTAATCGGGCAAAAACATTGGGATCAGGCCCGCATCAGAGGCCCCCTGCACATTGTTCTGGCCCCGCAGGGGGTGCAGCCCCGTCCCCGGCTTGCCGACATTGCCTGTCATCAAGGCAAGGCTGATGAGGCAGCGCGAATTATCCGTACCGTGGATATGCTGGCTGATGCCCATACCCCAAAAGATCATGCCCGGGCCAGAGGTCGCGAAATCGCGGGCCACCGCGCGCACCGTGGCTGCATCAATGCCTGTGAGCTGCTCAAGCCCTTCCGGCGCAAAGCGGGCAAGGTGCTGCTTTTCGGCGTCCCAGTTTTCCGTGAACTGGTCGATATAGGCCTGATCATAGAGGCCCTCCTCGACGATCACAGACATGATCGCATTGAGCAGGGGCACATCCGCACCCGGGCGGAACTGCAGCATATGAGAGGCTTGCCGTTTCATCGCGGTGCCCCGCGGGTCCATGATGATCAGCTTTCCGCCCCGCTTTGTGAACTGCTTGAAGAACGTGGCAGCAACGGGATGGTTTTCTGTCGGGTTCGCGCCGATGACGATCGCAACGGAGGCGTGCTCGATCTCGTTGAACGTGGCAGTCACAGCGCCGGAGCCGACATTCTCCATCAGCGCCGCCACAGAGGAGGCGTGGCACAGGCGGGTGCAGTGATCGACGTTGTTATGTCCAAAGCCCTGCCGGATCAGCTTCTGAAAGAGATACGCCTCTTCGTTCGAGCACTTCGCAGAGCCCAGCCCGGCAACGGTTTCGCCCGCCTGATCGCGCAGGCGCGCCAAACCGCCTGCCGCCACATCCAGCGCCTCATCCCACGTCGCTTCGCGGAAATGGGTGAAGGGGTTGGCCGGATCCACGTTCAGGCCTTTCTCAGCACCCGTCTTGCGGATCAACGGCACGGTGAGGCGATGCGGGTGGTGGATATAGTCAAAGCCAAACCGCCCCTTCACACAGAGGCGTCCTTCATTGGCGGGGCCGTTTATGCCTTCCACCTGCTTGATCTTGCCGCCCTTGAGCTTGAGCGAGACCTGACACCCCACGCCACAGAACGGGCAGATCGAGGTGACCTCCTCATCGAAATCCTTGCTGTCACCCTGCTGGGCGTCATCCAGCGCCGTGGCCGGCATCAGGGCCCCCGTGGGACAGGCCTGCACACATTCCCCGCAGGCAACACAGGTGCTCTCACCCATCGGATCGGCGAAATCGAAGGTCGGAAAGCTGTCATGCCCGCGCCCGGACATGCCGATCACATCGTTTACCTGCACCTCTCGGCAGGCACGCACGCACAGCCCGCAACTGATGCAGGCATCAAGATTGACACGCATCGCCACATGGCTGTCATCGAGCAGCGGGATGCGCGCCTCTTCCAGTGCGGGAAAGCGACTTTCGTGAACATCCTGCTGGGCAGCCATATCCCACAGATGGGAGGACCGGTCATGGGCCGCTTCCTGCGCGGGCTGATCTGCCAGCAAAAGCTCCATCACCGTGGCGCGGGCTTTTTCGGCCCGCTCAGAGGCAGAATGCACAACCATGCCTTCCGCCACTTCGCGGATGCAGGAGGCCACGAGCGTGCGCTCGCCCTCCACCTCAACCATGCAGGCCCGGCAATTGCCATCGGGGCGATATCCGGGCGCGGGCTTGTGGCACAGATGCGGGATCTTGAGGCCCTGCCCATTGGCCGCCTCCCAGATCGTTGTGCCCTCGGGCACGGTTACGTCGCGGCCATCAAGGATAAGGGTCACGGTATTGGGGCGGGATCCATCAGCGGCCATGGGAGCAGGACCTTTCGCAAGAAGGCAATGGGTTTGCAGGGGCCATGCTCAGGGCCCGAGGCCGCAAGGAAGCAAGGTAGGCAAAGTGGTGGCGACCTGTGAGCACTGTTTGAGAGAGCATCAGGAGATCTCCTCGGGGAAGTGCTTCATCACGAGGCGGATCGGGTTCGGGGCCGCCTGCCCCAACCCGCAGATAGAGGCATCAACCATCACCTGGCTGAGGTCTTCGAGCAGCGCCGTATCCCAGATATCAGCCTGCATCAGTTTCACGGCCTTTTCGCAGCCCGCCCGGCAGGGCGTGCATTGGCCACAGCTTTCATCTTCGAAGAAGCGCAACATGTTGAGCGCGGCATCCCGCGCGGCGTCCTGATCAGACAACACCACAACGGCGGCAGAGCCGATAAAAGAACCGTGGGGCTGCAAAGTGTCAAAATCCAGCGGCACATCGTTGAGGCTGGCCGGCAGGATGCCCGATGACGGCCCGCCGGGCTGATAGGCCTTGAAACTGTGGCCCTCCAACATGCCGCCAGCTGCTGCGATGATATCGGTGATCGTGGAGCCTGCGGGCAGCAGGTACACGCCGGGCGCGGCCACCCGGCCAGAGACGGAATAGCTGCGCAGACCCTTGCGGCCATTGTGCTCGACCGCATTGAGGATGTCCGGGCCTTCGCGGCAAACCCGCGCCACCCACAGCAAGGTTTCCACGTTGTGCACCAGCGTCGGACGGCCAAACACACCTACCTGCGCCACGAAGGGCGGCCTGTGACGCGGCAGACCGCGCTTGCCCTCAATGCTTTCGATCATCGCGCTTTCTTCGCCGCAGATATACGCGCCGGCCCCGCGCCGCAGATCGATATATCCGGGCGCGACAACGCCCGCTTGCTCGAGCGCAGCGATCTCTTTTTGCAGGATTGCGCGCACTGCGGGGTATTCATCGCGCATGTAGATGAAGCAGGTCTCAGCCTCGACGGCCCAGGCCGCGATCAGCATGCCCTCCAGAAACAGGTGGGGCGTGCGCTCCAGATAGTAGCGGTCCTTGAAGGTGCCCGGCTCCCCTTCATCGCCATTTACGGCCAGATAGCGCGGCCCGGGATTGCCCCGCACGAAGCCCCATTTGCGCCCCGACGGGAACCCCGCGCCGCCCAATCCGCGCAATCCGGCAGACAAGACGCGTTCCTGCACTTCTTCCCAATCGCCATGCTCGCGCAACTCCAGAAGCGTGCCATAGCCGCCTGCGGCCCGGTATGCCGCGAGCTCCTGATAATCTGGCACATGGGCATGGGTGTCTCCAGCCGCGATCGCCGCCGTCACTTTCTCTGGGGTGGCGTGATCAATGTGGTTATGGCCCAGCTCCAACACCGGCGCCGTATCGCAGCGCCCCATGCAAGGGGCCCGCAAGACCCGCACCCGGGCCGGGTCTGTTCCCTGTTCCAGTGCAGCGATCAGCGCCTCAGAGCCAGCCAATTCGCATGACAACGAGTCACAGACGCGGATGGTCAGATCCGGTGGCGGCGCTTCGCCTTCCTTGACCGGATCAAAATGGGCATAGAAGGTTGCCACCTCCCACAGCTCAGCCATGGACAGGCGCATTTCCTCGGCCAGCGCGCGCAGATGGGCGACCGGCAAACAGCCCTTTTCATCCTGAATCAAATGCAGAAACTCAATCAGCAGATCCCGTCTGCGCGGGCGGTCTCCGAGCAGGGCCTGTACATCGGCCAAGGCCGTATCGTCGATCTGTCGACCCTTGGTGGTATGGCGTCCCTTGGCGTTTGTCCGGCCTGAACTCCAGACTCCCTTTTGCTGATCCAGTGCCATCGCGCGCTTTCTTGCTGGCTAAGTGTCCGTCCCCAAGCCGTGCGCCTCCTTTGGTTTGCAATCAATATCGAAATTTCGTCAGTTGATAGAAATTTTCTATCAAGCGCTTGCCGCTGGACAGCCCTTCCAGTGCGGGTTACGCCTTGGTCATGGATTGGGATCAAGAACTGGATGCGCGCGGCCTGCTCTGCCCGCTGCCTGTGCTAAAGGCACGCAAGCGGCTGGGTGCCATGGAGACGGGACACGTGCTGCGCATGATGGCAGACGATCCCGCGGCCATAATTGACGTGCCCCACTATTGCAGCGAATCCGGCAATGAATTGCTGGAAGCCAGCGATGGTGCTGACGGGCAGGTCTATCTTATTCGCAGAGCCTGATTGACTCAGACGAGGTCAAAAGCCGCGTAGGGGATGTAGCGCACCGGTGTTCCGGGGCGGATCTGAACGGCCTCATCAGGCAATTCCACCAAGCCTTCGGCCCAAGCCAGCCCGCTGATCCGGCCTGATCCTTCCGACGGGAAAACTTCTGCCGACCCATCTGCCCTGAGCCGCGCGCGCAGGAATTCCCGACGCCCGGGCTTTTTGTTCTTCTCGAACGCGGCAGGAACGGTAAAGCCCTGCGGGGTGCGCCACCCCGCGCCCGCCATCAGTGAAAAGGCCGGGCGCGCGAACACAAGCGCACAAACCAACGCCGCCACCGGATTGCCCGGCAGACCAAAAACCGGAACGCCCTGCCACATGGCCATGGCGAGCGGACGCCCGGGCTTGATTGCGATCCGCCAAGCCGACAGGGCACCCGCGTCGCGCAGCAGCGCCGATACGTGATCTTCATCTCCTGCGGATGCGCCCCCCGATGTCAGGATCACATCCGCCTCCCGCGCCCCCGCGTCTAGAGCGGCGGCAATGGCTGTGCGCTCATCGCGGGCATGGCCAAGATCCACAGGGATACAGCGCATAGAGCGCACCAGCTCCAGCAGCATGGGCCGATTGGCATCCCAAATCTGGTGCGGCAACGCGGGCTGCGAAGGCGCGCCGATGATCTCATCACCGGTGGACAGCACCCCGACACGCAAGGGCCTGTGCACCTGCACCTCAGCCACCCCAAGAGCGCAGAGCAGAGCAATATCAGGCGCCCGCAGCCGGTGCCCTGCCGGCAAAGCCTGTTCCCCGGCGGGCACATCTTCCCCATCCTTGCGGGCATTGGCGCCTTTGCGCAGAGGGCCGTTAAAGGCGATCTGGCCTGCCTCAATGGCACAATCTTCTTCCAGGACAACCGTATCCACCCCCGGGGGCAGGATCGCCCCCGTGAGAATCCGGACAGCCTGCCCTGCCGGCACCGTGCCCTCGAAAGGCTGGCCTGCAGCGGCGCGACCGGCCACCAAATGCATCACATTGGGCCCCTCGGAGGCGGGCCCGGCAAAGCCGTACCCATCCACAGCCGCATTGGGCATGGGCGGGTTTGCGCGTTGCGCCATTGCGCCAACCGCCAGCACCCGCCCTGCCGCCTGCAAGGTGGGCACAGTTTCAACTGGCGTAATGGTGTGCAGGGCCTCGCGCAGCCGCGCAAGGGCGGTGTCGACGGGCATCCAATCGACGCCCTGAGGCATGGCAAAGCAATCGTTGCGCAGGGGCGGTGGCTGGATCATGAGGACAGCCAATCCTGTCCAGTCGCGCGGGTCAAGCCCAGCGCGTCTGTCAGCAGCCCTTCCTGGCCCGCCCCGAGGATCCATCCTTCCTGCGGACACCCTTCCCGTGTGAGGCGCTCCAGCACAGGGCCATCAAGGGCGGCCAACGCCTCGGCCAATACGCGCACCTGTGCCCTGTCCTTGATCTCTGCCTTGTCTTGAAGCGTAGCGACCGCGCCCGCGATCAAGGAGGGATACACCTCCACCAGCGTGATCGGCGTGACACTGTCCTCAAAGGGGCGCACGGATAGCTGCGGCCCAAAAGCGGCCCGCAAAGCCTGCAGGCGCGGGATGCCCAGCAATGCCTGAGAGCCAACAGATCCGGTGGTGAACAGTTTCCAGCAGGGCTGAGCGCCGGGCAGGGATTCTTCCACGCGGCGGCGTTCCGGCAGCCCCTTGAAACTGCGCAGACTGCCTTTTTGGGGCAAACGCGGGTCATGATGCGTGGGCGGGCATCCCCAAAAGGGGCCGACCCCGGGAAAGCCATCGTTCAACGCGGCCGCAACAGCCCAGCGATTGTTGCTGTTGTCATCCCCATCCTCGATCCGCTGGGCCAGATGCTGCCACAGGCCAAGGGGATCATCGCTGCCGGTAACGGCACGCGCGAAACCGCGCGGATAGCCAAACGGGAAATCGAAGCCGGCCAACACCCGGCGCCCTGCGGCAAGCTCCGCCTCAAAAAGCGATGTCAGAGCCACCATCGCAGCCGCACGTGTGCGATGATACTGGCACGAAGCCCCTGCCGCGCCGGCCACAGCCACCCAAATGGCATCGGCGGTTTCCTTTACCGGAGAGGGCGCGGAGCGCGCAGACCAATCCACCACGACAATGGTGTCAAAGCCGCTCACAAACCCACCTGTTCAAGAATGAAATCGGCAATCGCGGCCGTATCATCCAGATCGAGCACGGGCAGATCTGTCTCAAGCGGCGTATCCGTGGCGATGGCCATGATGGTTGGATATTTTCCCGCCAGAGGCGGCCGGCCATTTGCCGCGCGATAGGCCTCAATCTTGGGATGATCGGCGCGCTTATAGCCCTCCACAAGCACCAGATCGACCGGAGAGAGACGCGGCAACAGATCGGACAGCTCAGGCTCCGGGGTGTCGCGCAGCTCATGCATCAGCGCCCAGCGCACGGGCGAGGCCAGCAGGACCTCGCGCGCGCCTGCGGTCCGGTGGCGATAGCTGTCGCGGCCCGGCTGATCGACATCGGTATCGTGGTGGGCATGTTTGATCGTAGATACCGTGACACCGCGCCCGGCGATCTCGGACACCAGACGTTCCATCAGCGTGGTTTTCCCGGCGTTCTTCCACCCCGTTACCCCGTAAACTTTCACAGCATGGCCTCCGCTGCCTGCAGATCCTGCGGCGTATTCACGTTGAAAAAAGGATCACCGGGCCCCTCAAAAAGGGCTTCCCGTCCCCCGTGGCGCTCTGTCCAGATCACAACCTTTGTCAGCCCGTCTTGCAAAGCGCTGCGCAAATCATCGCGCAGCGCAACGGGCCAGAGGCCAAAGGTGGGGTGGCGGATCAGGCCCGAGCGGGACATCGACTTCGTCTTTTCGCCCGCCGCGCGGGGGGTGGCGGCCAAGACCAACGGATGGGTTTGCCCCTCCGCCACGGCCTGCAAACGATCAACGAGGTCAAAGGGAAAGAAAGGCGTGTCTGCTGCCACGGTGACGATGCTCTGCGCGCCCTGCTCTGCGGCCCAATCAAGGCCGGCCAAAACCCCTGCCAAAGGGCCCGGAAACCCGGCGATTGAATCGGGCAAAACAGTGAGACCATAGGCCGAAAACCGCAGCGGATCGCCGTTTGCATTCAGTGCAACCGCCCCTACCTGCGGCGCGAGCCGGACCGAAACGCGCGCCAGCAACGATTGCCCGCCAAGGGGGAGCAGGCTTTTGTCGCCTCCGCCCATCCGCGTCGCCTGTCCTCCTGCGAGGATCACCCCAAGCGGCCGCGTCATGGGGCAGCGCTCTTGCGGCGATGTTTGCGCTCTTCCTCGGGCATGGCCGCAGGATCCGCATCGCGCTGCAGCCGCGCCTCGCCCGACAGGCAAACAAAGCGGCGCCCCCGCATCCGGCCCACCACCGTCAGCCCAACCTGCCGCGCAATCTCCACGCCCCAGGCCGTAAAGCCAGAGCGGGACACAAGCGCGGGAATGCCCATCTGGGCACATTTGATCACCATCTCAGAGGTGAGCCGCCCCGTGGTGTAGAGGATCTTGTCATCGGCGGGCACAGTGTGGCGGAACATAAAGCCCGCGATCTTATCCACTGCGTTGTGACGGCCCACATCTTCCATATAGACCAGCGGCTTGTCCCCCTGGCACAGCACCGTACCGTGGATTGCACCCGCCTCAAGATAGAGCGAAGGCATGGTATTGATCTGCTTGGCAAGCGCATAGAGGTCACTGGTTTTCACAGGCGTTTGCGGCAAGCGCAAATCCTCCAGCCCTTCCATCATATCCCCAAAGACCGTGCCCACGGCACAGCCGGAAGTGCGCGTTTTCTTCTGAAGTTTTTCTTCGTAGGTGGTTTCCGATTGGGTGCGCACCACCACGGTTTCGACCTCTTCATCGAAATCCACGGCTGTCACCACATCATCGGCCTTCAGCATCCCCTGATTGCGCAAAAATCCCAGCGCCAGGTATTCCGGGTGGTCTCCGATCGTCATGGCCGTGACGATTTCCTGCCGGTTGAGATAGATCGTGAGCGGCCGCTCTTCGACAACAGACAGTTCGACCTCGGCGCCCGATTGGTCATGGCCCGTGACGCGCCGCGTCAAACGCGGGTCTTTGGGGTCGGGCAGGATCGGCAGAGGGGGTGTCATGGCAACCTCCAAAACAGGGCGTGGGGGACGGAACGCCTTCCCTGTCGCGCAATCATTTTGTATGCCTGTACAGCCGGTTGCAAGAGCCGCCTGACAGGGAGACATTCATGCTTGGCTATGTGGCATCAGAGGGCCGTGGTGCAGGTGATCTGCTGATCCAAGCGGTTGCTGAGCGCTTGCGGGCCCAAGCCATACCGCTGGCCGGTGCGGTACAGGTCAATGAGGAGCGCGATCCAGATCGCAAATGCGATATGGATCTGCATCTTTTGTCGGGCCAGAACATCGTGCGCATCAGCCAGGACCTCGGGACCCTTTCGCGGGGATGCCGGCTGGATCCGGCGGGCCTCGAGCGTGCGGTGGGCATTGTGTCTCATGCGCTGGATGCGGGCGCACAGATGCTGGTTGTCAACAAATACGGCAAACAGGAGATCGACGGACGCGGCTTCCGCCCCTTGATCGGTGAAGCGCTGGCGCGCGGCATTCCGGTTCTGACCGCTGTGAATGCGAGCAATATCGATGCGTTTCTCACCTTCGCCGAGGATCTGGCAGAGCGCCTTCCCGATGATGTGGATGCCATTGTCGAATGGTGCCTGCGCCAACTGCCCGCCGACGAGCGCCGGGTACTGGCAGGCTCAGCCATTCCACCGCACAGCACCAAGCTCTGACACATCATACCCGCCCATGCCGCGGGCTTTGCTTTGGAACGCCGCGCTGCGCAGGAAGGCAAACATGTGCTGCATCTGCGGCTCAAACCAGGACCGCCGATCGATCAGAAGATCATAGCGCTCTTCCATCAAGGGCACGAAAGACAGAGAGAAATCCCGCGCCATCGTTTCAAGGCCCAGCGCCACATCTGCATCCCCGCGGGCAACGGCCTGTACGGCCTCCGTCTCGGTGCGGGCCATGGCTGTCATCTGAAAATCCTCGGGCGTCAGCCCCTCACGCGCAGCAAGGTGATCAAACAGGCTCTGCGCACCGGAGCCGGGCTGACGCGGCACGATGCGCTGGCCCTTCAGATCCGCCATGCCACCCACATTGGCGCTATGCCCCCCCAGAACCAGCCCGCGCACGCGCTTGGCAAAACCGATCAGCGCCACATTGCGCCCGGTTGCAGCGCGCTGCACCGCCGGAATGTTCCACGCGGCACGGGCAGGATCAAACAGGTGCAGGCCCGCGGCGACACCGCCCCCATCCAAAAACCGCTCCAATCCATCGCCAGAGCCATCAAAGAACGTTGCCAAGCCGCTCCGGCTTTCCCGAATGGCCCAGTCCAGCAGGGGATCGTGGCTGCCAAGCAGGATCGGCGGGCGGACTTTATCCGTCCCTTGGGTGCCGCCCGCACTTTCCCGGGCAATCCACGCCCGGATCTCTGCAGAGGGGAACAACAGCTTGCCCGTTGCCCGCGAGCAAGGCACGGCACCGGAGGATGCCAGATCGTAGATCTTGCGTTCCTTCAGGCGCAAAAGCGCCGCCAGTTCCTTGACGGTCAGAAATTCGGGATCGGGCTGCATGGGCACCGCCTTCTTGCAACGGGCACCCTCACCTTCCGATGAGGGCAGGCTCAGTTCTTGTCGCTCAGCTTGGCGCCCGCATTTGGGAAAAACAATTGTTGATCCTGCACCCGGTAGGCTGCAATCGCCGCCTGCCCCTCCGCAGACAAGAGCCATTCCGCAAAGCGCTGCGCGGCTTGGGCGTTCACAGACGGGCAGACCTCAGGATTGACCGGGATGACCCCGTACTGGTTGAACAGGGCATCATCGCCCTCCACGGCAACCGCAAAATCCTGCTTGTTGGCAAAACTGATCCAAGTGGCCCTGTCGGTCATGGTATAGGCGCCCATGCCAATGGCCGTGTTCAGGGTTGCCCCCATTCCGGACCCTGTCTCCAGATACCACGTGCCGGAGGCTTGCTGTGGATCCAGCCCCGCCGCCGCCCAAAGCGCCACTTCCTTCTTGTGGGTGCCGCTGTCATCGCCGCGCGAGGCAAAGCGCGCCCCGCTGTCGGCAATCTGCGCCAACGCCTCACGCACATCGCTTAGCCCCGCAATGGCCGCGGGATCGGAGGCCGGGCCCACAATGACGAAATCATTATACATCAAATCCTGTCGCCACAGGCCGGCCCCATCGGCGACAAACTCCTCTTCCGCGCCCTTGGCATGCACCAGCAGCACATCGCCGTCACAGTTGCGCGCATTGCGGATCGCCTGCCCCGTGCCCACGGCCACGACATTGACGCGCATATCCGTGCGCGCGGCGAACAGCGGCAACAGGTGATCATAGAGGCCTGAATTGGCCGTAGAGGTTGTCGACTGAACGATGATCGCGCCGCCTGCCGATGCCATCCCCCCTGCACACCCAAGGCCAAAGGCAACTGCAAATGCGACAAGCGCATCCATGCGAAACGGGAAGCGGCTGATCATGGGCACCTCTCATGGAAAGCAAATGGATGTCTCAAGGGATGATGGCGCCTTCAAGATAGGCACGGGCAAGGGCTGTTCCGGGCTTTGGAAAGAAATCTGTCGCCGGGCTGTGCTCGACCACGCGGCCCTTGCTGACAAACACCACATCATCAGCGATCCGTCGCGCCTGATGGGCATCATGGGTCACGATCAGAACCCGGACGCCATGCAGAGCAACGCTTTTGAGGATCTCTTCGATCATCTGCGTGGACGCCGGATCGAGGCTGGCTGTGGGCTCATCGAGCAACAGAACATCCGGGCCCGTGGCAAGGGCGCGGGCCAAAGCCAACCGCTGCGCCTCTCCGCCAGACAGCAGGCGGGCCGGTTGCCCCGCCTTGGCCAGCAGGCCCACATGCTCCAGCAGAACCGCACGGCGCGCCAGATCCGCCCCGCGCGCCTTGAGCACGAAATCCACGTTTGCCGCAACCGATCGCCGCAGCAGAACAGGCTTTTGAAACACCAGCGCCTGGCGGTGCCTTGCGGCCTCGGGCGCCAATCCGTTCCACGACATTGCCCCGGCATCCGGCGTGACGAGGCCATGCAAGCAACGCAACAAGAGGCTTTTGCCGGCCCCGTTCGGCCCCATGATCGCCGTCACGCCATGTGCCCCGAGTGACAATTCAAGCCCATCCAAAAGGGCACGGCCATCACGCCGCACAGTCAGCCCGGCCACTTCTAGGGGCACAATCGGCCGGTTGGCGGGCATCGCATCGGCGAGCGTATCCAGCAGAGGAAGGGCGGCATCACGCATAGGCTTGCCTCACGGCACTCAACCGCAGGGAATGCACAGCCGCATTCACCCCGAGCGCAATCACCAACAGCACGATGCCAAGCGCCAGCGCCAGCGGAAGATCTCCCTTGGAGGTTTCCAGCGCGATCGACGTCGTCATCACACGGGTCAGATGATCAATATTGCCACCGACAATGATCACGGCCCCCACCTCGGCAATCGCGCGTCCAAATCCGGCCAGCCCCACCGTCATCAGCGCATAGCGCCCGTCCCAGAGCAGGGCTTGAATGGTCTGCCTCCGCGTCAGGCAGAAGGATCTGAACTGCTCGGCATATTCGAGATGAAGATCTTCAAGCACCTGCCGTGACAGCGCTGCAATGATGGGTGTGATCAGCAGGGTCTGCGCAATGATCATGGCCGTGGGGGTATACAGCAGGCCGAGGAACCCGAGCGGCCCGGAGCGCGACAAATACAGGTAGACGATCAAGCCAACCACCACCGGCGGCAAACCCATCAAAGCGTTGACCGCCACGATCACGCCGCCCCGCCCCCGAAATTTTCCGATGGCCAGCAATGCGCCAAGCGGCAAGCCCAGACATAAGGCAATCACCGTGGCCGACAGGCTGACATAAAGGGACAGGGCCACGATCTGCAAAAGATCAGGATCGGCGGCCAGAACCAGCGCGCCGGCAAGGGACAGGGACTCTGCCATTCCTTGCATAATTTCCCGTTCCTTCCTGTTGAATCTTACAAAATCTTAGGGGCAACTCTCGCGGTGAAACAAGTTTTTAGTCTGCTTTTCATCAGTGTAGACAAGCCTTATCCGCATCAAACACGTCACAGTATGTTTTTTACTGCATAATTTACGGAACCTAGCGCGCCCATGCCGCCACCTTGCGATCCACTGTCTTGCGGCTCACACCAAGACGCCGCGCCGCCTCTGCTCTGTTGCCGTCGCATAGATCGAGCACGTGCAGAATGTGGCGCTGCGTGACCAGTTCGAGATCTTCCACCGCTTGGGCGCCTTTGACATCCCCATTGCCCGCAAAGGCATCCGGAAATGCGCCCAAAATCACCGAGCGCTCGATCAGATTCTTGAGTTCGCGCACATTGCCCGGCCAATCGTAGCGGCTGAGTTTCACCAATGTTTCATCGTCCAATGCCAGCTTCGGCATCCCAAGCTGGGCCGAGAAATGGTCCATGAACAGCACAGCAAGTTCGACAATATCTTCGAGACGGTCTTTCAGATGGGGCATGGCGATCTGCACCACGTTGATGCGATGGTAGAGATCTGCTCGGAACGTGCCCGCGTCCACTGCCGCGCGCAAATCAGCATTCGTTGCAAACAGGAAGCGCACGTTCAGAGGAATTTCCCGCTCTGCGCCGACGGGCCGAATGCGATGATCTTCCAGCACGCGCAAAAGCGCGGTCTGTACGCCATCTGGCATCTGGGCGACCTCGTCCAATAGCAGGCTGCCGCCATTGGCCAGCAGCAAAAGCCCCGGCTGGACACGATTGCCATCGACAACCGAGCCGAACAACTCCTCCGCGATGCGATCAGCACCGATCGCCGCACAATTGACTGGCACAAATGGTTTCTCGGCGCGATCGGACAGGCTGTGCAATTGACGCGCCGCAAGCTCCTTGCCTGTACCACTGGGCCCGGTGAACAAAACCGGCGTCGGCAAAGGCGCCAGCCGATCCAGGATAGAGCGCACTTCGCTGAGCGCCACCGAACTGCCCACAAGGCGTGATCCCGCCGTGTCTGCGGCCAGTTCGCGCCGCATCAGCGTATTGTCGCGACGCAGGTATTTGCGATCCAGCGTGCGCGCCACCGCCCCAAGGATCTGGTTGGCCCGAAACGGCTTGAGCACAAAGTCTGCAACTCCGGCGCGCAGCGCGGCGATGGCCGTATCGAGATCCGCATAGGCCGTGATCAGTATAGCATCTGCGAAAAAGCCCTTGCGCCGCTGTTCGGCCAGCCAATCCAAACCACGTGTGCCCGGCATCACATTGTCGAGGATCACCAGATCAAAATTGCCATCATCCAAGGCGATGCTCGCCTCCGCCGGCGAGGCTGCTTCAACGACACGCCGCACCCGAGGGCGCAGCGTCTTGGCCAGAAAATTGCGCATTCCCGGCTCATCATCCACCACGAGAATGGATGCGCCAGACAGCGTTGCGCCATACTCGTCCAGTGCCTTCAACTGCTGCACACCGACCCTCCTTGCCTTGCCTCGATCAGTCCAGTCGGACGTTATCGCTGGAAGAGACTTCTGCGGTGGAAAAATGCATGTTTTCCAGTATGAAATACCCTCCTATTGCGAGCACGATCATGGCTGCGAACCCCGCGAACATGGCTTTCATATCGTTAGTCTCCCATGGTTGCTTGCTTCAGATAAGCGATCAGGTCCGCGCGGTCATCAGCGCCAGAGATCACCTGCATCGGCATTTTCGATCCCGGAATGTAGTGATCCGGACCCTCGTCAAAAAGCGCATCCACCGTCTCCTCTGACCAGATGATATCCGATCCGTCGAGCGTCTGTGAATACGGGTAGTCGGGCACAGTGCCCGCACGCCGCCCAAAAAGCGCATGCAATGTGGGGCCAGCCTTGCGCGAGGGCCCTGCCTCCAGCGCGTGACAGATCGCACATTTGCGCGTGAACTGCCGCTCGCCGTTAGGCATTGTTTCGGGGTCGCGCAGGAAGGCACGCTCTCCATCAATGGCGGGATCGAACGTCCCCAGAAGGGCAACCGGCCAGCTATAGACAGCGTCATCCAGCCCGCCCGCATGGATAACCGACCCGTCATTGGAGAACGCCAAAGCCCAGACAGGCCCCCGACGCGTTGCCCGGAAATCACGGGTGATCCGCCACTTATCCGCATCGACCATCATGATGTAGCCATGCCCGTCCCCCACAGCGATCTGCCCTGTGTCCGGGTGATAATCCATTGCAAGGATCGGGCGACGGTCCAGTGTGAAATCTGCGATGGGCGCGCCGGTATTGGCATCGATCACCCGGGTGCCGCCATCGACCGCCCCATAGGCAACCCAACCGTCCCCGGCAATCAACTGATTGACCCCGAACCCATGCTGGATCATCGGGTAGGGTGTCGCGCCGGGGTCCCACAGGTCATAGCGCAGCAGCGCCCCCTTGGATGTGCCCGCAAACAGAAAACGCCCAATCGGATCGAAGGCCACGCTGTTGACACCAGAACCGGGCACGGGCAGGGCCTGTCCGGCGCTGCCATCCAGCGGCCACAGGTGGATTGTCCCATCCCAACTGCCAGAGGCAGCCACACGGCCGTCAGGCGAGATCGCCACCGTGGCCACTTTGCCCAGATGCCGGCCGAGCACGCGTGGCACCTCCCCCCAAAGCCGGACGGTGAAATCATCCCCTCCGCTCACAAGCGCGCCCGTCGGGCCAAAAGTGACGGCCACCACAGCGGCGTCATGGCCCTCCAGCCAGGTGGGCTCCCCGTCTTTCCAAAGCCCGACAGAATTGTCAAAACTTGCTGTCGCGATCAGCCCATCAGGGCCCACATCCACACCCATGATCGGGCCGCCATGGCCTTTCAATGTGGTGAAGCCCTGCGCCACGACAGATGTGGCGCAGCTGAACAGGACCGCGCATGCCACAGCCAAGCGCATGCTGGCTACTCCGCAGGCGTGGCAGCACCGGGCTCCGGGGCCTCTGCCTGCTTGGCCTGGACCTCTTCCAACCACAGCGAGTGGTGTTGATGCGCCCAAGCCTCGTCCACCTCGCCGGTGCCCATGGCGGCAAAGGCCCCCTCCATACCGACCGAGCCGATATAAATATGGGCCACGATGATCGCCATCAGCACAAAACCGACGAGCGCGTGCCACGTTGCAGCCAGTTGCATTTCTTCCTGTGGTGCCAGCTCCACCGGCAAGGGGTCCATTCCGAAGAGTGCGGTAATGCCGATGTCATTGAGCACCGTGAACGTTTTGGCAAAGAGCGGCAGTTCATAGGGGAAGAGCAGCGACAATCCTGATATGGAGATCGAGCCACCGAGCAGGATCACGCTCCAGAAAATGATCTTCTGGCCTGCGTTGAACTTTTTTGCAGGCGGGTGCTTCTTGCCGACAATGCCCCCGAACTGCGCGATCCAAGTGATGTCCGTCCGGTTCGGGATATTGTGCCAGACCCACAGGAAGAAGATGCAGATAAGGGCCAGCATAAAGGGCCACGCCAAGTTGTTATGGGCATATTTTGCACCGGTCAGAAGCATGGCATTTGCCTCTTTGCCAATCAGCGGGGCAACATAGTCACGGCCATATTTCACCAGCAGCCCAGAGAGGCCGAGGATGATGAAACTGCCCGCAAGCATCCAGTGGGAAAACCGTTCAAACGCCTTGAACCGCGTGACCGTGCGGCCCGTCTCTGGCTCATCCAGCGGCACCCGACCGCGCAGCAGGAAGAACAGGGCAAGCGCTCCGATGGTGCCCAGCAACAGATAAGCCCCGAACCGGGACATTGGCCCTTCGCGGTACTGCCACCATTTCATGCCACCATCCTGCATCAGCACACGGGCCACATCGCCCCCGGCCGAAACCTCAACAGTGTCATGACCATAGCGCAGCGCGCGCCACACCTCAGAGTCACTGGCACCGCCAAGGGTGCCAAGCTGATTGGCCATGCCCGCCGCCGTATCTTCGATGTCCGCATCCCCACGAGGGGCAACCGGCAAACCTTCCTGGCGGCGCATGATGTCATCGAGGGTTTGCGCGCCCCCTGTTGCGGAGCGGTCTGTTTCGGGGGCCGTCGTGTCCTGTGCAGCAGCGGGAAGGGCTAGGAACGTACACAGAAGGGCCACGAGAAGGGCACGGATCATGGTCAGTTTCTCCAGTCAGGACCCGGGCAGATCGCCTGCGGGCACAGTTTGAATTCAGGGTCCGGGCGGACAGGCCCGGCATCAGATCGCCGGCTTTCCGCCCGGCTTGAGTGTGATCGGCGCTGGCCGGCCGACCCGTCTTGCTGGTGCACACGCAGCGGTCAAACTTGTGCGCCTGCGCTGGCCATCTGGCCATCTGCGTCCCGCGCCCAACGCAAAAGCGCAGGGGTGTTGAGCACCAGATCGTCACGGAAGACGCAGGGCTGCGCCCGAGCTTGGCGTGCCAAGCATGCGGCAGCCGCTTTGGAGATGCCTGCAGGTGCGGGTTGCATAAAATGTCCTCGGTGAGGGGCAAAAGCGAAGAAGGGGTGCCTCGCCTGGCCTCTGTTGGAGCGGGCGCCCTGCAAGCAAGGCGCCCGTCCCATCTCTAAAACCGAAAGCGCGGCTTAGCCGTCTTTCTGGTCGTAGGCCGTACCCCAGCCCCACGCACCGGAGCCGAAGCCACGGGCCACCACACGCTCGCGGTAGATGGCCGAGACAACGTCACCGTCACCGGCGAGCAGCGCCTTGGTCGAGCACATCTCGGCGCAGATCGGCAGCTTGCCTTCCGCGATCCGGTTGCGCCCGTACTTGGCGAACTCTTCGGTGGAGTGGGTTTCTTCGGGACCACCGGCACAGAAGGTACATTTGTCCATCTTGCCACGGGATCCGAAGTTGCCAGCCTGCGGGTACTGCGGCGCGCCAAAGGGGCACGCATAGAAGCAGTAGCCACAACCAATGCAGAGGTCCTTGGAGTGGAGAACCACCCCTTCCTCGTTTTGGTAGAAGCAGTCCACCGGGCAGACGGCCATACAGGGCGCGTCTGAACAGTGCATGCAGGCCACGGAGATCGAGCGCTCGCCCGGCTTACCATCCTGGATGGTCACCACGCGACGACGGTTGATGCCCCAAGGCACCTCGTGCTCGTTCTTACAGGCCGTGACACAGGCGTTGCATTCGATGCAGCGCTCGGCGTCACACAGGAACTTAGCTCTAGCAGCCATTGTTCGTTCTCCTCCTTACGCTGGCATGATCTTGCAGAGAGTCGCTTTCGTCTCCTGCATCTGAGTCACGGAGTCGTACCCGTAGGTCTGCGCGGTGTTGGTGGATTCACCCAGAACATAGGGATCTGCCCCATCCGGGTACTTGGACCGAAGGTCCTCACCCTGATAGTGGCCACCAAAGTGGAACGGCATGAAGGCAACGCCTTCTCCGACCCGCTCTGTCACCATTGCCATGACCTTGACCTTGCCGCCTTCCGGGCCTTCGACCCAGACCTGAGCGCCATCCCGCACACCAAGGTTATTGGCGTCACGTGGGTGAATCTCGACGAACATGTCTTGCTGAAGTTCAGCCAGCCATGGGTTAGACCGCGTCTCGTCGCCGCCGCCCTCATATTCGACCAAGCGGCCGGAGGTGAGGATGATCGGGTAGTCCTTCGAGAAGTCCTGCTTCTGGATCGACGCGTACATCGTCGGCAGACGGTAGAACTTGCGGTCTTCGTAGGTGGGATAGTCCGCAACCAGATCGCGACGGTTTGTGTAGAGCGGCTCGCGGTGCAGCGGCACCGGATCCGGGAATGTCCACACAACAGCACGGGCTTTTGCGTTCCCGAAGGGCGCGCAGCCATGCTTGATCGCAACCCGCTGGATGCCGCCGGAAAGGTCGGTCTTCCAGTTGGTCTTGGGCCCGGCAACAGCGTCGATCGCAGCGCGCTCTTCGTCTGTCAGATCACCATCCCAGCCCAGATCCATCAGCATCTGCATGGTGAATTCCGGATATCCATCCTGGATTTCGGACCCTACAGAGGCCACGCCATCAGCGAGCAGGTTGTCGCCATCCCGCTCGACGCCGAAGCGCGCACGGAATGTCAGGCCACCTTCTGCCACAGGCTTGGACATGTCATAGAGGTTTGGTGTGCCGGGGTGGCCCATTTCGGCCGTGCCCCATGAGGGCCATGGCAGACCGTAGAAATCCCCATCGGCGGGCCCACCCACAGCTTGCAGCGTGGTCCGGTCGAAGGTGTGCTGGTTTGCCATATGCAGCTTCAGGCGCTCCGGCGACTGGCCGGTATACCCGATCGTCCACATGCCCGAGTTGATCTCGCGCAGCGTGTCCTCGATGTTTGGAGTGATCCCATCCTCCTCGATCGAGATGTTGCGGAAGATCCTGTCATGGAAGCCGAACTTCTTGGAGAACAGGCCGATGATCTCGTGATCGGGCTTGGACTCGAAGAGCGGATCGATGACCTGCTCGCGCCACTGGATCGACCGGTTGGACGCGGTGACCGAACCATAGGTCTCGAACTGGGTCGAGGCCGGCAGCAGGTACACACCGTCTTCACGGTCATGCAGAACGGCGGAGACGGTGGGGAAGGGATCGATGACGACAAGCATGTCGAGCATCTCCATCGCCTTCTTCATCTCAACCATACGGGTCTGAGAGTTCGGAGCGTGACCCCACAGCACCATGGCGCGGACATTGTCCGGCTGGTCCATGTTGTCCTTCTCCTCGAGGATGCCGTCGATCCAGCGCGACACCGGAATACCGGTGAGGTTCTGCAGCGACTTCTCCTTGCCATCGGCACCGGTGGTTTTCGCGAACTGGCCATTGAGCCAATCGGCATCCTCGCCCCAGACACGGCCCCAATGCGCCCAGGCGCCCTTGGACAGACCGTAGTAGCCCGGCAGCGTGTGGGACAGAACACCGAGATCGGTTGCGCCCTGCACGTTGTCGTGGCCGCGGAAGATGTTGGTGCCACCGCCCGTGGTGCCCATGTTGCCCAGCGCGAGCTGGAGCACACAGTATGCACGGGTGTTGTTGTTGCCGTTGGTGTGCTGCGTGCCACCCATGCACCAAATCACCGTACCGGGACGGTTGTTGGCCATGGTGCGCGCAACGCGCTTGAGCTGAGAGCCCGGTGTGCCGGTGACACGCTCGACCTCTTCAGGCGTCCATCTGGCAACCTCTTCCTTGATCTGGTCCATTCCCCAGACGCGGGTGCGGATGAACTCTTTGTCCTCCCAACCGTTCTCGAAAATGTGCCACAGGATGCCCCAGATCAACGCAACGTCCGAACCCGGACGGAACCGCACATATTCATCCGCATGGGCGGCGGTGCGGGTAAAGCGCGGATCGCAGACGATCAGCGGAGCGTTGTTCTGCTCCTTGGCCTTCAGCACATGCAGCAGCGAAACCGGGTGGGCTTCGGCAGGGTTGCCGCCAATGATGAAGATGGCCTTGGAGTTGTGGATGTCGTTGTACGAGTTCGTCATCGCACCGTAGCCCCAGGTGTTGGCAACACCGGCAACCGTGGTGGAGTGACAGATACGGGCCTGGTGATCCACGTTGTTCGTGCCCCAGTAGGCAGCAAACTTGCGGAACAGGTAGGCCTGCTCGTTGTTATGCTTGGCGGAGCCCAACCAATAGACACTGTCCGGGCCACTTTCTTCGCGGATGTTCATCATGCCGTCGCCGATCTCGTTGATCGCCTGTTCCCAGCTGATGCGCTTCCACTCGCCGTTCTCTTTCTTCATGGGGTACTTGAGACGCCGCTCGCCGTGGGCGTTTTCACGCACGGCCGCACCCTTGGCGCAATGTGCACCGAGGTTGAACGGGCTGTCCCAGCCGGGCTCTTGCCCAACCCAGACACCATCCGACACTTCGGCAACGACGGTACATCCGACAGAGCAATGTGTGCAGACAGTTTTTTTCAGGTCCACCTTGCCGCCGATACCGGCTGCGGCTTGCGCCTTTTGGACCGTGCCGCCTGTGGCGGCGATGGCGGCAAGGCCGCCGATGGCCAGCCCGGAGCCGCGCAGGAACGCACGACGATCGACCGAGGCATTGGCCATGTCAGACAGGATACTTGTCCGCTGGGGGCGTCTCGCAACCCCGTTGGTCTTTTTCCTCAACATGTTTCTCTCTCCCTTGCTTGCGTCTCCCGAGGGATCTGCTTGCTTGGCTGTGACGGAGGCCTAGAACGTTTGGGCGTCACGCAACCGGTTGTTCTCGACCGTTTTGCAGCGTCCGGGGCCTCCGGGCGGTGCGGGCCGTGCCATGTCCGGCACGGGTCAGCGCTTAGAAGCGGGCGCTTTCAAGATACGCGCGCGTGTGCGCTGTATCCTGCATCCGTTCCAGCGTCGGGTCGGGCGCGGATGCTTCTGCAGTATCCGTCCCGGCCGCCACCGCGACCGCCGCAATGGGCGCCGTGGTTCCAGCCAGTTTCAGGAAATCGCGGCGCGTGGCCTCTTTTTCCTTTGTCATCTCGGTTCTCCTCCTTCGATGTGGTTCCGACGATATCTCGCCGCTCGAAAAGGTGGCCTGCGCCACCCGGTGAAATCCCGTGCGGTTCAGCGCACGGGGCCGTGCGTCAGTCGCCGCCCAATCGGAAGGCTTCCTGTTCAATCTCCATGAAGGCCCGGCCAACCGTGCCCACGGGGCTGAAAAAGACAGCGTTCTTTGCCGCCTCCAGATCCGAAAAGAAATGCGCCGCCCAAGGGCCGATATGCCGATTGAAGAATTCACGCTGCGTGGCCAGATCGGCTGGCGCCGCAAACCGGCCCACGATCATGGCCCCCATCATCTCCATCAGGCTTGCGATGTTGTCCTCGGGCTCAAACACGTTGGGCGAACGCGCGAGGCCCCGCGCCATCATATCCTGACGCAACACGGCCAGTGGCTTTTCGTTCAAGAAACCCGTCAGGTAGTAGCTGGCGTATGGCAGCAACTCGCCCCGGCCGAGGCCGATGAACAGCCTGTTATATTCGCTCTCCAAAGCCTTGGGCTTTGTCACCTTGGCAACCTTTGCCAGCGTCTGGATGGATTGCCCAAGCGCGCTGTCATCGCCCGACAGACCTGCACATTGGGCGATCAACAACTCATCCGCGGGGCCGGCCAGAAGCACGCCAAGAAAGTTATACAAATCCGCACGCAGACGATCTTCTTCGGCGATCGGTGTGTCGTGCTGGAAATCTGGGGCAGCGGTCATCTCGTCCTCTTCCATCATGTCGCTGGGTCAAATTCGAACCGCATGCGCCGGGGCCGTGCGGGAAGTGTGTCTGCATCAGAAGCCACCGCGGCCTCGAGCCGGTCTGCGGCTTCCTGTGAAGTCTCTGTATGGATGGGCGTGATCGGCTGCTCTTCGTCAGACGCAGCGGCATCCACTGCGGCGTGTTCGGCATCTGCCCCGTCATCCGCACCTTCGGCATCGTCCTCAGCTGCGTTGGGATCGACCCAATCCTCGAGGGTTTTCAGCATGCCTTTACCCACCTGATAGGCGGTCTGCAGGTTTTCGACCACGGTGGCGGCATCGGTGAAATCCTCACCGTAATCCACAAGGCCATCAACATTTGCGAGCACCGGATTGAGCCGCCACATCCGGCGCAGGGCCCGGGTTTTGAGGCGTTGGGGCACCGCAGACTTGAGAAGTTCCTGCACCTGTTCGGTGCGCTCCATCTCATCAGGATCGGGCAGATCAAGCTCGGCCAGTATTTCGGCGTCGGAGCGTTCAGCCAGCGCGGCCTCCTGCCGGGCCGAGGCTTCTGCCTGCAAGGCATCGCGCTCCGCATCCTGTTCGGCCGCGACAGCTGCTTTCCGGCGGGACCAGAAATCACCTTTGGGTGCGGGGCGGGTGGAGGCGGGCATGTCACGGCTCATTGCAGGCGCGTCCTCTTCAGGGCGGGGGAGGCGTAGATGTCGCCGGCCTTGGCCACGCGGGCATCCCCGATACCATCTTGGACAAGATCAACCCGCTTCTTGTCGCGCTTGCGTTTCACGAACACTTCGTCCTCGTGATACGTCTCCACGAAATCGCGCACCCAAGCCACAAGGCCGGGCGGCATCATCACCTTCTCAACGATCTCTTCGCCGCTGTCGGTGTAATCCTGCGCCTCATAGGGGGATGCGGTGGCCAGCACGACCTCAAGCGGGCAATCGCTGTCCTCCTCCGCCTCGCGCATCACCACGTAGATCGAGGGCACCTTCGCTGTCAGGCCATGGAGGTAAGCTTCCGTCTCGGCCCCGTGCAATTCCAGCGCCATCGTCGCTGCGTGATATTCGACCGTTTCCCCATCCCGGCGCAGTTCGCGCCAATCGGCTAAACCGGCGCCTGGAAGCACAGCAACAGCCGTCCACGACCAAGGCACCCAACGGGTAACACCCGGGGTGCGTCGCAGGACTATACCCAGCGGCATCGTCCGAAACACGTTTGGATTGTGGATCACGCTGCTCCTCCTGATAGCAGCGTGCGGCCAAGGGGCCTGTCCCACCAAGGACAATTTGGTGCACCGCGGTATTCTGCCCCGGCTGAGGTCAATTTGGGCAAACCAGAATGCCCTGCATGACCCTACGGGACAGGAAGTCTAACCTGAGTTTTTTTATTGGATTAGTTCATTGGCAAAGGGCCGCGAATCATGCCTAACGAATCAGCAGCTTTGGTGTGCGGCCCCGCAGGCCGGCATTGCAGAAAAGCGGTTGTGACTTTGCTGCGAACCCGTGTAGCGTTTTCCCCGCACCTGCAGCTGAAATGTCGAATTTTCGTGCTACGCAAAGGGATGATTTCATGGTTAAGACATTGATAACGTGTGACTGTATGGGAAGTCAGACGATTGACGCCGAAGGGCTGTCCCAAGCCACCGGAATGACAGTGAAAGCCCCCTGCACCGCCCTCTGCACCACCCAGATGGACCGCGCCGCAGCCGCAATTGAGCAGGGCGACTCGATTTTTTGTTGCACCCAGGAAAGCCGGGTTTTCGAGGCCTTGGCAGAGGAGATGGAACGCCCTGCACCCGCCGTGCTTGACCTCCGCGACAGGGCAGGCTGGACCGAAGATCAGGGTACGACACTACCCAAAATGTCCGCCCTCATTGCAGAGGCCGCACTGCCAGCCCCCACTGAGAAGACAATGGATGTCTTCTCGGAGGGGTTGTGCCTCATCCTTGGCCCTGCGGAGGTGGCTCTTTCTGCAGCCTCTCAGCTGAAAGATCACCTCGGCGTAACGGTCCTTTTGGACGACAGTTCTGACATCCCTGACACAAGAGACTTCGACGTGGTTGTGGGGCAGTTGCGCCGTGCGTCAGGCGCCTTGGGACAGTTCGAAGTGGTCATCGATGGGCTGCGCCAACTCGTGCCCGGGGGGCGCGGTGGTTTCTCGGTGTCAGAGCCGCGCGACGGCGGCACATCCCACTGTGACGTCCTGCTGGATCTGCGGGGAACGAGCCCGCTGTTCCCCGCCCATGAGAAGCGCGAAGGCTACCTGCGGGCGGACCCTGCCCACGCGCCCTCCGTTGCAGCGGCTGTCATGGCCGCATCCCACCTCATCGGGACCTTCGAAAAGCCTTTGTACATTAAGGCAGAGCCAATGCTGTGCGCCCATTCTCGGGCCGAGCAGACCGGCTGCACGCGCTGTCTTGACCTGTGCCCGACCGGGGCGATTACACCGGGCGGCGATCATGTGTCCATTGATCCGATGATCTGTGCCGGGTGCGGTGCTTGCTCAGCGGTCTGTCCCTCCGGTGCAATCAGCTATGATGCGCCCCCGGTAGACGCCACCTTCCTGCGGGTGCAGACGCTCGCGAAAGCCTATCTGGCTGCCGGAGGCACGGCGCCAAGGCTGTTGGTGCATGATACCCACGGCGCAGAGATGATCCGCCTGTCCGCCCGTCATGGCAGAGGGCTGCCAGCAGATGTGGTGCCCCTCGAAATGGCCGCTATCGGCGCCTTTGGACATGCCGAGATCGTAGCCGCTTTGGCCGCCGGTTTTGCCGATGTGGCCGTGCTGCCCGGGCCCGCCGCAGACATTGACGCCCTCTCCGCCCAGGTTGCGCTTGCCAGCGCGATCTCGGGCAAATCAAACGTCGTTCTGATGGAAACAAGCGATCCCGATGCCATGTCTGACGCGCTCTATGCAGCGAACGCCTCCGACCCGGTTGAGAGCCCCGTACGCCCCATGGGAACGCGGCGCCAGATCACCCGACAGGCCGCGCGCGCGCTGCACCCGGACACGGATCACCTGCCCCTGCCCGATGGCGCGCCCTACGGTGCGGTATTGGTCGATACGGATGCGTGCACCCTGTGCCTGTCTTGCGTCTCTTTGTGCCCTTCTGGCGCGCTGGGCGACAACCCGGACTTGCCACAGCTTCGCTTTCAGGAAGACGCCTGTCTGCAATGTGGCCTCTGCGCCAATATCTGCCCCGAAGATGCCATCACCTTTGCACCGCGCCTGAACCTCACGGATGCCGCCTTGCGCCAGGACATCCTGAACGAAGAAGAGCCCTTCGCCTGCATCGAGTGCGGCGCCCTGTTCGGGGTGAAATCAACGATCGAGAAAATCACCGAAAAGCTGCAAAGCCACGCGATGTTCGCCGATGAGAGCAAACTTCGGATGATCCAGATGTGCGACAATTGCAGGGTGAACGCCCAGTTCCATGCGCAAGACAACCCTTTCTCGGGGGGCGAACGGCCGCGGGTGCGCACCACCGACGATTACCTCAGCAAGCGCCGCGATCACTGATGTTCCAGCGGCGCCCCAAGATCCGCCGCAGGCATTGCGGCAACATAGGCCAGCACGGCGTCGAGCTCGTCCAGCGACAGTTCGATCGGCACAATTGGCGGCGGGCGATCTTCAGGGAAAGGCGGCGTCAGATCTGTGATGATGGTAAAGGCCCCATGGGGCTTCAGCACGTAGAACGCGCTAAACCGCTCCTCCCAGTCATCGAGGCTGCGCAGCACACCAAAGCTTGGGGTCGAGCCGATGCCTTTGCCACGCGTGGCCAGATCTACAGCGTGGCAGCGGGTGCATTGGCGCAGCGACACCTCATGCCCCAACAGGGCATCTCCCGACATCTCGGCCACCACGACCTCAGCCTTCTGCTGTGTCGGCGGGCCGAACGGCGTGGCCCCGTCCGGTGCAAAGGACACCACCGTGCGCAGGCCCACATCCGAGTGCAGCCATTCTGCGAAGGTTTGGGTGCCCGGGTGATCCGGCGCCAGAATATCGAGCGCCCAAGCGCTGCCCAGCCCATCAAAGGCAGGCCGGCCCTGCGTGCCCAGCACGGCCTCGGCCGCGTCCCCGGGATCGACGAGGTCTACCTTGACCCGCGTCTTCAATGTGAAGCGCGGCAGGATATGCTTGAACAGGCCCGATTGCACCAATTCCTGCGGCACGGCCAAACGCACAAGCCGGTCATCGGCCCATGCCCCAAACGGCATCAGGAACAGAGCAATACAGATCAAAATCATGCGTCTCATGCTTCAAGGCTAGGCGTGAAAACGGCCATCCGTCAATTGTTACAAGAAAGGGAAGCGGCATGAGCGACGCGTTCAACATGTCCATGAGGAAGTTTCTCAAGCAGGTCGGTGTGACCTCACAACAGGCAATCGAAGAGGCGCTTCGCACGGCAGACGACAGCGGAAAAACCTATGAGATCAAAGCCGTCATAACCATAGAAGAGCTTGGCATGACCCATGAGGTCAGCGGCGAAATCACAGGGCAGGAGTAAACCGTGGCACCGAGCAGAGAAGAGGTTGTTACAGCGCTGAAAGCCGTAGAAGACCCGGTGTCCGGCGGCGATATCATGGGCTCTGGCGTGGTGCGCGCGCTCAATGTTGACGAGTCGGGCGCCGTGCGTTTCGTGATGGAAATTCCGCCCTCCGCCGCCACGGCCTATTCCGCCGTGAAGGATGTTGCAGAGGCGCGTTTGAAGGCAATGGCCGGCGTGTCCAGCGTCTCGATCATCATGACCGGCCATACGGAAGTGGCCCCGCCCGAGCTGAAGCCCAAGAAACCGGCGCAGCCCGCAGGGCCGGAAAAGATACCGGGCGTGAACCACATCATTGCCATCGCATCGGGCAAGGGGGGCGTCGGAAAATCCACCGTTTCAGCCAATCTGGCCTGCGCTCTGGCCCAGCAGGGACGCCGTGTCGGTCTGCTCGATGCAGACGTCTATGGCCCGTCGCAGCCGCGCATGCTGGGGGTGAGCGGGCGGCCCTCCTCTCCCGATGGGAAGATCATCCTGCCCATGCGCAATCATGGCGTCACGATGATGTCGATCGGACTGATGACGAACGAAGATCAGGCGGTTGTCTGGCGCGGCCCCATGTTGATGGGGGCGTTGCAACAGATGATGATGCAGGTCCAGTGGGGGGCTCTGGATGTTTTGTTGGTGGACCTTCCGCCGGGCACCGGCGATGTGCAGATGACGCTGTCTCAGAAGGCCCATGTGGATGGGGCGATCATCGTCTCTACCCCGCAAGACGTGGCCTTGCTCGACGCGCGCAAGGGGATCGACATGTTCCAGCAGCTGAAGGTGCCGATCCTTGGCATGGTTGAAAACATGTCGACACATATCTGCAGCCAATGCGGCCATGAGGAACACGTGTTCGGCCATGGCGGTGTGGCTGCCGAAGCCGCCAAACTGAACGTGCCCCTTCTGGCGGAGGTGCCGCTCGATCTGCAAATCCGGCTGGCCGCAGATGGCGGCGCCCCGATCACCGTGACCCAGCCCGACAGTGCCCAGGCCAAGGCCTTTCATGACATTGCCGGGGCGTTGGTGGCCAAGGGGGTCGCCTGACATGAGCGCTGAGCACGACCAAGACATGTCCTTTCCGCCGCTCATGTCAGGCGAGGAAACCCGCCAGGGCGCGCTTGACCTCGCCATGATGCGGGCAGCGACAGGCTGCGATGCGGGGCTGGTTGTCTATCGGGTAGATAGCAGCACAGCCGAGGCCGCGATGGTCTTTGCACCGGAAGTGCCCCTGAAAGAGGCCGTCGTGATGATGCCCCTTTGCGGGGTAGGCTTCCAGAATGCGCTGGGGGCGTTGGCGCCACCGGAAGTGGCCGTTCACCTCGATTGGGATGGTGGCATTCGGGTCAATGGTGCGTCCTGCGGGCACTTTTCCCTGCGCGCCTCGGATCAGGATCCCGACGCCGTGCCGGACTGGCTGATCGTTGCCTTTACCCTGCCCCTGCTGCCTGCCTCTGACGCGCCGGGCACCACGCCCGACGAGACCTCCCTGTTCGCGGAAGGATGTGCCGAAGTCAGCCCCTACCGCCTGATCGAGGCCTGGGCGCGGCACTCGTTGCACTGGATCAACCGCTGGGAAGACGACGGCAGCCGCGCGTTGCATGGCGAGTGGCGCGGGCTTGCTTTCGGCGTTGGCGAACCGGCCACGCAAGACGGACAGACCGGCACCTTTTTGGGGGTAGATGAACAGTTTGGCATGCTGTTGCGAGACGCGCAGACAACGCATCTTATCCCGCTGACAACGCTTCTGGAGGAAGCCCCATGAAATTGGCCCGAGCGATCCATTTCGACGAAAGCGATCAACGCGTTTTTGCCTCACCGGCGCGCACCGGCGAATGGTGCATCTCGGGTGGGTTCGAGTTCTCGGACTGGACAGAAGCCGATCTCACCGGCAAGGCCCGCCAGGCCTTCGCCAATGGCTGGTTCGGGCTGGAAACCGCCGGACGCGTGACCTTCGTTGCCGTCACCCAGATCGAAGCAGACGAGATCGACACGCTCACCCGCCTCCTTGCACGTCATTTCGTGACCTATTTCGGCGCGCCCTCCGAAGAGGCAGCGCTGCCGGTGGCCGCCGAAGAAATCGCCCAGATGGCCGAGCTGTGCGACGAGCATGCGCCAAACACGCTTTTGACGGTGGCCCGTGAATTGACAGAGGCTGGCGTGCGCGAGGCCTACCGCGTGATCGAATCCCAAAGCGCGGGATTGGACCAGTTTGCCATCCATGGTGATCTCGACGATGGCCACAGCCATTGATCCATGCGGGTATGTGGCGGCGTCAGGCGCGCCCCGCCTCCGCTGAAAGCATCAGCGGATCGACACCCAGCGTGGCCAGCGTGGCCTCCCACTTGGCGTCATCCTTGGTGTCGAACACGATCTGGGGGGAGGCATCCGCTGTCAGCCAGCCATTGCGCCCAATCTCTCCCTCAAGCTGCCCGGGCGACCATCCCGCGTAGCCCAATGCCAAAAGGGCCTTATGTGGGCCGCGACCGGCGGCAATATCCTCCAGCACATCGCGCGTGGCCGTCATGCCAAAATCGTCAGACACAGCAAGTGTGCTTTCGTTGCCACGATAATCCGGCGAGTGCAGAACGAATCCCCGCCCCTGCTCCACCGGTCCGCCCGCATGCACCGGCAAGCTGGCCGCCGGATCTTCGGCTTGAAGCGGCTTTCCAAGATCGATCTGCTTCACAAGGTCTGCAAAGTGCAATTGCGGTGTTGGACGGTTAATAATCAGGCCCATCGCCCCTTCCGCATCATGGGCGCACATCAAAATCACCGTTTGTTCAAAACGGGGATCGCCCATGCCGGGCATCGCAATCAGCAGTTTTCCAGTCAAATCCATGGGTGCACTGTGCGGCGACAGGCACCGCGCGGCAAGCCCGATCACGACAAGTCCGCGTATTGTGATTTTCAACCCGAAACAGGCTGCGTAATATGCCGCCATGTCGCGCAAACTTCGCCCCATATCCCGCATCGCATTGGCCATTGCTGCCTTTGCCAATCTTGCGCCACCTGCCGTGGCCCAGGCCCCCTCAGATGTGGTTGAAGCCCAGATCCTGAGTGGCTGGCAGGAACCGGACGGACAGCGCGTCAGCGGGCTGCAACTGCGGCTGGCACCGGGCTGGAAAACCTATTGGCGGGTGCCCGGCGATGCTGGCATCCCACCCCAGTTTGACTGGTCCGGGTCGCGCAATCTGGCCGGGGTCACCGTGCAATGGCCGCGTCCTGAAATCCACGATATCAATGGGATGCGCTCGATCGGCTATAGTGGGACCGTGGTGTTGCCCTTGCAGATCGAGGCAAACGATCCAAATCAGCCCGTGCGCCTTTCGGCAGAGATTGCCATGGGCGTCTGCGAAAGCATTTGTATTCCCGTTACCATCACCGTCGCCGGACAGTTGGCGGGCGCAGGCCGCTTCGACGCCCGGATCGACGATGCGATCAGAACGCGCCCGCGCAGGGCCGATGGTGGCGGCCAGCGGCAGGTCACCTGCGAGGTCAGCCCGATCCGGGACGGCATGGCGTTGCGCGCCACAATAAATCTGCCGCAACTGGGTGGCGATGAAGCGGTGGTGATCGAGCCCAGCGACCCGCGAATCTGGGTGTCAGAACCGATCACCAACCGCTCTGGCAATCTGCTGGAGGCCGAGGCCGAACTCGTGCCGCCATCGGCAAAACCCTTCGCTCTGGATCGCAGCACCGTGCGGTTCACTGTGATCGGGGCCGGTGACGCCGTGGAGATCATGGGCTGCAAGGCAGGCGGCTAAATCGCGGCCCTGTGCCTTCGCCCAGCGGAACAACCAGACTTTAAAGCGAAAAGAAGATACCTGCATCGCGGGCCAGCGCGCCCAGCGATGCAGGCGGAGCCCCGGCCTATTCGGCCGGGGTCATTGGTGTTGGTGTCGGCCGGCGGCGCAGCAGGCGGGTGATCCCTGCCAGAATATACACCACCGGCAACCACACACAGGTTAGCAACACGAACAGCCCAAAGGCGGGCCAGGCCGAGGGCCGGTAATCCGGCGCGGCCTCAGGCGGGCTCAGCCATCCTGCAGCAAAGGGCTGCGGCAATTGATCTGCCACCGGCTGCCAGACCGTGCCCATGACCAGCAAATGCCCAAGCGTGGCCGCAAAGATCGCGACTGTGCCCGCAATAGCCAACAGGGTGAACAGGCCCGTTGCCCCTGCCCGACGTGGCTCTGACACGGCGCGGCGCAGAGCTGTCACCTGGCGGCGAATGTCGTATTGCATGGCAAGCAAGGCTGGCACCAAGAGCAGCACCACAAGCAACCCGAAGCCAAGGCCATAGATCAACGTGATCACGGTTGGTTTCAGGAATTGCGCCTGGCTTGACGGCTCATAGAGCAGCGGCATCAGGCCAATCACCGTGGTCAGCGTTGTCAGCATCACCGGACGCAAACGATCGGAGGCCGCATCGACAATAGCAGGAAGCAACCCCCGTTCCCGGGAATACTCATCCACCGTTGTCACCAGCACAATCGAGTCATTGATGATGATGCCTGTCATGCCGATCAAGCCGATCACAGTGAACATCGACAGGGGCAGGCTCCATTCCACATGCCCATAGATCGTGCCGATCAATCCGAAGGGGATGACAGCCATGATCAACAGCGGGCGCACCCAGCTGGAGAACACCCAGGCGAGTGTCAGGTAAATCCCAATGAGACAGGCCGCAAAGCCCAGCCCGGCATCCTTGAGGAAGCTGCGCTCCTGCTCGGCCAGACCGGCCTGCTTGAACTCCACCCCAAAGCGCTCACTGATGTCGGGCAGGATGATCTGCGCCAATTCATCTGTGATCTCTTGGGCGCGAGCCGGATCATCTTCAGAGATTTCACCCGTCACCGAGATCACGCGCAGGCCATTTTCGCGCCGGATGGTCGAGAACCCGGTTTCCCGGCTGACCCTGACGAGATCCGCGAGCGGCACGTAATCGCCGGTCGATGTGCGCAGCTGCGTACGCTCAAGGAAATCGGCTGTCAGCTCATCTTCAGGCAAAGCCACCCGGATGTCCGCGGTGCGCGGCCCGACGGGGAAGGTGGCGGCCTCAATGCCCGCCAGCCTGTCCCGCAGGACACGGCCCAACCCATCAATGGTAAAGCCCAGCGCGGCACCTTGCGGCGTCAGGTCAAGCACAAGCTCGTCCTTGTCAAAGGCCATGCTGTCTTCAACCGCAGAGACTTCCCCATAGCGCGCCAGCGCGGTCTTCAGCTCCTCCGCAGCGGCCTTGAGCCCTGCAGAGCTTGCGCCGAAGAACTGCACATCGAGATTGGAGCCCCCCGGGCCCCGCCCCCAACGGCGGAAGGAAAGCGTTTCCACCAACGGATGGCGTTCCACGGTCTGCTGCAGATCCCGAACGAATTTCGCAGACGAATAGGGGCGCAGGTCAGGGTCGATCAGTTCGACAGCGACACCGCCCAAAAGATCGGGGTCTTTGGTGTCGGCGCCAGCCAGAGGCCGCCCCGTGTTGCCACCCACCTCAGCCAGCGCATAGGCAACCGGGTTGACCCCGTATTCCGCCTCATACTGCACGCCCAACGCCTCAATAGCGGTCTGCAGCGCGCGCATCTGCTCAATCGTATCACTGCGCTCAGCCCCGGGCGCCATGGCGAAGTTGCCCGACACGCTGCCCTCTTCAGGCGCCGCAAAGAAGCGCCATTGCACATCCCCGCGCAGGAACACCGCGACCTGGGAGGCGAGCAGCACGATCATGGCCGCCAGCACCGGGTATCGTGCCCAGATCACCAGGGCCATGAACCGGCGGAAGATCACCCGGCGGAACCAGTTGAACCCGCGGTTCACATAGTGGCTAGGGTAGTCAAACCATGCCAGCTTGCGCTGCGAAGCCGCAAGTGATGAGGCCATGTGATGTGGCAGGATCAAGAAGCATTCGACCAGCGATGCGATCAAAACCACGCAGACCGTAAAAGGAATATCTGCGATCAGATCGCCAAACCCACCTTCGACAAGCGTCAGCGTCGAGAAGGCGATGACGGTTGTGATGGTCGCGGCAAACACCGGCAGCGCCATCCGACGGGCCGCGTTTTCTGCTGCCGTTTTTGGATCTTCGCCCAAGCGTTTGGCCCGGAAATCGGCGTGCTCGCCCACAACGATGGCATCATCCACCACGATCCCAAGTGTGATCAGCATGGCAAACATCGAGATCATGTTCAGCGTAATGCCCACCATCCACATCAGGAAGATAGCTGCAAACATCGCCACAGGAATGCCTGCAGCCACCCAGAAGGCGGTCCGCGCATTCAGGAACAAGAACAGCAGACCTACCACCAGCGCCAAGCCAGTCAGGCCATTCTCGACAAGGATGTTGAGACGGTCTTCGATGGCGTCAGCGCGCGTCCGGATCAGGTCAATCTCAACACCTTGGGGCGTCGATAGCTCCATGTCCTCGGCAACTGTCTCAACGTCCCTTTGGATCGCGATTGCATCCCCCGCAGGCGATCGATCAATGCGGATCGAGATGGCTGGGAACTCGTCACGGAAATAGCTGCGCGCGCGATCAATGCCCTCCACTTCGATCTTTGCAACATCGCCGATCGTCAGCTGGGATCGGTCCGCGTTGGTGCGTAAGACAATGGCCGCAATATCTTCCGGAGACCGCTTGGCAATGCCGGTCCGAACCCGCGCATTCGCCCCGGTCACATCGCCGGCAGGATCAGCTTCGGCCTCCTCGCGGATGGCCGCGGCGATCTGGCTCAATGTGATGTCGTTCTGAACGAGGTTGGCGGAGGTTACCTCCACAAGCACGCGGGGTGCCACAACGCCGCGAATCGTGGCCCGCGTCACACCCGCATCATACAGGCGGATGACGAATTCATCGGCCAAACGGCCCAAGACATCCATCGATACCGGCCCTGCGATGACGACATCCGCGACCCTGTCGCGCCATGTGCCGCGGCGGATCACCGGGTCATCGGCCCCTTCTGGCAGGTTGGTGACCTGCCCCATGGCCGATTCCACGTCATCTGTCGCCCGGGCCATATCCCAGCCGGGCTCAAATTCCAGCTGAATCTGGGCGCGGCCTTCTGAGGATCGTGCCGATGAGCCCGTTGCCCCTTCCACGGACAGAAGGGCTGGCTCCATCAGCTGAACGATCGCGCGATCGACGTCTTCAGCGCCTGCGCCTTCCCAGTTCACCACAACCGTCACATCGTCGACGACAACATCCGGGAAGAATTGGGCGCGCATGTTCGGGAACGCATAGATGCCCGCGCCGATCATCAAGACGAGCAGCAGGTTTGCGGCCGTCCGATGCCGGGTGAAATAAGACAGAAGTCCCCTGCCTACGGCCGCAGTACGGCTTACAGACTCAGCCATCTATCAGCCCCCCATGCGGCTTTCGATGCGCGCAATAACCTGTGCGGGCACCTCGGGCTGGGCCAGTTGGGCCAGCATGCGTTCTTTGGCTTGGGCAGGCATGCGCCCGTTGCCCTCGACGAAGGCGATCAAGCGCGCGCGCCGGTCATCCGACAGCGCGATCATGTCGCTTCCACCGCCGCCGCCAGTGCTGGCACCACCAGTGCTTGCGCCCCCGGTTGAGCCATTCCAGCCCCCGCCACCACCGGTCGCGGAAGCAGAGGGCCGACCGCCTTGCTGACCACCGGAAGACGGCCCGCCGGGACGTCCGCCGGAATAGGCAGGCTGCGCACCCTCGGCACCGATCACGCGTACCTTCACGCCTTCACCCAAAAGCGGGATGCGCTCGGCCACGATCTCCTGGCCGACAAGCGCATCGGCCCGCACCACCACATCGTCGCCCTGGCGGCGCAGCAATTCGACGTCGTAGGCTGTCAGACGCCCCTCTTCGCCCACGCCCAGCACCTTGCTGTCAGAGCCAAGCGCAACCGCGGGCAACACCGAAACATCATCCAGACGCGGTTCGCGGACGGTGACCGTGACGAAATCGCCGGGACGCAGGCCGGCAGCATCCCCGATCCGGGCAAACACCTGACGGCCCGTCTGGCCTTCTCCAACAGCCGCCCCAACCCGATCGAGTTGGCCATCGGCGTTCAGATCGATCCCTGCAACATCCAGCATGACACCGACAGGCGCCTTGCGCAGTTGACCCTGCTCATCCAGCAACCGCCCATATTGTGCGGTGGACAAGCGGAACGCTACTTCGAGGTCCATCGGGTCAATAACCTGGGCCACACGTTCATTGGCTGTCACCAGCCCGCCCTGCACCGCAGCCACCTCATTCAGAACACCGCTGAGCGCCGTGCGGATTTCGGTATCGGCCACATCGCGCTCGGCATTGGCAACGGCGATCCGCTGGCGATCCATGCGCGTGCCTGCCAGATCAAGCCGGCTTTCTGCCTGTGCCAGCGCCTGACGCCGCGACAGGACCTGCGCATCCGCAGACGCATTGGCGAGCGCCGCGTTCTCGACCGCTGCCGCTGTGCCCACACCGCGCTGCTGCAAATCCTGCTGTCGGATCAGCGCCCCACTGCGCAGGTCCGCCTGCTCGCGTGCGGCGATCAGCTCATCACGGGCCAGATCCAGCGCGCGCTCGGCGTCGCGCAGTTCGGCCTCCGCTTCGGCCAACTGACTGCGCGCCACATCGAGAGCCGCTTGCGCGTCCGTCGGATCGATCCGTGCCAGCAGCGTGCCAGCCTCCACGAAGGCGCCCTCTTTCATCTCATCAGCCAGCCAGACCAGCCGCCCGCCCGCAGACGCGCGCAGATCCAGAGTGCTGCGGGCCTGCACCTCACCAAAAGCTGTGATCACGGGGGTGACCGGCCCAGCCTCCACGACGAGGGTATTCACCGCATAGACCCGCTCCCGCGCAGGGCGAGAGAAGGCTTCCTTGTTCAGTCTTTCCTGAAGTGCTGTGTAGAAACTGCTGCCCGCCACGCTCAACAGGCCAAACGTGACGGACAACAGCAAAAGCCCGGCAAGTGATCGGCGCAAAAATTGCATCTTCATCTTCCTCAAAAACGTCTGGCGAAAGGTAGGGCGCTTTGCTGCGTCTGCAAACAAAAGCACAGCCCCTGCGCGCACATGCGAAACTCAAACGCACAACGCGTCCGTTTCCGTCGCAGGGCGCGCAAATTTTTTGAGCGGCGTTGGGCTACTTTCTGCGCTTGTGTTCGTCCAACCGGGGCAGGATTTCCACGAAATTACAAGGACGGTGCCGATAATCGAGCTGCTTGCTGAGGATTTCATCCCAAGCGTCCTTGCACGCGCCCGGCGATCCCGGCAGCGCAAAGAGGTACGACCCACCGGCCACACCCGCTGTGGCACGGGATTGCACGGCAGATGTCCCGATTTTCTGCATCGATACCATGGTAAAGACCGTGCCGAACGCATCGATCTCTTTTTCATAGACATCGCGGTGCGCCTCAACCGTGACATCCCGCCCGGTCAGGCCAGTGCCACCAGTGCTGATGATCACATCGACTCCGGGATCAGCAATCCACTGACGCAACTTGTCGGCGATTGCTCCGCGTTCATCGGGCAGAATGGCGCGGTCGGCCAAGACATGGCCTGCATCTGCGATCCGCCCCACCAGAACATCGCCAGACCGGTCTTCGGACAGGCCGCGCGTGTCAGACACCGTGAGGACAGCGATATTGATCGCGATGAAATCCTTGCTTTCGTCGATGCGCGACATGGGCGCCCTCCTGTTGCTGGCCTGTCATCCTGCTGGCCCGTTGTCCCTGCCGCAAAGACCAATCCGTGGCAAGGGGGCGGCCTGTGAAGGCGTGCTGCCCGGCTACCCGCTGCCCAGCCGTGCCTTGAGCGCAAGCAAATCTGCCCAGGCATGGCGTTTCATGGCCGGGTTGCGCAGCAGGTAGGACGGGTGAAACATCGGAAGTGTCGGGATGCCATGCACCTCCGCCCAGTTCCCCCGCAAGCGGGTGATGCCCTTGCGCCCCAGCATGGCCTGACAGGCGATATTGCCCATGAGCAACAGCACATCCGGCTTTACCAGGCTCACGTGGCGGGCGGCAAAGGGCTTGAGCATCGCGATCTCATCTGGGCTGGGATCGCGGTTCTGGGGTGGGCGCCAGGGCAGAACATTGGTCAGATATACAGCGGCTTCCGGCGCATCTGCATCCCGTCTGAGGGCGACCGCTTCCAGCATCTTGTCCAGCAATTGGCCCGCACGGCCCACGAACGGCTTGCCAAGACGGTCTTCGTCAGCGCCGGGCGCTTCGCCAAGGATCATCACGCGGGCATCGGCCCGCCCATCGGCAAACACGAGGTTGCGTGCGCCGTGGCGCAGCCCGCAATGGGGATAGTCTGCAAGCGCGGCCTGCAAAGCGGTCAGATCCCCTGCAGCCTCGGCGGCGCGCTGCGCATCCGCCACCGGGTCTGCAGCGCTTTCCGCGGCCACCAAGGCGGGCGCCCCAGCTCCGGCGGGCGCAGTGGCCGCCGGTCGCTTGCGCTGCCCATGGCCCTGTCCGTTGCTCTGTGCAGGCTGGGATACCGGGCCGCTATCGCCGCCCTGACGCAGCCAGTCCTCCACAGGGGGCTGCTTTTCCGGCAATTGCGTGCGATCAACAGGAGCTTCGGCCAGGGCATCGACTGCCCCAAGCTCCAACTGCCAATCCAGTGCCGCGACCATCGCCGCGTAGTCCATGTCGGCCTGTTGCACGTGCCGCTCCCAAAATCTCTGTCTTGCCCCCGGGGGCTTCCCTGTTATATGCGCGATCCGAGCCCGGAGACCACATGACCTTTCGCGCCCGACATCTTTTGGGGATCGAACCGCTTCACCCGGTTGAGATCACCACCTTGCTCGACCTGGCAGACAGCTACGTCGATCTCAATCGCGGTTCGGCAAAGCATTCTGACGCTTTGGCCGGCCTGACCCAGATCAACATGTTCTTCGAGAACTCCACCCGCACGCAAGCCAGTTTCGAACTGGCGGGCAAACGGCTTGGCGCAGATGTGATGAACATGGCGATGCAGGCAAGCTCGATCAAGAAAGGGGAAACCCTGATCGACACCGCCCTCACGCTGAATGCGATGCACCCGGATCTGCTGGTTGTGCGCCACCCCCATTCAGGCGCGGTTGACCTGTTGGCCCAAAAGGTGAACTGCGCCGTGCTGAACGCCGGGGACGGCCGGCACGAGCACCCGACACAGGCCCTGCTCGATGCGCTGACGATCCGCCGCGCCAAAGGCCGCCTGCACCGGCTCAACATCGCGATCTGTGGCGACATCGCCCATTCCCGCGTTGCCCGCTCGAACATTCTGCTGCTGCACAAGATGGAAAACCGCATCCGCCTTGTCGGCCCGCCCACCCTTGTGCCCTCCGCCTTTGGCGAGTTGGGCTGTGAGGTCTATGGCGACATGCGCGAAGGCATCGAGGGCTGCGACGTGGTGATGATGCTGCGGCTTCAGAAAGAGCGGATGGATGGCGGGTTCATCCCGTCTGAGCGCGAATATTACCACCGCTTCGGGCTGGATGCAGAGAAGCTGTCCTTTGCCAAGGATGACGCCATCGTCATGCATCCCGGGCCCATGAACCGCGGCGTTGAAATCGACGGTGTCATCGCAGACGACATCAACCGGTCGGTCATTCAGGAGCAGGTCGAGATGGGCGTTGCTGTGCGCATGGCCGCGATGGACCTGCTGGCGCGCAATCTGCGCGGGGAGGGCGCATGAACAGCGGGCGCGATCCTCTCAGCTTCCGCTCCTCCGATCCGCGCACGGTCTGGGTCTTTACACTGGATGTGCCCAGCAAGCAGGCCGCCGAAGCATTCATGACACGCACTCCGATGATGACGGCCGACGGCAAGGGCCGCATGGATTGGCCAGTGCGCGACAGCCTCGGCGTGCACCCGCTCGATCCAAACGGGTTGGAGCTGACAGACCTCAAGAAATTGAGGGAGTATGGCTTTGCCCGCTATTTGGCTGACGCGAATGGCATGCCCGAAGACAAGGTAATGCCCGACGCAGCAATGCTGGATGCGCTGGAAGGTTTTGCCCTGTTGGTATTTTCGTCGGCCCTGACCGGCAGCGACGCTCAACTGGCCCCCAAGGCACCGCTGCGCCACATCGCAACCTACCGCGAGCGCGATCCCGCACCGGACATGGCGCCTCTGCCCTCCGAGGCGGCCAAAGGGGCGCCGCTTCCCAACAAAAAGCCCTCTGATGCGGCCATGTCAGGCCGCTTTGCGATGCTTGCACTGCTGGTGCTCTTTGCGCTGACCGGCCTGATGATCTGGGTGGCGGGATGAGCGGCCAAGGCTGGGACAGCTACCTGAACCCGGGCGAAAAAGTGCTTTGGCAGGGGCAGCCTTCATCGAAATTGCGGCTCCAATTCAAGCACCCGATGCATCATGTGATGGGTTTGATTTTCGTCGTTTTCTCAGTGTTCTGGATGACTCAGGCCGCCGCCGCGGGCGGGCTCTTCTGGATGTTTGGGCTGATCTTTCTGGTGATCGGGCTGTTCAACGCGGGCGGTGTTTTCTTCTGGCGTGCCTATGCGGCCAAGGTGACGTGGTACAGCCTGACGAACCAACGCGCCCTGATCGCAACAGATTTCCCTTTGATCGGACGCCAGCTGCGCAGTTGGCCGATTAACGCGCAATCCCCTCTGAGTTTCAAACAGGGCACAGCTGTCTCGGATCTGTATTTCGCGTCGCAACGCGTGCGCACAAAGAATGGCAGCTACATGCGCCCGATCGGCTTTGAAGGCCTGACGGAGGGCGCGCAGCTCTACCAAACCATGCTCAAGATCCAGCGAGGCGAAGATGTTCACGCTCTTTGAAAACGCACAGATCATCGACCCGGACCGCGATGCGCCATTTGCAGGCTGCGTGCTGACACGGGGCGACGTCATCGCCGAGGTCTCGCAAGGGCCGCTGGCCGCGCCTGAAGGCACCGACAGAGTGGATTGTGCGGGCCATTTCCTTGCGCCGGGGATCGTTGATATCGGCGTGAAGATCGGTGAGCCGGGCGAGCGCCACAAGGAGAGCTTTCGCACCGCAGGCGCGGCCGCGGCCGCGGGCGGTGTTACCACCGTCATCACCCGTGCCGATACCACGCCCCCCGTCGATACGCCCGAAGCGCTGGAATTCGTGATCCGCCGCGCGGCCGAAACGATGGATGTGCGCCTGCATCCCATGGCGGCCCTGACAAAGGCCCGTGCCGGCAAGGAAATGACAGAGATCGGATTTCTGGCGGATGCCGGGGCCGTGGCCTTTTCCGATGGGGATGCGGTCTGCACCAATACCAAAGTGCTTTCGCGCGCACTGACCTACGCACGCAGCCTCGATGCGCTTGTCATCGCGCATCCTCAGGAGCAAGGCCTCAGCGCCGGTGCCGCAGCGACCTCCGGCAAGTTTGCCACCCTGAAGGGGCTGGCAGGGGTCTCGCCCCTGGCCGAGCGCATGGGCCTCGAACGGGATATTGCTCTGGTGGAGCTGACGGGCGCATCCTATCACGCCGATCAGATTACCACGGCAGCAGCCCTACCGGTTCTGCGCCGCGCCCGCGACAACGGGCTGGATGTGACAGCGGGCACCTCGATCCATCATCTGACACTGAATGCGCTGGACGTGGGCGAATATCGAACCTTCTTCAAGGTCAAACCGCCCCTGCGCGATGAAGACGACCGGCGGGCCATCGTCGATGCCCTCTCGGAAGGGGTGATCGATATCATTTCGTCCATGCACACGCCGCAGGATGAGGAAAGCAAGCGCCTGCCCTTCGAGGAAGCGGCCTCAGGCGCTGTCGGGCTGGAAACCCTGCTGCCCGCAGCGTTGCGCCTGTACCATGCGGGCGGCGTGTCGCTGAACATTCTTTTCCGGGCCATGTCCCTGCGCCCGGCACAGCGTCTGGGCCTGCCCGGCGGGCAGATGCAGGCCGGCGCACCGGCCGATCTCATTCTCTTTGACGCCCACGCCCCCTTCGTGCTGGACCGGTTCACCCTGCGCTCAAAATCCAAAAACACGCCCTTCGACGGTCAACGCTTGCAAGGCAAAGTGCGGGGCACCTGGGTGGGCGGCGAGAACGTCTTCACCGCCTGATCTTTCAGGGCAGGGTCACCCCCCAAGATGGGTTGGCAGGGCAAAGCCATTGAGAAATATCTCTGCCTCGGCCGCCTTTTTGCCGGGACGCTGGGCGCGCAGGATCTCAACCGCCCCGTCTCCACAGGCAATCGTGAGGCCCTGCAAAACCGCTCCGGGCGCGCCTGACCCTGCCACAACACGGCTTGAAAGCAGCTTGATGCGGGTGTCACCGGCCATTGTCCAGGCGCCGGGAAACGGCGACAGACCCCGGATTTGGCGGTCAATTTCGACGGCAGACCGTGTCCAATCCACCTGCGCCTCTGCCTTGTCGATCTTCTCGGCATAGGTCACGCCGACATCTGGCTGGGGGTCAGGCGCGAGGCTGTCCAGTTGGCTGAGCGCCTGCGTGATGCCTGCGGCCCCCAGAGCCGAAAGCCTGTCGTGCAGAGCACCTGTCGTGTCTTGCGGAGAGATTGGCAGCGACAAGCGCAAAAGGACGGGGCCCGTATCCAGCCCCGCTTCCATCTGCATGATGCAAACACCTGTTTCCGTATCGCCCGCCATGATGGCCCGGTGGATCGGCGCTGCCCCGCGCCAACGCGGCAGCAACGAAGCGTGGATGTTCAGGCAGCCCAGACGCGGGGCATCCAGCACAGGCTGCGGCAGGATCAACCCATAGGCCACAACAACCGCCACGTCTGCTTGCAGGGCCGCAAACTCCGCCTGATCCACGGGATCGCGCAGACGCGCCGGGTGGCGCACGGGAATGCCAAGCGCCTCGGCCCGCAGATGCACGGGGCTGGGCCTGTCCTTCTTGCCCCGTCCGGCAGGGCGCGGCGGCTGGGTGTAGACACAGCACAGCTCATGGCCCGCCGCCACCAGAGCATCCAGGGCCGGAACCGAAAAATCCGGCGTTCCCATGAAAACAACCCGCATCAGACGCGACCCTTCGGTGTGCGCTTGGTGACCTTGCGCACCGCCATATCCCGCTTCACGCGGCTCAGCTTGTCGATGAAGAGTTTGCCGTTCATGTGATCCACCTGATGTTGAACCGAGGCCGCCCAGAGCCCATCGAAGATCCGCGTCACGCGCTGGCCTGTTTCATCGGTGTATTCAGCTTCCACCCGGCTGTTGCGCTCCACGTGCTCCATGACGCCGGGAAGGCAGGGGCTGCCTTCTGCGCTCCAGAAAGTGCCCTCTGACACGATCGGCCTGAGCACCGGGTCTGCCATGCGCACCACCTGATCGCGGGTCTCGGAGCCATCCACCACGCACAGGCGCAGCAACACGCCGATCTGGGGGGCAGACAGGCCAACATTCCCGGCCAGGGACATGTTGGTATCATCCAGATCCTGCCAGATCGCCGCGATATCCGCCCCAATCGGGCCAACCTCGACGCAGGCCTGCTTCAGACGCTTGTCGGGAAATCGGATGATCTTGCGCACTGTCATCGGGTTATTCCGACGGCGCCGCAGCCGCAGGATGATCGAGGATCAGCACACCGTCGAGATGGTCAAGCTCGTGCTGGGCGATCCGGGCCCGGACGCCCTCCAGAAGATGCTCAGCGCGGTTGCCGGTGGCATCCGTCCAAACCATGCGCACCTGAACGGGACGCGAGATGCTGCGCGGCTGATCGGGCAAGGACAGGCAGCCCTCCTGCATCACGCAGGTCTCGGGGCTGGACCAGACCAATTCGGGATCGATGCAGATTTCGGGGCTGGGGGCGTCTACCTTCCAGCTTGCATCCATCACAAAAAGGCGCCGCGGCACACCGACCTGGGGGCCCGCCAAGCCGCGCCCGGGGGAGGCATACATGAGTTCCAGCATACGCTCTGCAAGGGCCACAGTCTCCGCATCAGCGTTGCCGATCGGAGCACATACCTGCCGCAGCACATCGTTTGGGTAGATGACGATTTCATCTGCAGGTGCCATTCCCACCTCACACTTTGTCGCGCGCACGCTCGCGCTTGAGCTTTTGCATCTTGCGCGTGATCATCTGCCGTTTCAGCGGCTTGAGGTAGTCGATAAACAGCTTGCCATCGAGGTGATCGATCTCGTGCTGGACACAGGTTGCCCACAGACCGTCAAAGGTTTCTTCCTGCGCGGCACCGTTGAGGTCTATCCAGCGCACGGTCACCTCGGCGGGGCGTTCCACATCAGCGTAGACCTCCGGGATCGACAAGCAGCCCTCCTCGTAGGTGGACAACGTATCAGACTGGGCCACCACCTGCGGGTTGAACATGGTCAGTGGGCGCCCTGTGGTGCCCTCTTCCTTGTCACAGTCGAGGGTGATCAACCGTGTGCCAATGCCGATCTGGGGGGCCGCAAGGCCAATACCGGGCGCGGCATACATGGTTTCCAGCATATCGGCGGCAAGCGTGCGCAATTCGTCCGACAGGTCGGTGACATCTTGTGCCGTTTTTTTCAGGCGCGGGTCGGGGTGGATCAGGATCGGCCGTTTCATGGCAGGGGATGTAACGGCCCGGAACGGTTCCCGCAAGCACCGGTGGGGTTGCACCCAGCGCACCATCGACTAGCTTCCCGCGCACAACAACAGGAGCAACCATGCGTTTCGACACCATCCTGCCCATGGCAGCCGCGAACAACTCCAAATGGGTAACCCTCGAAGACCGTTTCGGGATCGACCCGGCCGATGGCATCGCCATGGCGGTCGCTGATTCCGACTACCCGACCGCTCCGTGCGTTGTGGAGGCCGTGCGCAAAAGTGTCGATATGGGTGTTTTCGGGTATGGCTACGACAAGGCCGGATATCTCGACAGCCTGTGCTGGTGGATGTCACACCGCCACGGCTGGACGGTTGATCCGGATTGGGTCGTCTCGACCCAAGGCCTCGGCCACGCCATCGCGACAACCATTGATCTTTGGTCAGAGCCCGGCGAGGGCGTGGCCTACTTCACGCCGGTCTATCACGAGTTCCGTTTCAAAACAGAGCGGGCCGGCCGCACCCCGGTGGAATTGCCCATGGTGCTGACCGAAGGCCGCTACGAATTGGATTTTGAAGCCGCCGCACAGGCTCTGACCCCGGATACCCGCATCCTGCTGTTCTGTTCGCCGCAAAACCCCTCTGGCCGGATCTGGAGCCGGGAGGAATTGCGCCGCGTGGCCGCTTTTGCGGAAGAGCACAATCTGATCCTTGTTTCGGATGAGGTGCATTGTGACCTGCAATATGACGGCACGCCCCATATCCCGATGGACATCGCAGCCCCGGAATTCCGGCACCGCACGATCACTCTTTTTGCGGCCTCCAAAACCTTCAACCTTGCAGGGATGCGCGTCGGTCAGATGATCATCCCGGATGCCGATTTGCGGGCGCGCGTCGTGCAGCGGCTGACAGCGCTGAACTACGACCCCACAGTCATGGGCATCACGGCTACGGCAGCGGCCTACACCCCGCAGGGCAATGAGTGGCTGGCCGCGCAGATGGCGCACCTGACCCGCATGCGCGACATTTTTGATACGGCTGTTAATGCGATCCCAGGCGTCAAATCCATGCGCCTGCAATCCACCTTCCTGCCTTGGGTGGATTTCTCAGGCACCGGCATGGAGTCCGCTGAAATTCTGCGCAGGGTGCACGGTGACGCCAAGTTGGGCACCGCGCCGGGTGACTGGTTTGGCACGGGCGGAGAGAGCTTTCACCGTTTTAATATCGCCATGCCGACCGCCCATGTGGAGGCGATGGGCACCCGGCTTGCGGCGGCGTTCTCTGATCTGCAGTAAACGCCGCAGGCGCGCTCAGCCCCCCTGCCAAACCGTCGATCAGTGGCGTTACGTGGCAGTGGGGCCGGGCCCCTCTGGCGGCCAAGGCCGGTCATCCTCGGCGGCCAGCCAAGTTTGCACCCAGCCGGGCAAGTCAGGCGTTTGCACCTCCGGGTCATAGGCCGCGGCGACCTTCGCAGTCGGCACGATCCCGTTGGCATCCGTGACAGCAAGACGGAAGATCGCCTGCCCGCAGCACTCCTCGCCGCGCCACATGGATTGATCGACATAAACGAAACGCTGATCCCAACCGATGCAGCGTGACCGCATCTGAAAACGGGCAAACGGGCGAATGCGGCGACGGTAGCGCACCATGGAGCCAGCCACTGTCAGGCCCCATTTATGTTCGCGCAAAAGATCCACCAGACCGATCCGCTGCGCCAAGGGCAAACGCCCAAGATCGTAAAGCGTCAGCGTGCGCCCGTTGTTCAGCTCCATCCAGAAATCAATGTCCCAGGGCATGCAGATATGCTGCGAGTGATGCGTGCCCAGCAAGGGCAGCCGTGCCTGCCTGCGCGACTTGGCCATATGCCAGATCATTCGGATGAAAGGGTACATCTCAAAGCTCCGATTAAACGAAGCCCCTGATCACAGCATGGTTGGGGCGGGTCAAGCGAAACCCCGGGTCAGCCTTGCCTGACCCGGGCTGTGTACAGTTGCTGCTGCTTGCACTTGCACTGCGCCGCCTCCGCGCCTACCTGTTGGGCTGCAACCACAAGGAGACCCGCGATCATGACCATGCTCTACCAGCTTCTGGACCTCGTCCTGGGCGTCGTATTCTTTATCATGATCGTGCACATCATCATGTCGTGGCTTCTGAATTTCGGAGTGCTGAACTACAACCAGCCCACCGTGAACGGCATCTGGACAGGTCTGAACCGGCTGCTGGAGCCGATCTACCAACCCATTCGCGCCATTCTGCCCGACACGCGTCCCCTTGATCTGGCCCCGCTTGTGGCATTTGTCATAATCATTGCCCTGCGCGACATCATTTTGCCGAGTATCCTGCTGGGCTGATCTTGCCCCCCGATTCGCGCTGTGAGACAGTGGGCCTAACCCGCCCCAGCCCTTCGTAGCGCCCATGTCTCAGCCGGCAGACCTTCTGTCCAACGTCTTTGGATTCGACGCGTTCCGTCCGGGACAGGAAGAGATCGTGCAAGCGGTCACTGCGGGCCAAGACACGTTGGCCATCATGCCGACAGGGGGCGGAAAATCCCTGTGCTTCCAATTGCCTGCCCTGTGCCGGGACGGCGTCACGGTTGTCATATCTCCGCTGATTGCCCTGATGCGTGACCAAGTGCGGGGCCTGCGCGAGGCCGGGGTTGCCGCCGGTGCGCTAACCTCCGGGAACACCGAGGAGGAAACCGAAGAGGTGTTCCAGGCGCTGGATGCGGGGGCTTTGAAGCTGCTCTACATGGCGCCTGAACGTCTGGCGGGCGCGGGCACCCAGAACATGCTGCGCCGCATTGGCGTGTCACTGATCGCTGTGGACGAGGCCCATTGCGTCAGCCAGTGGGGGCATGATTTCCGCCCGGATTACCTCCATATCGGGCGCTTGCGCGAGATGCTGGGCGTCCCCGTGGCGGCCTTCACCGCCACTGCAGACGCCGAAACCCGCGAAGAAATCTGCGCGCGGCTCTTTCCGGGGGCGGCGCCGCGCATCTTCCTGCGCGGGTTCGACAGACCCAACCTGCATCTGGCTTTTGCCCCGAAAAACCAGCCGCGCCGCCAGATCCTGAGCTTTGCCGCCCAGCGCAAGGGCCGCTCGGGGATTGTCTATTGCGGCACCCGCAACAAAACCGAAAGCCTCGCCGCCGCCCTAGCCGCAGAGGGGCACCCGGCCGTGGCCTATCACGGCGGAATGGAAGCCGAGGCGCGGCGCGGGGTAGAAAGCCGGTTCGCACGCGATGACGGCCTGATCGTTGTGGCGACCGTGGCGTTCGGCATGGGCGTGGACAAGCCCGATATCCGCTGGGTGGCGCATGCGGATCTGCCCAAGTCGATCGAGGCCTATTACCAGGAGATCGGGCGGGCAGGTCGCGATGGCGCAGCCGCCGAAACCCTGACGCTGTTTGGCCCAGATGACATTCGCCTGCGCCGCAGCCAGATCGATGAAGGGCTGGCCCCGCCCGAGCGCAAGGGCGCCGATCATGGGCGCCTGAACGCCCTGTTGGGTCTGGCCGAGGCCCTCGATTGTCGGCGCCGGGCCCTGCTGGCCTATTTCGGCGAAACCCTGTCAGAGCCTTGCGGCAATTGCGATTTGTGCGACACGCCCGCCGAAACCTTTGACGGCACCACACCGGTGCGCATGGCGCTGTCTGCCATCCTGCGCACGGGTGAGTATTTCGGCGCCGGACATCTGACGGACATCCTGCTCGGGGCCGACACGGACAAGATCCGCCAAAGAGGCCACGACGCGCTGCCCACCTACGGGGTGGGCAAGCAATGGAGCCGCCCGCAATGGGCTGCCATTTTCCGCCAGATGGCCGGGCATGATCTGATCCGCCCTGATCCAGAACGCCACGGAGCCTTCCGCATGACCCACGCTGCCCGCCCCATATTGCGGGGCGAGCAGAGCATCACTTTGCGCGCAGACACGGTTGCCAAGGAACGCAACCGCCCCGCAGTAAAGATGCTGGTGAGCGAAGAAGACGCGCCGCTGCTGTCTGCCCTGAAAGCCAAGCGCCGGGCCTTGGCCGAGGCTGCGGGCCTGCCCGCCTACATGGTGTTCAATGACCGGACACTGATCGAAATGGCGCAGAACCGGCCCTCTACGCTGGATGAAATGGCACAGGTCAACGGGGTGGGAGCTGCCAAGTTGGAACGCTATGGCGCGGCCTTCATGGAGGTGATCACAGGCGCCGCGCCCGCCCCTGTGCACCCCACGCGCAGAGCGCTGGCAGGGCGCGATGCCGGTGCCCTCTACGACCAGTTGGAAGACGCTGTCCGGGAACTGGCGCGCGGCGATTGCGGCACCCTGAAGCCGATGGATTGCAAACGCTCCTCCCTGCGCCAGATCGCGGAACGCCGCCCGGCCAGCCTGCCGGAACTGGCCCGAATCCCCGGCATGGACGACCGCCGCACAGAACGTTTTGGCGCGCGCTTCCTCGATATCCTCGCGCAGGCCTCCTGATCGTGCTTGCACCCCGAACCCTGCGCCATATCTTATCGCAAGTGCGCGCACGAAAACCGGAGGGACAGCGATGCTCAGCGTAATTTCACCCGCGAAACGGCTGGATTGGGCAGACGTCCCGGGCATCGATGTGACGGACCCGCTGTGGCCAGAGGATGCCGCACGCCTGTCGCGCACGGCCGGCCGGCTTTCGCGCCAGGCATTGCAGGATCTGATGCATATCTCAGACGATCTGGCAAAGCTGAACCAGCAACGCTTCCGCGATTTTGCCGAAGTGCCTGACGCAGGCGACACCCGCCCCGCCGCATGGGCCTTCGCCGGAGACACCTACCAAGGGCTCGAAATGGCCACCATGGATGAGGATGCCCGGCGCTGGGCGGATGGGCATCTGCGGATTTTGTCCGGGCTCTACGGGGTGCTGTCGCCCCGCGATGGCATCCAGCCCTACCGCCTGGAAATGGGATCACGGCTCAAGACGCGCCGGGGGGGCAACCTCTATTCCTATTGGCGCGACAGCATCGCCAAGGCCCTGAACACGCAGGCTGAGGCCGTGGGCACCGACACGTTGGTAAACTGCGCCAGCCAGGAATATTTCGGAGCGGTCGACACCAAGGCCCTGAACCTGACCGTTGTCACGCCTGTGTTCATGGAAGAAAAACCGCAGGGGCCCAAGATCGTCAGCTTTTTTGCCAAGCGGGCGCGCGGTGCCATGGCGCGCTACCTTTCCGAGCATCAGATCACGGATCCCGACGCCATCCGGGCGTTTGATACGGGCGGCTATGTCTGGAACGCCGAGCGGTCCACCCCGCAATCGCCCGTCTTCATCCGCCCGATGGAAGCCGAAAAGGCCGCCTAGGCGCCAGTTTGGGCGTTTTCGTCCAACATGGCGGGATCATAGGCGACAAGCTCCACCGTGTTCCCTTCGGGGTCTTTGGTGAAGACACCGCGCCACCCAATCCAGCCGAAATGCTGCACTGAATAGTCGATCCCCTGCCGATCATACCAAGCCATTACAGCGTCCTGTTCCCTGAACGGCAGAGACAGGGCAATGTGATGCAGGCTGCTATGCAAGCCTGTCACCGGGCTCTCTTTGTGCTGTCCGGTTGCGTCCGCATGTTGCGCCAGATTTGCGGGAGCATCTTGCGCGAAAAGGGCCAGCACGGCCGTATGCCCGCCAAACCCTTCCCCAATCCGGAAGAAGACGATTGGATCCGCGTCTGTGCCCCGCAGCCGCTCCAGACCTAGGACAGTCTCATAAAAATCAGCCATCCGCGCCATATCAGCCACGCGGATGGCAATCTCTCCGAGGGCACGGGGCTTGAATCCCCGGCCCGGCATAGTGCTTTTCTTTGTCATTCTCGGTGCTTGCCGCATTCCTGTGCCAGGTGCAACTGCTGTTAAGGGCACCCCGTCTTGCACCCTACCAAACGGTCTAAGCGGCAGAACTTGCTGAGCGGGGCTGCGGCGGGGCAAGCGCCTCAGACCGTGCCTTTTCCACCGCATCAAAGAGGTCTGGCCGATTGAGCGGTTTGGTCAGGTAGCGATCAAGGCCCGCAGAGAGGATCGCTTCGGCATCTCCGGCCATGGCATGGGCCGTCATCGCCACGATGGGAACATGGGCCGGGCAATCAGCCGGCTTATCCAGCCCCTCAGCCTCTCGCCAGCGGATCTGGCGCGTTGCCTGTTTTCCGTCGAGCAAGGGCATGGAAATATCCATGAACACGAGATGGGGGTGGAACGTTTCAAAACATTCCACCGCGGCACGCCCGTTCTCGACAATCTGCAACTCGATATCGAGATCCTTCAACATCTTGCGGAACACCAACTGGTTTGTGCGATTGTCCTCTGCCGCCAAAACGCGCATGCGCGGCAGAGGCGCTGGTGCAGCCTTGGCAGTAGAAGGGATTTCTGCGGGCTTTGGCGATGGCTGCCTTTGCCCGCCGGAACGCAAGCTCTGAAACGTGCCCCCTTGGGGCTGATTTGGATGCAGATCCGCCTCGATGAGGTGATCATCAACCACCGCGGGGCCTGCATCACGAGAGCCAGCCGCTGCCCCAGCTTGCTCGGATTGCTCCGAGCTCTCAGCCATGGTGCGCGCTCTGCCCCGCGAAGACAGGAAGGCAGGCGCGTCTGCCACGTCTGTTGCTTCCTGTGCTGACGCACTGGTATGCGGTTCGACACCCGTTATCACTTGCGCTTCGTCTTGACTGGCGTCCGGCGATGCGGCCTCAAGTAGGGCACTGCCGGCGGTATCCGTCGTGTCGTTTGAAATACGCACCAATGCATCGATCAGCGCATCACGGCGTGTGGGCCGGTTCAGAAAACCAGCAAACAGATGCGCAGTCTTTGCACGGGCTGCCGCTTCCGGCGCCGCACACAGCAGCAAGGCGGGCACACAGGTGCCCGTCTCGCGCAGGGTTTGAACCAACGTTGGCCCATCCGTATCTTGCAGGCGCTCATCAACGATCACCAGATCAGCATCAGATGGTGTGCCACCTTCCCGGATCACATCCGAACCAGACCGGCACAGCGTGACCTGAAATTGCAACTGCTCCAACTGGCGCTGCAGAATATCCGCCTCGAGCCGGCCGGAATGCACCAGCAGGACATGCGACAAGGATTGGGCGATAGCTTCGGGCATACCCGCGGCAGCCCCATCAAGCGGGAGCGACAGCCGGAACCCGAAATTCGAGCCGCGCCCCTCTTCGGATTGCACCCAGATCTCGCCCCCCATCAGCCGGACCAGTTCGCGGGTGATCGACAGGCCAAGCCCTGTCCCGTCGAAGGCGCGATTGCGTTGATTCTCGACCTGCGTGAACTCGCTGAACACCGCTTCCAGCTTTTCTTCGGGAATGCCAATGCCCGTATCTTCTACCGCCATGTGCAATTGCACGGTGTTCGACGCCTCATCCTGCACACCGACAATGCGGATCAGGACATGGCCTTCCTGCGTGAACTTGATCGCATTTCCGATCAGGTTGGTCAGCACCTGCCGGATCCGTCCGGGATCGCCAACAAGGCGCGTGGGCAGGAACAGATCGTAGTCAAACACCAGTTCCAGATCCTTGTCGCGCGCGGTGGGCTGCATGAGCGTGAGCACTTCATGGATCAAGCGCTCAAGGTCGAAGGGTTCGGCCACCAAGCTCATCTTGGCGGATTCAAGCTTTGAGAAATCGAGCACGTCATTGATGATATTGAGCAAGGCCTGGCCCGAGCTGCGGATCGTATCCACATAGAGCCGCTCTTCGGAGCCGATATCGCTTTCGGCCAGAAGATCTGCCATGCCAACAACACCGTTCATAGGCGTCCGCAACTCGTGGCTCATATTGGCAAGGAAGGCCGCCTTGGCGCGTGCGGCGGTCTCGGCGCGATTGCGGGCAGCTTCCAGCTCTTCTTCGCGCTCAATCCGGTCAGTGATGTCAACCATAAGGGAAATACGATCCCCATTGGCGACGCGGCGATCACTGATCTGGTAGTGCCGGCCATTCCACAGGCTGAGCGTAATGTCCGGGATGATCTCGCCATCCCACCGGTCCAGCATTCTGCCAATCCATTCGGCCGGGGACATGCCGCCGATATCAAAAATGCCTTCCTCAGCCCCAAGCGTCAGGATCTTTGTGTAGCTGGTGCCGGGGGCAATGTCGGACAGCTCATCAAACAGGGCAAACCAGGCGCGGTTTCCCATGACCAGCGCGTCTGACGCATCAAACAGCGCGATCCCATCGGTGACAGCTTCAATGGCATTGCCAAACCTGTCCTGCGCGGCGGTGATGAGGGTTTCGGCCTTTCGCAGGTTTTCCTGCGCAAGATCGGACGCATGGCGAAACTCTTCCGCCTCGCCCCGCACGGCCCTCAGGTCCACCTCCTGCTCGGCCACCTTGACGGAAAGCGCCTTGGCCTGCACCGCCAGCTTCCTGTTGGCATCAAAGAGTTCACGGCTTTTGAGCGCCAGCATCCTTTCCGCAGCCAAACGGGCCCTGCGTTCAGAGGCAAGCTTGTCCATCAGGCTCATCGATCAGGATATCCCAAACTTTCAGATGCTCTTGGCACGGCGATCAGGCACTCTCATGTCTCACTGGGCGGCCCCTTCTGACGCCCATACGCCCGATAAGCTGCCGCCTCGACGTGAAGACCCGGTTAACAAACATGACCGAATTTTAAGTGTCCGCACCTCAGACGCGTGCCGCTTCTTTTCAATGTGCAGCCCAAACGCAAAAGGGCCCCGCAAAGATGCGGAGCCCCGTTGGCATTTATTCTGGAAGGGAACGTCTGAAGCGGGATCAGTCGATCCGCTCGATCGCGATTGCGATGCCCTGCCCGCCACCGATGCACATGGTGATCAGGCCCTTACGCCCGCCTGTACGCTCCAGCTCATGCAGCGCCTTCACGGTGATGATAGCGCCGGTTGCGCCGACCGGATGGCCCAAAGCAATGGCCCCGCCATTCGGGTTCACCTTGGCAGCATCAAGGCCGAGCCCTTTGTTCACGGCAAGCGCCTGAGCCGCAAAAGCCTCGTTGGATTCGACCACATCAAAGTCTTCGACCGTCAGACCCGTGCGCGCCAACAGCTTCTCCACGGCTGGCACGGGCCCAATTCCCATCACCTCAGGGCGCACCCCGGCATGGGCATAGCCCAGCACGCGGGCCCGGGGCTTGAGCCCGGCAGCCTCAGCCGCATCGGCCCGGGCCAGAACAAGGGCAGCCGCCCCATCATTAATCCCGCTGGCATTGCCCGCAGTCACCCGGCCCTCCTTCTGGAAGGCGGGGGGCAGGCCCGCCAGCTTTTCCATGGAGGTGGATTTGGGATGTTCATCGGTGTCGAAAGGCACCATCTCGCGGCGCACCTTTACATCGACAGGCACAATCTGGCTGGCGAAGTACCCGGCCTCGATTGCGGCGGCTGCACGTGTCTGGCTCTCGAGGGCAAAGCTGTCCATCTGCGCGCGGCTGACGTCATGCTCCTGAGCGACATTCTCGGCGGTCACGCCCATATGGCCGGTGCCAAAGGGGCAGTGCAGCGCGCCAATCATCATATCGACCGCAGCCGTATCGCCCATCTTCTGGCCAAAACGGGCCGAGCTCAGGATATGCGGCGCGCGGCTCATGCTTTCCGCCCCGCCGGCAAGGCCGAAATCCGCATCCCCCATCGCCAGGGACTGCACCGTCGAGACAATGGCCTGTACGCCAGACCCGCAGAGACGGTTCACATTCATCGCCGGGGTACTGTCGGGAATGCCCGCCTCCATCGCCGCAGCGCGCGACAAATACATGTCACGCGGACCGGTGTTGATCACGTGGCCATAGCTGACATGGCCAATCTGGCCACCTTCCACACCTGCCCGCTCCAAAGCGGCCTTCGCAACGGTTGCCCCAAGGGTGATTGCCTCTGTCCCTGCAAGGCTTCCGCCAAAGGTGCCGATCGCGGTCCGTGCGCCGCTGAGAATGACGATGTCGTCCATGGTGCCTTCTCCTCTCAATTCTGGGCCTCTTTTGCCGTGAGCGGCAGGCAGATGCCATCGTTACGCTACGCCCTATCTCAGATGCGCACTCATCGATCTGCGCACTCTTGCGGCGATCAATGCCAGAAAGCAGCGCAATTCCGCACAAAAACTAGCGCACCTGACGTGCAGGTCATCCCATTTTGGGTATGGTTTTCCTAGCCAACCCCTCAGCGACCGGGCAAAACTGGCACCATAACAAACCGCTGACAGGTACAGGCACGTGAACAAGAAAATTTGGGGATGGTTTTTCTTTGACTGGGCGAGCCAGCCCTACAACACCTTGCTCCTGACGTTCATCTTTGGCCCCTACATCACCGAAGTTCTGGGCGATGGGACGAAAGCGCAGGCGACATGGGGGTACGGGGTGGCGGCCGCCGGATTGCTGATCGCAGTCTCTGCCCCCTTTCTGGGAGCGATTGCGGATCGTTCCGGCGGGCGCATGGGGTTCATCTGGCTGTTCTCAATCTTCTATGTGGTTGGCGCGGCGGGGCTATGGATCGCCAGCCCGGACAGCCTGAACCTGTTCTGGGTAATGGCGTTCTTTGCGCTCGGCCTGATCGGCATGGAAATGGCGACGATCTTCACCAATGCCATGCTGCCAGACCTTGGCACCCGCGATGAAATTGGCAAAATTTCGGGCTCGGGTTGGGCGTTTGGCTATTGCGGCGGCGTGCTGTCACTTGTGGTGATGCTCACCCTGTTTGCGGAAAGCGCCACAACCGGCAAAACCCTGATCGGGCTTGATCCGATTTTCGGGCTCGATGCCGAAGCGCGCGAGGGCACCCGTGCAGTGGGGCCCCTCACCGCGCTTTGGTATGTGGTTTTCATGATCCCGTTCTTCCTTTGGGTGCGTGAGAAAAAACGCCCCGATGCTCTGCCCATCGGACAAGCCGTGGCGGGGGCTTGGCCTGCACTGAAAGTTTCGTTGAAGCGGCTGCCATCGAACCAATCGCTCTTTGCCTATCTCGGCTCTTCCATGTTCTATCGCGACGCGCTGAACGGAATGTATGTCTTTGGTGGGATCTACGCCGCTGGCGTGTTGGGATGGGAAACCGTCGACGTGGGTATCTTTGGCATTCTTGCCGCGGTGACGGGGGCGCTTTTCGCGTGGCTGGGCGGCAAGGCAGACACCCGTTATGGCCCCAAACCAGTGATCACCATAAGCGTCGCTGCTTTGGCCCTGATCTCCCTTGGGGTCATCTATATCTCGCCGACATCTGTCTTTGGCATGTCCGTTGCGGAAGGCTCTGCACTGCCCTCCATCGCGTTTTATGCCATGGGCGCAGGGATCGGAGCCGCCGGTGGTGTGTTGCAATCTGCCAGCCGGACCATGCTGGTGCGCCAAGCGGATCCAACTCGGATCACCGAAAGTTTTGGCCTCTATGCGCTGGCGGGCAAGGCCACTTCCTTTGTGGCACCTCTGACGATTGGCCTGACGACAGACATCACAGGCAGCCAGCAGGCGGGCATTGCGCCTGTCGTGGTGCTGCTTTTGATCGGGTTGGTTCTGCTGTGGTGGGTTGATCCGGAAGGCAACAGGCCCGCCGCTCCGGTCGCGGAGGCTGCAGAATGAAGCGCGCCGTCCTGTCCGCCGTGATCGCCGTGACCCTTGGCATCGTTGCCCCCGCAGCGCAGTCAGAAACCAAGGCCAACCAACTGTTCGGCGCAAAACGCAGCGCCGCCCCTATGGCCCCCGCCGCCATTGGCAGCTATGCCAAAGGCTGTGCCGCAGGGCTGGTGCCCCTGGCACAGACCGGTCCCACTTGGCAGGCGATGCGCCTCAGCCGAAACCGCAACTGGGGCCATCCCGAAACGATCTCCTTCATCAAAGACCTCTCTGCCTTTGCCGCGACACTGCCGGGGTGGAAGGGCCTTTATGTGGGCGATATCGCCCAGCCCCGCGGAGGGCCGATGCTGTCTGGACACCAATCCCACCAAACCGGACTAGACGTGGATTTCTGGATGCTGCCCGCCAACCGGCTGGATCTCACGCGGCGCGCACGCGAGAACCTGTCCTCGATCTCAGTTCGTTCCAGCGATCAACGCAGGGTCAATGGCAATTACACGGCTCAGCATGCTGCCATCCTGCGTCATGCCGCCCAAGACCCGCGCGTGGACCGTATCTTTGTGACGCCCCCAGTGAAATTGGAGATGTGCCAGACCGCGACCCGACGGGATCGGAAATGGCTGCGCAAGATCCGGCCGCTATCGGGCCATCACTATCATTTTCACGTGCGGCTGAAATGCCCGGCAGGCAACTCCGACTGCGTCACGCAGAAGCCCACAGTCCGGCAACTTTCCAAGGGGGGGGACGGATGCGATGCCACGCTCCAGTGGTGGGTCACTGACTTTCTTGACCCGCCAAAGCCCTCAGCCACACCCGCCAAACCTGCGCCACGCAAGCGCGGTGCGCGTGATTATGTCATGGCGGATCTTCCCAGCCGCTGCCAGAGCGTACTCACAGCGGACTAGGCAAACCCAATGTTCCAAACACTGAAACGCGGTCGGCGTTGGCTGCCGTTCCTGTTGCTCGCCTGCGCTGTCGTTATTGCTGTGCAGGTTTTCAATCGTGTCTCCCTTCCAAAGGGCGTCCAAGTAGTGACTTTTGAGGCCGACATGCCCCGGTTCGGCGGCTGGTCCGCCATCGATGTCGACGCAACAGGACGGCAAGGCTGGATCCTCAATGATGGCAGCTTTCTTGCCCGTGTTGCGATCGCAAGGAAGGACGACGACACCATCGAGAGCCTGTCTCTGCAGCCTTTCGGATATCTCATAGCCCCGATTGAATCGGCCGATGTCTCGCCCACAGATACCACCTATCGCGACGCTGAAGGGCTGGCTCTCGCCCCGGACGGGGGCGCGTTCGTCCAATTTGAGCGCCCGCCCCTGTTGTTTCACGTCACCGCAACAGATGCTGTCGCGCCCCTGTCAGCCCTGCAAACGGGCTTTCCAATCGGCAGCAATGTTGGCCCGGAAGCTTTGGCACAGGATGCCAGCGGCACCCTTTACACCCTGCCCGAACGGCCCTTCCCCATGCGTGGGCCCTACACGCTTTGGGCCCAGCCACCTCAGGGCACCTGGGCCCCCATGCTCAAGATTGCACGCAAAGGGCGTTGGCGCATGACAGGGGCAGATATCGGGCCCGACGGGGCGCTGTATCTGCTCGAACGCGGGATCACGCTCGGCGGTTTCATGAGCCGCGTCCGCCGCTTTTCCCTCGATCACCCTCAATCGGACGCGCCCCTGAAGGGGAGCGTCCTCTACCTGTCGCCACCAGGCAGGCACGGCAATCTGGAAGGCCTTTCCGTATGGCGCGACAGGGCTGACGCCCTGCGCTTGCTGATGGTCGCAGATGACAATCACCTGCCCTTCCAGCGGGGCGAAATTGTCGAAGTGACGTTGCGCTAGCCCCTTGCCACGGGGCAAATCAGCCGATATTGCGCGCCCGGTCCGCTCAAACGGACAGACCGCTCGCCCCATTCGGGGCCAAGTCGCCGCAACCTTGTAAAAACGGGCATAGAAAACATGACACGCTCCGCACTTCCCGGAATTCTCGCCATGGCGGCGATCGTCGTCGCCTCCAACATCCTTGTGCAGTTCCTGCTGCTTGACGGCCTCCTGACCTGGGGGGCATTCACCTATCCTCTGGCCTTCCTCGTCACTGACCTGATGAACCGCCTCTACGGCCCGCGCCAAGCGCGGCAAGTGGTGCTGATCGGCTTTATCGTCGGTGTGTTCTGCTCGCTTGTGGGCACGCAGATCACCTTGCAGGGGGACGGCTACACCTACGCTGCCGTGGCCTTGCGCGTGGCCGTGGCCTCCGGAACCGCTTTCCTTGTGGCCCAACTGGTCGACGTGGCGATCTTCAATCGCTTCAAAGAAGGCAGCTGGTGGCGCGCACCGCTGATCTCAACGATCATCGGCTCCGCTCTCGATACGGCGCTGTTCTTCACCATCGCCTTCTCTGCATCGATCACATTCTTCGGCCCCGCAGCAGATGCCGAGATCAATTGGGCATGGGAATCGGTTCCCTTCCTGTTGGGCGGCCCCGACGCGCCGCTCTGGGTAAGCCTCGCGGTCGCAGACTGGATGGTGAAACTGTCCATGGCCCTGATCGCCTTGATCCCCTTCCGGTTCATCGTGATGCGCTTCAACCCGGCGCAATCGCTGTAATGCGCAGCTTTCAGGCGGTTTCAGAGCCGCCTGAAAGCGATTGCCTATATTTTGTGCAGATAAGGTGCTGACAACCTCCATATTGTAGGTGGCCGGATCACAACCCCATTGACTTGTAGGCTCAATGTGGCACGCTGATGTCGAACGCAACAATTGAAAGGAGGTGATCCAGTGTCGAGAGTTGAGCTGGAGAGAGGTGTCGGGACAACACGGAGGGCGCGCCGTTAAGGCAGACCTTGGCGCAGATGTGCCGTCCGTGCGGTAGGTCAATATACCACCTGACCGACCCCACCTCCAAGATACTCGAAGGGCCGCCTCACCACAGGCGGCCCTTTTTGATGCCTGCCTTGTTGATGCGCGTCTTTTTATGCCCGGCCCGCATGATGCCTGCCCCGTACAAAGACAGCGAACCGGACGTTCCGAAGGGGCCGCCCGGGCACCGCTGGCAGATGCTACGCGCATAGAGCAGGCCATTCACCGCCAGCCCGACGTTTCCCGCCCGCTCGGGCGCCCCCCACGTGCTGCTCCAAAGCCCCGCCCCATCATCTTGGCAAAAATACTCAATCTACTGGCACAGCACCAAACGCTCTCGCAACATCGCCCCTGCAGGACTATGCTTCCCCCATGCTGCGGATATCCGATACGATTGCCCTCCAGGATTGGGAACTGACCGAAGTCTTTACCCGGTCGTCCGGCCCGGGGGGACAACATGTCAACAAGGTCTCCTCAGCGGTGGAGTTGCGCTTTGCCGCCGCAAGCAGCCCCTCCTTGCCCACCGACGCCAAGCAACGGCTCAAACGCCTCGCCGGCCGGCGCTGGACAGATGGCGGAGAAATCGTGCTCCGCGTCGAAGACACCCGCAGCCAGACCAGAAACCGCGAGATCGCGCGCGCCCGCTTGGCCGAGTTGATCACGGCAGCCCTCGTGCGGCCCAAAAGGCGCATCCCCACCAAGCCCAGCCTTGGGGCCCGCAAACGCCGCCTCGACGCCAAAACACGCCGAGCGGGGGTAAAGGCCCTGCGCGGCAAGGTAGATCCCGAATGAGTATGCCGTCCTCTTTGCTGCAGCGACGGGCGGCCCGCCTCGGCCCGAATGTCTCAACCTTCTACGATACGCCCCTGCATATCCTGCGCGGGGAAGGCTGCTGGCTCTGGGATGCCGACGGGCGGCGCTATCTCGATGCCTATAACAACGTCCCTCACGTGGGCCACGCCCATCCAAGGGTTGTCGCCGCCATGTCGGAACAGGCCGCGCAGCTGAACACCCACAGCCGTTACGTGCACACGGGCATCCTCGACTATCTTGATCGGCTGACAGGCCTTCTGGGCCATGGGCTCGATCAAGCCGTCATGACTTGCACAGGTTCAGAGGCCATGGATGTGGCCCTGCGCATGGCACAGGCCGCAACAGGCGCCACAGGATTGATCGCAACGGACAACACCTATCATGGCAACACCAGTGCCGTGACAGCCCTGTCAACACGCCGCCCCCCCATCGGAGGGCGCCCGCCCCATGTGCGCCTCGTCCCCGCACCGGATGCCCTGAGCGGGCTGGACGGTGACATCTTTGCGGCCCATGTGGCCGAAGCGGCCACCGCGCTGCAGGAAGAAGGCTTCGGCGTTGCAGCCCTCATAGTTTGCCCAGCGCTGGCCAATGAGGGCCTGCCTTGTCCACCTGCCGGGTTTCTACAACCCGCAGCCGCGCAGGTGCAGAAAGTGGGCGGCCTTCTGATCGCCGATGAGATCCAGCCCGGTTTCGGTCGGCTGGGCAGCCATTGGTGGGGGTTTGAACAGCAGGGCCTCAGACCCGACATCGTGTGCCTGGGTAAGCCCATGGGCAACGGCTATCCCGTGGCCGCAGCGATTGGAACCGCGCCCGTCGTGTCAGCCTTCCGCACTGCGTTCGGCTATTTCAACACCTTCGCCGCATCCCCGGTTGCAGCGGCAACGGCCACAGCCGTGCTGGACGTGCTGGAGGAGGAAAACCTGCGCCAGAACGCCGAAGCCACAGGCGCAGCCCTGCTGGCCAGAATGCGCAGCATGCACCACCCACGCATTGCGGACACACGGGGCCACGGCCTGTTCTTTGCCATGGAATTTCAGACGCAGGAGGGCACGCCCTGCCCCGTTACAGCGAAGGCCGTTGTCGAAGGCCTGAAAGCGCGGGGCGTCCTGGCCGGCGCCATTGGCCGGCAGCAACATATCCTGAAGCTGCGCCCCCCCATGGTGTTTGGTCCGGCCGAGGCTGATCTGCTGAGCACAGCACTGCAAGAAACGCTGGAAGCGCTTCCCGATGTTCCCTGAGGCGCACCAGATCACAGCCATCGCCGGCGCGTGGGGCCCGCTGGATGGCGCGCCCCGGCTGGTGGCCGAACGCGAAAACGCCGTCTACGCGGTGCGCCTCGCCGATGGGCGACAAGGGGCCTTGCGCCTGCACCGGCCCGGCTACCGCTCCCGCGCCGAGATCACAGCCGAATTGCGCTGGACCGATGCCCTCGCCGCGATCGGGCTGCCCTGTCCGCGCCCTCTGGCCTGCGCAGATGGGGCGCTGATGCCTGAAACCGAGCCCTGTGCCTCAATGGTCAGTTGGCTGGAAGGTACAGCCCCCCAGCCCGACACCGCCCTGACAGCCGCACACGCCCATGCCGTAGGACTGCTTCTGCGACAGCTACACGACAGCGCCGATAGCCTGCCTCTGCCCGCCTTTCCGGGGGTGGGCTGGACGTTTGAAACACTGCTGGGGCCAGAGCCTCGCATGGGCCGTTTCTGGGAAAACCCCGCCCTTTCAGCCCGGGATCAAAGCCTCCTGAAACAGACGGCTGAGGCGCTTCCCCGCGCGCTGGAAAAGAGCCCGCTCGCCCGCATGGGCCTGATCCACGCCGATCCACTGCGCGAAAACATGATGCTCTGTGCAACCGGCCTGCACCTCATCGATTTTGACGACTGCGGCACGGGCGTGCGCGGCTATGATCTGGGCACAGCGCTGGTTCAGACGGTCGAAGCGCCGGGCCTTGAGGACAGGATCAGCGCCCTGTGTGACGGCTATGGCCTGCCCGACATCCAAAAGGATCTTCCCGGCTTCATACTGCTCCGGGCTCTGGCGTCCTGCGGGTGGGCCATGACGCGTCTGCCGCAGCACGACCCGCGCGTACGCCACTACGCCGATCGCGCCTGTGCCTTGGCGCAAAGCTGGTCAGGCTAACCCGTCAGACCGGGCGCGTATCGCCCAGCCGTTGCAGGGCCCACTGCGCTGCATCCGCAACTGTTGGATCAAGGTCTGAAACCAGCGGCAGCAGGGCATCTTTCAAGGCGGGATCCCCGGAGTTTCCGATTGCATAGGCCACATTACGCACGAACCTGTCGCGCCCGATCCGCTTGATCGGACTGCCGGAAAAGCGCGCCCTGAAGCCCGCATCATCAAGGGCTGCCAACTCTGCCAGAGGGGGCAGCAACGTATCGGCCCGCGCCGCATAGCGGGTCTCTTGCGCGGCGCCTGCAAACTTGTTCCACGGGCAAACCGCCAGGCAATCGTCACAGCCATAAATCCGGTTGCCCAACCCTGCCCGCAAATCTGGGTCCACCGGGCCCTTGTGCTCAATCGTGAGATAGGAAATGCAGCGGCGCGCATCCAGCTTGTAGGGGGCTGGGAACGCATCCGTCGGACAGATATCCAAACATTTCCGACACGAGCCGCAGTGATCGATTTCAGGTGTATCGGGGGGCAGTGGCAACGTGGTGAAAATCGCCCCCAGAAAAAACCAGTTGCCCAAGTCCCGAGAGACAAGATTGGTGTGTTTGCCCTGCCAACCCAAGCCCGCCGCCTGAGCAAGCGGCTTTTCCGGCACAGGCGCCGTATCCACAAAAACTTTCACTTCGCAGTCAAACTCCGCCACCATCCAGCGGGCCACCCGCTTGAGGCGTTTCTTGACCAGATCGTGGTAATCCTTGCCGCGGGCATAGACGGAGATATTGCCCCTGTCAGGCTGCGCCAGCCCGGCCAGCGGATCTTCCTCGGGGGTGTAAGGCTCTGCCAACATGACAACAGAGCGCGCCTCGGGCCAGAGCGCCGCGGGGTTGCCACGCCAATGGGCGCGCTCCATCAGCCATCCCATCTGGCCATGATAGCCCGCATCCAGAAAGGCCTGCAGCCTGTCCGGCAAGTCAGGCAACGCATCTGGCGTGGTCACCTTGACCGCGTCAAACCCCTCCGAGAGGGCTTGGGCGCGGATCGCCTCAGAAGTCGAGATCTGCATATTGCGGCGAGGGACGGAACCCCGGCACCTGATCAGCAAGTATGTTGCGGAACGCAGGGCGCGATTTGATCCGCGCATACCAATCCCGCAAAGCCGGGAACGCGTTCCAATCGACATCCGAAATATAGTCGAGTGACGAAATGTGACCGGCCGCCGCAAAATCAGCCAGCGTCAGGCTGTCACCGGCGAGCCAGCGGCGCTCATCGAGCAAACTTTCCACATAGCCGAGGTGCCGCCGGATCGCCTTCAGCCCCATCTTCACGTTGCGACTGTCAGGGTAGCCCGCTCCGGTGATCTTCTTGTTCACCCGTTCGTACAGGATGTTCGCAGTCACTTCGCGATGGAACGTGTCATCGAAAAAATGGCACAGGCGGCGCACCTCATAGGCGGCATCAGGCGCTCTGGGCACAAGCGGCGGGTCACTCCAGGTCGCATCGAGATACTCACAGATCGCCTGGCTCTCAGACATGATCAGCCCGTTGATCTTTAACACAGGCACCTTGGCGGCGGGGTTGCGTTGCAGGAAATCGGGCGTGGGCTCCCAATAGCGTTCCTCCACCAGTTCCACATCCACCCTCTTTTCCGCCAGAACAAGGCGGACTTTCCGGCAGAACGGAGACAGGGGAACGTGATACAAACGGGCCATTGGAATTCCTGATTTGGACGCTTCTTGTTTCTGCACAAGCAAAGGGCCGGATTCAATCCTCGATGCAACTGGCGCGACCATCTCTTGCCAAGGTCTGCGCCCCATCGGCAATAGACGCGGCCCGCGCAGCAAGGGCACGCGACGGCGCGCCCGCATCCCGATCCACCGGATTGGGCAAGACAGACACCAAAAGCGCGGCCTCGCGCAGGCTCAGTTCTGAGGGCAGCTTGCCAAAGTAGCGATATGCCCCCGCCTCTACCCCAAAGACACCCTCATCAAATTCCGCCACATTGAGATAGACCTCAAGAATTCTGCGCTTGGGCCACGCCAACTCAACAAGGGGCGTGATCAGCGCCTCCATCGCCTTGCGGGGCCAGGAACGCCCTTGCCACAGCCAGACATTCTTCACCGTCTGCTGGGATATGGTCGAGGCCCCACGCGCAGCCCCACCTTCAAGCGCCGCACGGATCGCGGCCATGTCAAACCCCCAATGCTGACAAAACCGGGCATCCTCGGCCGCAAGCGCGGCCCGCCGCAGATCCTCTGGAATATCTTCTATGGGCAACCAATTCCATTCCACACCCCCATTGCGCCACGAAGATTGGACAATCGTCGCCGTCGTGAGAGGCGGCAAAAACCGGTAGATCAGGATCGATCCCAGCAAACCGATCACCAGAGCGAGCGTGATCCGCACGGCCCACAGCCTGATCCGGGCAAAGACAGAACCTGCCCCGCCTTCCTTTTCAGGAGCTTTCCCAGAGCTGCGCGGCTTGGACCGAGAGCTTTTAGCAGTGGATCGTTTTGTCTTGCGCGCCATGCCCATGAGTTAGACAGGAAATGCGCCGCAGACCAGCCCTGCCACAATCATCTTGGTGCAAATACTCCCGCCGGAGGCGCAGCCGCGGCTGGCCAAAGGCCCGCCGCGGCTGCGGGGGCGGGCGTGCGGGGGCATCTGCCCCCCAAAGCCCGCACCCCCTTTTTATTCTGCCGGGACGGCTGCCGCATCCAGCGTCACTGGATGCTCCAACTTATCCAGCATCTCAATCGGACAGACCTGAACGAAATGGGCTTTCGCAACATCCCAATTCTGCAGGATCTCAGATGCGTGCTGACTGCCGGTTTCTTCCAGATGGCGTGCAATCAAGCCATGCAACTGGTTTTCCCAATGGGGCACGGTGACCGGGCAGGTCACCACGGTCTCCGAATTGAGCATATCGGCAACGCGCGCGTCCGGATCATAAAGATAGGCCATCCCGCCGGTCATGCCTGCGCCAAAATTGGGGCCAATCCGCCCGAGGATCACGGCGACGCCCCCGGTCATGTATTCGCACCCGTTCGAGCCGCAGCCCTCCACAACGACCTGCGCACCAGAATTCCGGACCGCGAACCGCTCGCCCGCACGGCCAGCCGCAAACAGGTAGCCGTCTGTCGCACCGTACAGCACCGTGTTGCCGACGATCACATTCTCAGACGCCCGCAGCGGCGAATGCATTGGGGGGCGCACAACAATGACACCGCCCGACAGGCCTTTGCCGACATAGTCATTGGCGTCCCCAAACACTTCCAACTTCAGGCCCGGCGCAGCAAACGCCCCGAGGGATTGGCCCGCAGACCCCGTGAGCTTTACGGTCAGATGATCTGGCTGCAGGCTGTTGCGCATCCCAAACCGGCTGACGATGTGGCTCGACGTGCGCGTGCCAATCGTGCGCAGCGTGTTCTGCACCGCGTAGGATAGCTGCATCTTCTCGCCATCCTGCAGGAAACGATCCGCATCGCGCACAATCTGCGCATCCAGCGTCTCTGGCACCGGGTTGCGGGCCTTGCCCGTGTCATAGGTGATCTGATCAGCCCCATCCACGGTCAGCAGAAGCGGGTTGAGATCCAGATCATCGAGATGCGCAGCACCGCGGCTGACCTGGCTCAACAGATCTGCACGCCCAATCACATCATCCATGGAGCGTGCGCCGATCTCGGCCAACACTTCGCGGACTTCCTGCGCGTAGAAGGTGATCAGGTTCACCACCTTGTCTGCGTTCCCTGTGAACTTGCCGCGCAGACCTTCATCCTGCGTGCACACGCCCACCGGGCAGGTGTTGGACTGGCACTGGCGCACCATGATGCAGCCCATAGCGATCAGGGCGGCGGTACCGATGCCGTATTCCTCTGCCCCCATCATGGCAGCCATCACGATGTCACGCCCTGTGCGCAGGCCCCCATCCGTTCTCAGCGTCACCCGTTCACGCAGCTTGTTCATCGCCAGCACTTGGTGCGCTTCGGTCAGACCCATTTCCCAGGGCAGGCCCGCATATTTGATCGAGGTGGCCGGAGAGGCCCCCGTGCCGCCATTATGGCCCGAGATCAGGATCACATCCGCCTCAGCCTTGGCCACACCGGCCGCGATTGTGCCCACACCGGACGACGCCACCAGCTTCACCGTCACCTTGCAGCGCGGATTGATCTGCTTGAGGTCATAGATCAGCTGCGCAAGGTCTTCGATCGAGTAGATATCGTGGTGCGGCGGCGGTGAAATCAGCGTCACACCCTTGGTGGAGTGACGCAGACGCGCGATCAGGTCAGTGACCTTCATGCCGGGCAACTGCCCGCCCTCGCCGGGCTTGGCCCCCTGCGCAACCTTGATCTCGAGCTCTTCGCAGTGATTGAGATACTCCGCCGTCACCCCAAAGCGCCCCGAGGCCACCTGCTTGATCTTGGCAGAAGGGTTGTCGCCATTGGCCTCTGGCACGAAATGCGCCGGATCTTCTCCCCCTTCACCACTGTCAGATTTTGCACCGATGCGGTTCATGGCCACGTTCAACGTCTTGTGCGCCTCCGGGCTCAGAGCGCCCAGCGACATGCCAGGTGTCACGAACCGCTTGCGGATCGACGTGATGCTTTCCACCTCTTCGATGGGCACAGGGCGGCCCAGCGGTTTGAAATCCATCAGGTCCCGCAGGTGAATTGGCGGCGTTGCCTGCATCTTTGCGGAATACTGCTTCCACATCTCGTAGGAGCCATTGTTGCAGGCCATCTGCATCATGTGCATCGTGCTGGCCTGCCAAGCGTGCGTCTCGCCCGAGCGACGCGACTTGTAGAAGCCGCCAATGGGCAAAACGGTGGCATTCCCTTGCAGCCAGCCCTTGGCATGCACCTCTTCGGCCTTCTTCTGGATACCCGCCACGCCGATACCAGAGATCCGGGACACCATGCCGGGGAAATACTCGGCCACCATCGCGCGCGACAGGCCCACGGCCTCGAAGTTGAGCCCGCCCCGATACGACGAGATCACCGAAATGCCCATCTTGGACATGATCTTGAGCAGCCCCGCATCCACCGCCTTGCGGTAGCGGGCCACGCACTCGGTCAGGGGGCCATCCAGCAGGCCGCGCTCGATGCGGTCTGCAAGGCTGTCCTCGGCGAGATAGGGGTTTACCGTGGTCGCACCACAGCCGATCAACACTGCAAAATAATGCGGATCGATACATTCGGCGGCACGCACATTGATCGAGCAGAAGGTCCGCAGGCCTTTCTGCGTCAGCCAACTGTGCACGGCAGAGGTGGCCAGGATCATCGGCATGCCGACCGCTGCGCCAGACTGGTGCTGATCCGTCAATACGAGATGGCCCGCGCCAGAGCGCACTGCGTCTTCGGCCTCACTGCGGATTCGGTTCAGCGCCTCAGTCAGGGCGGCAGGGCCGGCAGCAGCGGGGAATGTACAGTCGATCTCAACCAGTTGATCTGCGCCGAAAGAGCCGCTCAGCCGCGCCCATTGGGCATTGCCAAGGAACGGGCTGTCGAGCACGACGATCTCGGTCTGGCTGCTGTCTTCATCCAGCACATTCTTGAGATTGCCAAACCGCGTCTTCAGCGACATCACCCGGTATTCGCGCAGGCTGTCGATCGGGGGGTTGGTCACCTGGCTGAAGTTTTGGCGGAAGAAATGGGACAGCGGGCGGTACATCTTGGAAAGCACGGCAGAGGGCGTGTCGTCGCCCATGGAGGCGATCGCCTCTTTCGCGTCTTCGGCCATGGGCGCCAGGATCTGCTCGACCTCTTCGATCGAGTAGCCCGCCGCAACCTGCCGGCGGCGCAATTCATCGCCTGAGAACAGCGCCGTTTCCGTTACAGCGGCGAGGGGCGCATCCATCTCGGTGATCTTTTCCACCCAGTCGCCAAAGGGCTGGGCCGAGGCCAGCTTGTCCTTGATCTCAACGTCGTGGAACAACTTGCCCGCAGCCATGTCGACGGCAATCATCTGGCCAGGGCCAAGCGCGCCCTTTTCCACCACGGTTGCCTCATCAGTTGGCACCATGCCCACCTCGGAGCCCGCGATCAGCAGATTGTCACCGGTGACCACATAGCGCATCGGACGCAAACCGTTGCGATCGAGGCCACCACAGACCCATTGCCCATCCGTCATGGCCAGGGCGGCCGGGCCGTCCCAGGGCTCCATCACGGAGTTGCAATAGCTGTACATGTCACGCCAGGCCTCGGGCAGTTCAACAGCCTGCTTGGACCAGCTTTCAGGCACCAGCATTGTCTTGGCCATGGGGGCGTTCCGCCCGGCCCGGACCAGCACCTCAAACACCGAGTCCAACGCCGCCGAGTCAGACGAGCCTGCCGGAACGATCGGCTTGATATCTTCAGCCATGTCGCCGAATGCGCCGGATGCCATGCGGATTTCATGGCTTTTCATCCAGTTCACATTGCCTTTCAGCGTATTGATCTCGCCGTTATGGGCCAGCATCCGGAACGGCTGGGCCAGCCACCATTGCGGGAAGGTGTTGGTGGAATACCGCTGGTGATAGATCGCGAAGGCGCTCTCGAAACGCTCGTCCAGAAGATCGGGATAAAACTCGGCCACCTGCTCGGCCAGCATCATGCCCTTGTAGATCACACTGCGGCACGAGAGAGAGCAGACATACATGCCAGCCACACCTGCGGCGGCGGCGGCCTTCTCGATCCGGCGGCGGATCACATAGAGCTCGCGCTCAAAGGTTTCTTCGTCGACACCCTTGGTGTTCGAGATCAGGATCTGTTCGATCTCGGGCCGGGTAGCATTGGCCTTCTCGCCCAAGATGCCGGTGTTCACAGGCACATGGCGCCAGCCATAGATGTAGTAGCCTTCGCGCAGCACCTCGGTTTCAACGATGGTCCGGCAAACCTCCTGAGCCCCGAAATCGGTCCGCGGCAGGAACACCATGCCCACGGCAATCAGCTTGTCGTTATCGGGGGTGTGGCCCGTGCGCTGGATCTGATCATAGAAGAACGGCACAGGGATCTGGACGTGGATGCCCGCGCCATCGCCCGTCTTGCCATCCGCATCAACCGCGCCCCGGTGCCAGACAGCTTTCAGCGCATCGATGCCATTCTCGACGACCTTACGGCTTTTCTTGCCATCGATCGAAACGATCAGCCCAACGCCGCAAGAGGAATGTTCGTCCTCATCGCGATACAGGCTGTTTTCGGACATCCACTGACGCTTGGCTTCTTCGGCCGCGGCCCAGCTATCATCAAATCTTGTCATTGTCCTGATCTCCTCTTGCGATCGGGTCTGGCTTTCAAAGCTCGACCGCGCCGCATCCATAAAGGGGCTTCACGTTGCCAAAGCCCTTGTCACCGGGTCGCAGGATGTCGACCGGGCTGTTGTCACTTGTCTCGGTAGAGCCGTCCTGGCTCCAGGTTTCGGTGCCATAGAAAAACAGACGTTCTTCGGGCAAAACATATTGGGTGCCGTGGCTGGAATAGAGCTCTTCGCCGGTTTCGGCATCCAGCGAGATGGCCGCGAAATCCGTCACGAGAAGGCGCTCGCCGTCGATCTCCACCGTCTCGCCGGTCAGGCGGTCAACGCCGATATATGTGAGCTGCCGCGACGGCATGTCACCGGACTCGAGGGTGGTGAATTCGTAGCGATCCTCACCGTCTTCCAATAGCCGGGACATCTCAGCCGGGTCTGGGCCGGGATTGACCAGACGCTCGCGGATGCCGGACGAAAACCAATACCTGTCCAGCCACTGGAAATCCGCGTCATAGGTGCCCGTGGATATCGGGCCATCCTCGTCATGGCTGGATTCCCAGGTGATGCCCTCGGGGGCTGCCTCGCACCGCCAGTAGAGGGCCGCGAGGCAGCCCTTGAACTGAACGCTCAGAAACGCCTCACAGCCGGCGGGTGGCAGAGCCGATTGCGCCTGTGCAGGCGCGGGCGGAAACGTGGCCAGAACCGGAAGTAAGGCCAGCATCGCCCCGGACAGGGCGCGCCGGCTGGCGGATACATCATTGGGCATGGCGATCACTCTGCTGCGACGCTCTGGGAGGCATTCAAACGATCGAGGATCGCCTCGGCCGCTTCGCGCCCATCCCGAATAGCCCAGACCACCAGCGACGCGCCCCGCACGATATCGCCCACCGCATATACGCCGTCGAGATCGGTTTCATGGGTGCCAAACTTGGCTTTTACCGTGCCCCAACGGGTCACGGGCAGATCTGCTTCGCCCCAGAGCGTGGGCAGGTCTTCAGGCTCAAAGCCCAACGCCTTGATCACAAGATCGGCGGTTTCCACGTATTCGGCGCCCTCAATCACCTCGGGCGATTGACGGCCGGACGCATCCGGAGCCCCGAGCCGCATCTTGTCGATCACGACGCCGCTGACCACATCCTCGCCCTGAAACCCTTTGGGCGCCGTCAGCCATTCGAACTGCACGCCTTCTTCCTCGGCATTGGCCACCTCGCGCTGCGAGCCGGGCATGTTGGCCCGGTCGCGGCGATAGAGGCATTTCACGCTTTCGGCCCCTTGGCGCACGGCGGTGCGCACACAGTCCATCGCCGTGTCTCCGCCCCCGATAACGACCACCTTGCGGCCCTTAGCGTTCAACTCGCCGCTGTCGAACTCTTCGACGGCATCGCCGAAGTTCATCGCCCGGTTCGAAGCGGTCAGATAATCAAGCGCCCGTACGACACCCTTTGCACCAACGCCGGGTGCCTTCAGATCGCGGGATTTGTAGACGCCGGTTGCGATGATCACGGCGTCATGGGCACCGCGAATGGCCGAGAAGGCAATGTCTTCACCAACTGTGCAGTTCAAGCGGAAGGTCACGCCCGCTGCCTCCAGCTGTTCGATCCGCCGCATCACGACGTCTTTCTCAAGCTTGAAACCGGGAATGCCATAGGTCAGCAAGCCGCCGGCGCGATCATACCGATCATAGACAGTGACCTGCACGCCCTGGCGGCGCAGCATGTCAGCCGCAGCAAGGCCACCGGGCCCTGCGCCGATGATGCCCACGCTTTCAGCGCGCTCGCGGGTGGGCGCACCGGGCTGTACCCAACCCTGCTCCCAAGCCGTGTCGGTGATATACTTCTCAACCGAGCCGATCGTCACAGTGCCGTGGCCGGATTGTTCAATGACGCAGTTGCCCTCGCACAGACGGTCTTGCGGGCAGATGCGGCCGCAAATCTCCGGGAACGTGTTGGTGGCTTGGCTCACTTCATAGGCTTCTTGCAGCCGGCCTTCTGCGGTCAGGCGGAGCCAGTCCGGAATGTTGTTGTGAAGGGGGCAGTGGGATTGGCAGTAGGGCACACCACATTGGGAGCACCGGCTGGCCTGTTCGCCTGCTTTTTCGCGGGCATATTCAGCGTAGATTTCATCGAAATCGCGCGCCCGAAGATCAGGCGGACGCTTCTCTGGCATCTCTCTTTCTACGCTTACAAATTTCAACATTGGGTTATTCGACATCGAACGCCTCCCTTCCGGAACCTGCCTGATATCCAAGCGCCCGGGGGAAATAAAGTCACACATGCTGACCTATATGGAAGAAAATTGCGCGTTCGGCGCAGATATCTGCTTTTGCTACGCTATTTTTAGGTCATAACAGCTGACATAAATAGGCGGCTGGCATAAATCCCGCGTTTCAGTAGGCTGCGCGCGACTCATAAAGACATGTGCCCATGCCCCTGCTTCACCTAATACTTCTCGCGATTATTCAAGGCGCTACCGAGTTCCTGCCGATCTCATCATCGGCCCATCTCATATTGCTGCCCGAATTGACAGGCATGGAAGATCAGGGCCTTGTCCTCGATGTTGCCGTGCATGTGGGCACCCTGTTTGCCGTCATCCTGTATTTCCGGCGCGATGTGGCCTTGGCAGCAAAGGGGTTGTTGTCGCTTGTGCAATTTCGCCTCGATACCCCGGGCGCCTTTCTGGCGCTGTGCCTGATCATTGCCACGATTCCGGTGATGATCGTTGGCTTGGCGCTGAAACTGTTTGGCCTGACTGACCTGCTGCGCAGCACGGCCGTCATTGGCTGGACCATGCTGGGCTTTGGTGTCTTGCTCTGGATCGCAGACCGTGGCCCCGCAGAAGGCCGGACTGCGAACCGCTGGACGATGAAACATGCCGCGATCCTCGGTCTCTGGCAGGCCCTCGCGTTAATTCCCGGCACGTCCCGGTCCGGCATATGCATCACCGGCGCGCGCTTTCTGGGCTACAGCAGAGACGGGGCTGCCCGGATCGCGATGCTGATGTCGATCCCCACGATCATCGCATCGGGCGCCCTTCTGGCCACCGACATCACAGCAGATGCTGCGCTGGCGCGAGACGCGGCCATCGCCGCGCTTTTTGCCTTTGTAAGCGCCCTTGCGGCGCTGCGTATCATGATGTGGCTTTTGCAAAGCGTCAGCTTCACCCCGTATGTGATCTACCGCATTGTGCTCGGCATCGCTCTGCTGGCGATTGCCTACGGTTAAAGCTCAGCCATAGGCGCCTCTGCCCTTTCAAAGCTCCCCCCAACCCTTCAGATCGAAGCGCGGGTCAAACCTCGTGAGGGGCCACCTGCACATCAACGGATTGGGCAGCATTGTTGCCAAAACCGGCCACGTCTGCAGGGGGCGTGAGGGGCTGTTCAGCACCGCTGTCATCGCGGGCTATGCAGCGCAGTTGATAGCGGCCGGGGCGCGCGTCCCAGACAGCACGCCAGTGCAACCAAGCGTGACTGCCAACCGGTGCAGACAGGTCGGCCTCAATGCTGGTGCTGCCATCTGTAAGGCGCACCCCCGTGATGCGGCGGCCCGGGCCTGTCCAGGCGCGCCCTTCCACGGTGACTGGGCCAGCCTCAAGCCAACGTCTGCGAGAGTACCAATCCGGCAGCCCCGGGGGCACCATCAGAGACTTCACGCGCAAGGTGGTGACAGGTGTTCCGGCACTCTCTCGGTCTTGGCGGTAGCGATAGGTGTGCACCTGCTGGAAGCCATCAAACCGCTCTGTCAGCGCCTCGATCCGATTGAGCCACTTTACCGATGCCATCCCGTACCAGCCCGGCACGATCAGGCGCAGGGGGGCGCCATGCTGCGGCAGCAAAGGTGCGCCATTCATGCCAGTGACGAGCAGCGGTTGCGCCGCCGCAACCTCCGCCGGGGTGAGCGAGCGGCCGAAAAAATGCCGGACGCCGTCGTCAAAACCTTCGTCTGCCCCAAAGAAGGCCCAGTCCTGCACATCAGCGGCCGCACCGGCCTCTGCCAGAAGCGGGGCCAAAGGGGTGCCTGTCCACAGCGCGGTCCCGACGGCCTCATAGAGCCAGGGCATGGAGCGGTGACGGGGATCATGGCCCGCCCGCCCATTTCCGGCGCATTCCAGCGTCACGGGCATGTCCACCTGTGGCCGTTCCAGAAGGTCGGCAAGGCTAAGGTCCAGTGGCGTGCGCACCGCGCCACCGATACGCAGCCGGAAGCTGTCACCGGGCAGGTGGGGCATATCGAAATGGGTCAGAAGGTAGTGCGCACCCGCCGGGGTGATATCATGGCGCAGCAATTCCAACGGCAGGCCGGAATTCCGGTTGGCCAGCCCACGCTCTTCGAATGAGACATCCGTATCAGGGGCAGGCACGCGCGCGGGCAGGTTTTCAAAAGGAGCAGCCGTCATGCTCTACTTCTAGGACGCGTGCGCCCCGCGGCCAAGCAAAGAACGCCGGATCAGCCAAAGATCGCCCGGCGGATCAGATTGAGGCCGAGGGCCAGGAAAATCCAAAGGAACACCTTGCGGAACCGGGCTTGGTCCATGGCATTGCGCAGCCGCTCGCCAACCGCAAACCCCGCCATCGCCGGGAGCACAAGCGCCAGTGAAATAAACCCCAACTCAGACGTGAGTTGGCCGGTATGGACAAACCCCCAGGCCAGCGGCAGCGATCCCAGAAAGATCAGCAGCCCGGTCACGCGGACAAACTCATCCTTATCGACCTGCCGCGCGGTTAAATAGATCGCCATGGGAGGCGCCCATACCGCTGTCATTCCCCCCATCACACCCGCGACGCACCCCAGCCCGATCTGCGCCGCAAGATCCCACCGCTCGGGCAAGGGGGGCACCCGCAGGGCCAGATTGACCAGAACAAACAGCACAATCACGCCGCCAAGGATCGCGTAGATCAGCCGATCTGATGCGGAGGCGGCCAGAACCGAGGTCAGACCCACACCTACAGCCAGCGTCAGTGCAAAGGGAAGATAGCGCATCAGGGCCGCGCGGATGTCACCCATGCGCCAGACCTGCCAGGCATTCGTCAGGATCATCGGAAACAGCACCAGCACAATCGCGGTGCGTGGTGCGATGAACAGGGTCATCACTCCGATCGCCGTGGTTGGCAGACCAAGGCCAACCATCCCCTTGATGGTGCCCGCCAGCAGGAAGGCCACCGTGCCCAGCAGCAGCAGGCCAACGGGATCGTGCATCACCGGCTTTGCCTACCCGCGGGCGTGCGGCGCAAACTCACCGCGATGTGGACAACGACGAACACGCCAAGGGCCAGTACAACGATCGTCGGCCCGGTCGGCAAATCCGTTTCCATGGACACCAGCACACCGCCCAGCGCACTGGCCGCCCCCAGCACAGCCGCCAGGATGGCCAACGCTTCAGGGCTGCGGGCCAGCGGCCGCATTGCCGCCGCAGGCAAGATCAGGAGCGCACCGATTAACAAGGCGCCCACAACTTGAATCGCGACGGCCACAACGATCGCAAGGGCGACGGTCAGAAACATCTTCTCTCGGTCAGGGCGAATGCCGGCCGCCACCGCCAGGTCAGGGTCCAGTGTTGCCGTCAACAGCGATGACCACCGCCAGAATAGCCCCAGAAGCACCACCGCAGCCCCCACCCAGATTAAGATGACTTCGCGCGGCCCCACCGCAAGGATGTCGCCCAGAAGGTAAGCCGATAGATCCACCCGTGCGGACGGAACGGTGGCCACGGCCAACAGGCCAAATGCCAGCGAGCCATGGGCAAAGACGCCCAGAAACCCATCCGCCGCCATCCGGCCACTCATGTTTGAAAGCAGCAATGCCAAAGCAAGGGCAATGAACAACACGCCCACGGCAATCGGCAGGTTCAGCACCAAAGACAGGGCCACGCCGCACAATGCCCCATGGGCTGTCGCATCGGAGAAATACGCCATCCGACGCCACAGCACGAAACACCCCAAAGGCCCTGCAGCCAGCGCCACACCCACGCCCGCAAGCGCCGCGCGGACTAGAAAATCGTCCAGCATCTAACCGTCCTTGCCTGCACTGGACGCGGCAGGCACATCCGAAGCACGTTCCCCGACGCCGTCAGCGCCCCCGTCCCCATCACAACACTCCGGCCCGTGTACATGGCTGTGAAGCGACTGTGGGTCGGGGTCGTGGCTGTGGTCATGCTGGTGGCGGTACAGGGCCAGTGTGCCCTTGGTTCCGGGGCCAAACAGGGCCCGGTATTCCTCTGCCTGTGCAACCACCTCAGGGGTGCCGTGGCAACACACATGCCCGTTCAGACAGATCACCCGGTCAGACGCGCTCATCACGACGTGCAACTCATGGCTCACCATGAGCACAGCGCAGCCCGTCTGCTGTCGGAGGTTTTCAACCATCTGATAGAACGCAGCCGCGCCCACCTGATCGAGGCCTTGGGTCGGCTCATCGAGCAGCAGAATCTCGGGCTGGTCCAAAAGTGCCCGCGCCAACAAAACCCGCTGCGTCTGGCCCCCGGACAGGGCCGCAATGGGCCTCTGTGCCAGCCCTGTCGCGCCGGCTGCCTGCAAAGCGGCGCTTTGTGCCGCAGCCCCGGTTCGGCGTGGCAGGGACAAGAAGCGCGCCACTGTCATCGGCAGGGACGGATCCAGAAACAGCTTCTGCGGCACATAGCCGACCCGCAGGCCCCGCTTGCGCACCACCCGCCCCGACGACACCGCCTCTGCCCCAAGCAACGCCCGTAGAAGCGTTGTTTTGCCCGAGCCATTCGGGCCGACAATCGTGACGATTTCTCCGGGTTGGATCGACAGGGTCACGTCGCGCAGCACAGGCCGACCGTCCCGTTCCACAGAGATGGCTTGCGCCCCCAGAAGCGCAGTGTCTGCCCCTGCGGATTGTGGTTTGGGGCGGTGCATCAGGTTCATATGCGTTACTCTGCCGGTTCATTCTGTCTTGCGCGGCATTCAGGACACGTGCCCGATGCCTCAATCGCGGCGGCTTCCATTGCAAAGCCCGCCTCGCGCGCTGCAGCTTCAAGTGGGTTCCCGGAGGGGGAGGTGGTTTCGGCCACCTTATCACAGGCGCTGCAGATAAGGAAAATCGGTGAGTGGGCAGAGCCGGGATGGGCACAGGCCACATAGGAATTCAGCCGCTCGATCTTGTGGGCAAACCCGTGCTCTGTCAAAAAAGCCAAAGCGCGATAAACCACGGGCGGCTGGCGTGGCTGCCCTTCCTCAGACAAAAGCTTCAGCAGATCATAGGCGCCAAGCGCGCGATGTTCGCTGAGCAGCAGTTCCAGCACACGACGGCGCATCGGTGTCAGGCGCCACCCATTTTCCCGGCAACGCGCCTCGGCTGAAGCGAGGGCATCGCTGATGCACGCGGAATGATCGTGGCCGGAGAACCCGATAGCGGTCATTTGTCTGTCCATTTCTGCTTGTATGGGGTTAGCCGCTGAGCTAATCCCTGTCGACATGTTATAGTATAACATCCTATCTGAGGACCCAAGCCATGAAATCTGTGCTGCACGTTTCGCTTTTCATCGCCCCCATCGTGGTGGGCACATCTTCGGCCACGGCTGCCCCGAAAGTTATTGCCGATATCGGCCCGGTTGCCGGGTTGGTTCAGGCGGTACTGGGTGACAGCGCAGAGGTGACTGCGCTGGTTCCGGCAAACCAGTCCCCCCACAATGCAGCGCTGCGGCCCTCTCAGGCCCGTGCGGCGCAAGAGGCAGACCTTGTGATTGGCATCGGACCAGAGCTGACACCCGGCCTTTGGGAAAAGCTGGATGCCTTGGCCCCAAACGCGCAGATCATCTCATTGCTGGATGTCGAGGGAACGCATCTGCTGGAATATAGCGACGATCATGACGACCACGATGATCATGACGACCACGACGATCATGACCATGACGACGAAAAGCACGCCGATCATGACGACCACGATGATCATGACGACCATGCCGGCCATGATCACTCTGGCACCGACCCGCACGCCTGGCTTGACCCGGAAAATGCGGCACTCTGGCTCGATGCGATCGCCGATGCGCTCTCTGAGGTCGATCCCTCACAGGCGGCAGTCTACGAGGCAAATGCGGTTGCAGAAGCTCAGCGGATCGCGTCCGTGTCAGAGCAGGTTGTCGCCCAACTGTCCGAATTTGGCGCACGCAGCTATGTCTCGGGCCATGACGACATGCGCTACTTCGCCGAGCATTTCGGGATCACCCGCGCAGCCTCTGTTCTGGACGGCGATGCAGCGCCCGCAGGCGCGGCCCGGACACGGGAAGTTGTCGAGGCGATTGCGGCCAACAATGTCGGCTGCATGCTGACAGAGGACGGCCATCCCTCACGCCTCGCAGAGCAGCTGGCCGCCGATGCCAAATTGCCGGTTCTGGAATACACGCCCCGTGGCGTCGACGGCCAGAGCTACCCGGACATGCTTGCCGCTCTGGGCAACACGCTTGCCGCGTGCTTGGGCCCCAAGGGCTAAGCGCCCTTGATCAGATCCGCGGCGCGTTCGGCGATCATCATCGTCGGCGCCGCGGTATTTCCCGATGTGATCCGCGGCATCGCGGATGCATCCACAACCCGCAGCCCCTCCACGCCACGCAGGCGCAACTGCCCATCCAGTGGGGCATCCGGGTCGCTTCCCATGCGCACGGTGCCGACCGGATGGAAGATCGTTGTTCCGATCTGCCCAGCCGCCTCCGCCAGCGGACCATCGCCCTCCACCTCGGGGCCGGGCCTGAATTCCTGTGGAGCATATGCTTCCAGCGGGGCTTGGCTGACGATTTTGCGGGTCAGTCGAATGGCGTTGGCCGCGGTCAGGCGATCCCCTTCTGTCGCCAGATAATTTGGCGCAATCTCCGGCGCGGCCTCGGGCCGTGGTGAGACCACATGCACATGGCCCCGGCTTTCAGGCCGAAGGTTGCACACAGAGGCGGTAAACGCAGGAAACGGATCCAGTGCGCCGCCAAAGGCCTGCAGGCTGAGCGGCTGCACATGGTATTGCAGATCCGGCGTGGCCACGTCCTTGCGCGAACGGGCAAAGGCCCCCAGCTGGCTCGGCGCCATGGACATCGGCCCCCTGCGGTGGATGGCGTATTCCCAGGCAATGCGGGCCTTCCCAAGGCGCGAGCCGGCCTGCTGGTTCAAGGTCGGAACACCGCGCACCTTGAATGCACAGCGGATTTGCAGATGGTCTTGCAGATTGCGGCCAACGCCCTGCATGTCCCGCCGCACGGAAATGCCCTGAGCTTGCAGAACTTCTGCCGGCCCAAGCCCGGAATGCTGCAAGATATGGGGCGAGCCGATGGCCCCTGCCGAAAGAATGACTTCCGCCCGCGCGCGCACGCAATGTTCGGCCCCATCGCGAAAGAACACAACGCCGCAGGCCCGCTGCCCGTCGAACAAAAGCCGCCGGGTTGGGGCATGGGAAATCACGCGCAGATTGGCCCGATCGCGCGCCGGGCGCAGAAATGCTTTCGATGTATTCCAACGCCAACCGGCGCGTTGATTGACCTGAAAATAGCCAACACCTTCGTTGGTGCCGGTGTTGAAATCACGGGTGGCCGGGATGCCAACGGCCTGCGCCGCAAGCGCGAACTTGTCGAGGATTTCCCAGCTGATGCGGGGGCGCTCCACGCGCCATTCCCCACCCGCGCCATGCATATCACTGGGCCCGTCCACGTGATCTTCGGCCCGCTTGAACAACGGCAGCACATCCTCCCAGCCCCAGCCTGTCAGGCCTTCCTGCCGCCAACCATCGTAATCGGCGGCCTGCCCGCGCATATAGATCATGCCATTGATTGAAGAGCTGCCCCCAAGGGTGCGCCCCCGCGGATAGAGGATCGACCGGTCCCCCAGCCCGGGCTCGACGCGGGTTTTGAACCCCCAATCGGTCACCGGGTTTCCGATGCAGTAGAGATAGCCCACCGGGATGTGTATCCAGGGGTAGCGATCGGGCCCACCGGCCTCCAGCAAGGCAACTGTGGTCTTGCCATCTGCGCTGAGGCGATTGGCGAGCACCGCCCCCGCGGAACCCGCCCCGACGATCACATAGTCGAACGTGTCACCCTGCTCCATGTCTTTCCCAACTGCCTGTCTGCGATGGACATACGCCCAAGCTACTGCCAGAATGTCGCAGGGAGAACCGACATGCATGACCACCCGCATCATGACAGCCCGCACCATGACCACGGACCAGACAACCGGCTGGACCCCATGGAGGCGCGGACCCGTGCGCTTGAAACCCTTCTCGTCGAGAAAGGGTTGGTTGATCCTGCCACGATCGAGGCGATTGTCCAGTCATGCGAGGAACGGATTGGGCCACGCAACGGCGCGCGTGTGGTGGCAAAGGCTTGGGTTGACCCGGAATTCGCCGAGTGGCTGAAGCAGGATGCCACCGCTGCCATCAATTCACTTGGTTTCGCCGGCCGCCAATCAGAGCATCTGGCCGCTCTGTTCAATGATGCCGAGACCCATCACATCATCGTATGCACGCTGTGTTCGTGCTACCCTTGGGCGGTGCTGGGGCTGCCCCCAAGCTGGTACAAATCCCCGCCCTACAGGTCGCGGGTCGTGATCGAGCCGCGCAAGGTCCTGGCCGAATTCGGGGTAGAACTGCCAGAGGAAATGCGCGTTCGCGTTTGGGACAGCACGTCCGAGATGCGCTATCTCGTGATCCCGCAACGCCCCGCGAATACAGAACATCTCGATGAAGAGGCGCTCGCCGCGCTTGTCACCCGCGACAGCATGATCGGCACCGGGCTTGTCAGCCTGCCCGGGGAGGCCGCGCAATGATTGGCCCGCAGGATCTGGGGGGGCGCGCAGGCTTTGGCCCCGTCGCCCCCGACCCGACCGACCCTCTATTCCACGCCGAATGGGAGCGCACGGTGCTGGGCATGACCCTCGCCTGCGGATCCTTGGGCCACTGGACACTGGATGAAAGCCGCCATGCCCGCGAATGCCTGTCGCCACAGGCTTATTACGGGTCAACCTATTACGGGATCTGGCTTCAGGCCCTTGAGAACCTGCTGCTGACCCATGGTGAGATCACCGCAGAAGAACTGGCCAGCGGCACCGTCTCTGCGCCGCCGCTGCGGCCAGAGCGCAAGATGCCGGTCACAGCGGTTGCCAGCGTTCTTGGCACCGGCGCCCCGGTTGACCGGCCCGCCAGCGCTCCGGCCCGCTTCGCACCGGGCGATGCGGTCCGTACGACAGCGACAGTCAGCCCCGGCCACACCCGACTGCCCTCCTATGCACGGGACAAGCCCGGAACGGTTGTCGCCATACACGGGTGCCACGTGCTGCCCGACACAAATGCCCATGCACAGGGCGAGCAGCCACAATGGCTGTATGCCGTGGAATTCCCCGGCCATGTCCTGTGGGGGGACACCGCAGAACCGGGCAGTTCGGTTCTGATAGATGCGTGGGAGAGCTACCTTGGCCCGATTTGATCTTACCGCCGGTTCCGATCCCGGCTTCGACGCTCCGTGGCAGGCCCAGGTCTTCAGCATGGTTGAGGCCATGAAGGAAGCCGGGTCACTGAAATCGGCAGACTGGATGGGGCGGCTGGGGCGCATGCTGTCTGAGCGCCAGATCCAACCAGAGGATTACTGGCCCTGCTATCTGCTGGCCTTCGAAGAGATGCTCGAGGACGAACAACTGGCCACCCGCGCAGAGATCGAAGAGATGACCCGGGCCTGGCATGAAGCCGCAGAGGCCACGCCCCATGGCAAGGTCATCTATCTGTCCAACCGCCCCCCCGCCTTCGACGGCTGAGCCCCGCCTGATAGAGGCCTGCACGCAAGACGCACATTGCCACGCCTGCCTGCACGGCGACTGGACCTTCGCGCCTGTCTGACGTAAGGCGTGATGCATGAACGCAGGCAAATCGAGCAAGTCCGGATCCTCCCGCGAAGACCGCCTTAAAGCGGCCTTGAAGGCCAATCTTGCGCGCCGCAAGGCCCAGGCGCGGGCACGCACGGATGACGAAGCAGAGCAGGAACAGACTGCGCCGTCCCGGACCAACAAGGAAGAAGACGATGGATAGGATTTTGGTGCGCGGCAACGGCCCGCTGGATGGCACGATCGAGATCTCAGGGGCCAAGAACGCCTGCCTCACCCTGATGCCCGCCACGCTTCTGACCGAAGAACCGCTAACGCTGACGAATGCACCGCGCCTCAGTGACATCCGAACCATGAGCACCCTGTTGCAGTCGCTTGGCGCCGAGGTGTCGGGGCTGGCGAACGGGCGGGTGCTGGCAATGTCGAGCCACAATATCGACACGCTGACCGCCGACTATGACATCGTGCGCAAGATGCGCGCTTCGATCCTTGTGCTCGGCCCCATGCTGGCCCGGTTTGGCTCTGCTGTGGTCTCTCTGCCCGGGGGCTGTGCCATTGGCGCGCGCCCTGTGGATCTGCACCTCAAGGCGCTTGAAGCCATGGGCGCCGATCTTGAACTGCGCGACGGCTATGTCCACGCGAAGGCCCCCACCGGCGGGTTGCGCGGGGCCCGGATCGCGTTTCCCTTTGCCTCTGTCGGGGCGACAGAGAACGCCTTGATGGCCGCCACATTGGCCAAGGGCACAACGATCATCGAAAATGCCGCCCGTGAGCCTGAGATCGCCGATCTCGCTGATTGCCTGACAAAGATGGGCGCGCACATCGACGGGGCGGGCACCTCCACTATCACCATCGAGGGCGTTGACCGGCTCGGCGGAGCGACCCACCCCGTTGTGGCGGATCGCATCGAGTTGGGCACCTACATGCTGGCCCCGGCCATAGCGGGCGGCTCGGTAGAGCTTTTGGGCGGAACGCGCGCGCTGGTGGCGGCCTTTGCCGACAAGCTTGAAGCCACCGGGGTCGAGATCACCGAGACAGACAAGGGCCTGCGCGTTGCCCGCAACGGCGAGAGGGCCCGCGCGGTCGACGTGGTCACCGAACCATTCCCGGGCTTTCCCACCGATCTTCAGGCCCAGATGATGGCCCTGATGTGCACGGCGCAGGGCACGGCCGTTCTGGAAGAGAAGATTTTCGAAAACCGCTTCATGCACGCCCCGGAATTGATCCGCATGGGCGCATCGATCGATGTGCACGGGGGCACTGCAACGGTCACGGGTGTCGAGCAACTGCGCGGCGCCCCTGTGATGGCAACCGATCTGCGCGCCTCCGTATCCCTGATCCTGGCGGGGCTTGCCGCTGAGGGTGAAACGGTTGTCAGCCGCGTTTACCACCTTGACCGTGGCTACGAGCGGCTCGAGCAGAAACTGGGGGCTTGCGGCGCCAATATCGAACGGATTTCAGACGATGACTGACGCACGTTTTGAAGATGGCGGGGAATCCGCACTGCGCCTCATGGCGCAGGACGCGGACAGCCTCGAGATCATCTCTGCCCTTGTGCAAGATGCTGTGTTTCCCGCAGCAGAAATGAAATGGCGCGCCAAGGCGCGGGATTTCGCCATCCTGCTCAACCGCTTCCGCTGGGAAGACAAAGACAACGCAGAAGCGCGCAAACGCCCCTACGAGCGCGTGCAGACCGTTCTGGTGATCTCGGACGTTGTGCGGGTGTTCAGCCAGGGGGTGGACCGTTCTGACCCGGAGATGATCCTGTCGCTGCTCTCGCTGGCCTGGGAGCCGGGCGAGGATGGCACAGGGCGCATCACCCTGACATTGGCGGGGGATGGCGCAATCGCGCTGGACGTGGAATGCCTCAACCTCAGCCTGCAGGATGTGACCCGGCCCTATATCGCCCCCTCCGGCAAGGCCCCCGATCACCCGGACTGACACCGGTACACCCCTAGTGCCCATGCCCCCGTGCAGCAAGGATCACGCTGCGAACAAACCCCAGCCGTGATGACGGGCCTTGTTGCGGTCCAGCGGCGCGCAGCCATCCCTACGCCCAACAGAGATGTGCGGCCTGATGCAAATGGCGGCTCAATCGACCCGAGGGGGGCACAAAACTGCATACGCCCCGCAAGTCTGGTTTCGCCAATGAAACTGAGCTCTAAGACTGTGACGGGGCAACAGTTTCGACGACAGATTTGCCAAACACCG
>JAKVBK010000029.1 GCA_022447275.1 Oceanicola sp. | reverse complement strand
CGCATTCCGTGCCCTCAAAGCGGTAAGAGGAAACACGCAGCGGTTGCTCACCCGACCCCAAAACTAAAGGTGACAGAAAGCAGTATTGCAATCTGAGCAAAAGGCTAGGTGCGGTGCCTGCTGACCCGGCTATGCAGCCGAATGCCTAGAACAATCCCTCAGGGCAGCGCTCTCGGCTCTGCAGCCTGCCTCAGCCAATTGCGCCCAACGGGCAGAGCGATGCTTTTTCACTGGCACATACGCGTCTTGAATTCCCAACTTCGCGGTTAATGCGGCGACTTACAAAAGGGCCAAAGGGCTAATCCAAATCCGATACTCTTAGGATTCTTCAAACTATCTGAAGCGGCCAAAAGACTTACTGGCGCGGCAAACCCGCGTCAGGTGTCATGGCGATGTGCGGTCAGACAGTGGCAAGCTGAACCCTTTGGTAGTCAGTTTCATCGCCAAGCTCGACGCGAGATCGCAGCAAGAAAAGTCAAAGAGCGTGCCAACCACGGGTCGCTCCACCAGAAAAAATCAGACTCGGTCGCCGCTAAATCTTCGACCGTTGGAAACGCTGCCATGCGGGAGTCAGTGTGTCTTGAGCTTAGACAGCCCATATCAGGTTCAAATCCGACCGTGGCAGTGCTTGAACTTCTTACCCGAGCCACAGGGGCAGAGCTCATTGCGGCCCGGATTTCCCCATGTGCTTGGGTCATTCTCGTCAAAGCCCTCAAGCGGTTCGCCGACCGGAAGCGCGGCCCCTGCAGCGGCACCCGCCGCACGGCCTGCACCAGAAGACCCGCCAGTGGCACCAGGGCCACCCGCGGCGGCCTGTTGCTGCGCGATCAACTGCTCCATCATCTGCTGCTGTTCCTCAGGCGTCAGAGGACGTATCTGGCTGAGCTTGGCGGTCACATCTTCGCGCAGACCATCCAACATGCCCTCGAAAAGCTGGAAGCTTTCGTTCTTGTATTCATTGAGCGGATCACGCTGGGCATAGCCCCGGAAGCCAACCACAGAGCGCAGATGCTCAAGTGTCAGCAGGTGCTCACGCCATTTGCCGTCGATCGTCTGTAGCAAGACCTGCTTTTCAATGTTGCGCATGTTCTCGATGCCGAAGGACGTCGCCTTCTTGGCCATGAATTCATCCGACGCCTTGGTCAGACGTTCACGCACAACCTCATCATCAACGCCCTCTTCATCGCCCCAGGCGATCACAGGCTCATCGATGCCGAGCTTTTCGATGGATTTGGCATAGAGCCCGGTCATATCCCACTGGTCTGCGTAGGATTTGGGCGGCATATGCTCGTCAATCAGATCATCGATCACCTGATGCCGCATGTCGCGCGTGATTTCCGCGATCTCTGAGGCATCCATGATTTCGCGACGCTGGCTGAAGATCACCTTCCGCTGGTCGTTCATCACATCATCGAACTTGAGCAGCTGCTTACGGATGTCGAAGTTGCGGCCCTCCACCTTGGCCTGCGCCTTCTCGAGCGATTTGTTCACCCAAGGGTGCACGATCGCCTCGCCTTCCTCCATGCCAAGCTTGCCCAGCATATTGTCCAGACGCTCGGACCCGAAGATGCGCATCAGATCGTCCTCGAGGGACAGGAAGAAGACCGAGCGCCCCGGATCCCCTTGCCGGCCTGAACGGCCGCGCAACTGGTTGTCGATCCGGCGGCTTTCATGCCGTTCGGTTGCCAGAACGAAGAGGCCCCCCGCCTCCTTCACAGCCTGTTCGGCTTTCTGGTGGTCGGCCTCAATTGCCTCGCGGATCGCTTCGGGATCGCCCTCAGGATCCTTGGCAAGCGCCTCCATGATCAGGAAATCAACGTTGCCGCCCAGTTTGATGTCGGTTCCGCGACCCGCCATGTTGGTGGCAATTGTTACCGCGCCGGACTTGCCCGCATCAGCAATGATCTGGGCTTCCTGCTCGTGCTGACGCGCGTTCAGGACGTTGTGCGCGATCCCATCTTTTGTCAGCATCTGGCTGATCATCTCGGATTTCTCGATCGAGGTTGTGCCCACAAGCACCGGCTGGCCTTTGGCATTGGCCGCCTCGATTTCCTTGACGATGCCGTCGTATTTCTCGCGCGCCGTCCGGTAGACCTGATCATGATCATCTGCCCGCGCAATCGGCTTGTTGGTGGGCACTTCGACAACGCCAAGACGGTAAATTTCCTGGAATTCATCGGCCTCGGTGGCCGCTGTCCCGGTCATGCCTGCCAGCTTGTCGTAGAGGCGGAAATAGTTCTGGAACGTCACCTGTGCGAGCGTCACGTTCTCAGGCTGGATCTTCACGCGCTCCTTGGCTTCAATCGCCTGGTGCAGACCATCCGACAGGCGCCGTCCTGCCATCATACGGCCCGTGAATTCATCGATCAGCACAACCTCACCGTTGCGCACGATGTAATCCTTGTCCTTGGTGAACAGCTTGTGGGCGCGCAGGCCCTGGTTCACGTGATGGACAATGGTGGTGCTTTCCGGATCGTAGAGGGACTGGTCTTCCTCGAGATGGCCGGCCATTTGCAGCAAACGCTCCAAGGCCTCGTTGCCCTCATCGGTGAAGGTCACGTTCCGGGATTTTTCGTCGATCGTGTAATGCTCATCGTCCAGCTTGGGGATGATCTCATCGATTGCGACATAGAGCTCGGACCGGTCCTGTGCGGGCCCGGAGATGATCAGCGGCGTGCGGGCCTCGTCAATCAGGATCGAGTCCACCTCGTCGACAATCGCGAAGTAATGGTCGCGCTGCGCCATATCTGAAAGCTCGCTGCGCATGTTGTCGCGCAGATAGTCAAAGCCCAGTTCATTGTTCGTCGCGTAGGTGACATCGCAGGCATAGGCCTGCTTCTTCTCTTCTTCAGGCTGCTGCGGATAGACAACGCCTGTCGTCATGCCCAGAGCAGCAAACACCTTGCCCATCCACTCGCTGTCACGCTTGGCGAGGTAATCGTTCACGGTTACGACGTGCACCCCGCGCCCGGTCAGGGCGTTCAGATAGGCCGGGAAGGTGGCGACCAGCGTCTTGCCCTCACCGGTTTTCATCTCGGCAATGTTGCCCTGGTGCAGGAACATGCCGCCCATCAGCTGCGTGTCAAAGGCCCGCAGACCCAAAGCCCGGCGTGCGGCCTCCCGGCAATTGGCAAATGCCTCGGGCAGCAGCGCATCGAGGCTTTCACCGCCTTCAAGGCGCGTTTTCAACTCGGCCGTCTTGTCGATCAGCCCCTGATCGGACAGAGCTTCGAATTCCGGCTCAAGCGCATTGATTTTTTCGATCACAGGCGCCGTGGCCTTGATCTTACGGTCGTTCGGTGTGCCGAACACCTTGCGCGCGAGCGTGCCCATTCCAAGCATATGTACGAAACCCCTGACGCTTTCGTGTAGCCCCGATATCGGAGCAGGTGCGGGTGCCGCTTGCCCCCCCTTGCCGACGTCCCTACAAACATCGTCGAAAAGAAGGCCCCGGTGACACCCGGAGAACGCGGTGTAGGTAAGGGTCAGAACCCACAGTGTCAACGTTGCCGACCCGTGCGGCAGAGGAGAATTCAACATGTTGCCCATTCTGACGAACGCCAAGAAAACCGGGGCCGCTCTGGCCTGCGCCCTGTTTCTGTCCGCCCCGGCGGCCTTGGCGGAAGAGGTGTCGGGCGAAACCGTGCTTGCGACTGTTGGCGGCGTAGAGATCACAGTGGGGCATCTGGTCTCTGCTTTGCAGGCGCTGCCCCCGCAATATCAGCAGATTGACGATGCAAGCCTCTATGCCGGCCTGCTCGATCAGCTGATCCAGCAAAACGCCTTGGCGCAGTCGCTGCCCGACACTTTGAGCCGTGAAACCCAACTGGGCCTCGACAACCAAATCTCCGGCTATCTTGCCGGTGTGGCCCTCGATGCGGCCACCGAGGCCAATGTGACAGAAGAGGCCCTGCGTGCGCTCTATGAAAGCCAGCTCGCAGAGTTTGGTGGCGGCACCGAATGGAACGCGGCGCACATCCTCGTCGAGACAGAGGAAAAAGCCGCCGAGCTGAAGGCCGAGATCGATGCGGGTGCCGATTTCGCCGAGATGGCGCAAACCCATTCCACCGGCCCCTCTGGCCCCAATGGCGGGGCCTTGGGCTGGTTTGGCGAGGGCATGATGGTGCCCGCATTTGAGGCCGCCGTGAAGGAGCTTGAAACCGGCGCTGTGTCCGGCCCGATCCAGACCCAATTCGGCTGGCATCTTGTGAAACTGAACGAAACCCGCGATGCCACCGCACCGGCTTTCGAGGAAGTGCAGGGCGATCTGCGTGAATTGCTCACCGAACAGTCGACGCAGGACAGCTTGGCCGCCGCGGTGGCTGCTGCGGAGATCACGCGTGCCGATATCGAGGTTGACCCCTCTGTGATCCGCAACACTGATCTGCTGCAGGACTGAGCCCATGGCCGACCCGTTGCCGGTTTCCCCGCTCGCCCCTGCCGCCTTCCCTGCGCTTGCCCCGATTGAGGGCGCACAGTTTGCCGCGGTGGCGGCGGGCGTGCGCTATGCAGGGCGGCCCGACGTGATGCTTGCCCTGCTTGCACCGGGCGCAACCGTTGCCGGGGTGTTCACCCGCTCTGCCACGCGTTCGGCCCCGGTGCTGGATTGTCAGGACAAGCTTGCCCGTGGCTTTGGCGCAGCCGAGCATGGGCCAGCCGCGATCCTCGTCAATGCGGGCAACGCCAATGCATTCACGGGGCGGGCTGGTGAAGGTGCGGTTGAGGCTATTTGCGCCGCAGTGGCACAGGCAGCAGATGTTCCGGCTAATCGGGTCTTCACAGCGTCTACGGGCGTGATCGGCGAGCGGCTGCCCCATGATCGCATCACCGATGCCCTTGGACAGCTGGTTGGCAGCTTGGCCCCGGACGGGCTTGCCAATGCGGCTGAGGCCATCCGCACAACGGACACCTTCCCAAAGGGCGCGACCGCCACGGTGGAAACCGATGCGGGCCCAATCCATATTTCAGGGATCGCCAAGGGCTCGGGCATGATTGCGCCGGATATGGCCACCATGCTGGCCTATGTCTTCACAGATGCCGCAATCCCGCAGGAGTTGCTTGCAGACCTGCTCTCCGAGATGGTCGACACGACCTTCAACGCCGTAACCGTGGACAGCGACACCTCCACCTCAGACAGCCTGATGCTGGCTGCCACGGGCAAGGGTGTTTCCCTGAGCGCGGAGCATCTGCCCGCCTTCCGCGAAGCGCTGCACGGCGTCTTGCTTGATTTGGCACAGCAGCTTGTGCGCGACGGCGAAGGGGCCAGCAAGTTTGTGCAGGTCACCGTGCGCGGCGCTGCCGACACCGCTGATGCAAAACGTGCCGCCATGGCGATCGCTAACTCGCCGCTCGTAAAGACGGCGATTGCCGGTGAGGATCCAAATTGGGGCCGCATCGTCATGGCCATCGGGAAGTCAGGGGCGCAGGCAGATCGCGATGCGCTGTCGATCAGCTTCGGCGATATTCTTGTGGCCGAGCAGGGCTGGGTGGCCGAAAGCTATACTGAAGACGCGGGCGCCGAATACATGACGCAGCAGGATTTGGAGATCACTGTCGATCTTGGCATTGGCGCGGCCAGCTTCACCGCCTGGACTTGCGATCTGACCCACGCCTACATCTCGATCAATGCGGATTACCGGTCATGACGAAGATCATCCTCGTCTCCGCCGTTGCCCTGATCGATGTGGATGGGCGTGTCCTGCTGGCCCAGCGGCCCGAAGGCAAGTCCATGGCCGGCCTGTGGGAGTTTCCGGGCGGCAAGGTGGAGGTTGGGGAAAGCCCCGAAGCTGCGCTGATCCGCGAGTTGCAGGAAGAGCTTGGGATCGACACCTGGGCCAGTTGCCTCGCCCCCCTTACCTTCGCCAGCCATGCCTACGAGGATTTCCATCTTTTGATGCCACTTTTTGCCTGCCGGAAGTGGGAAGGCATTCCCATGTCAAAGGAAGGGCAGGCGCTGAAATGGGTCCGCGCAGCAGATCTGTCCAATTACCCCATGCCGCCGGCCGATATTCCGCTGCTGCCGATCCTGAGAGACTGGCTTTAATGACCTGAGCGGCCTGCGCAGCCCTTGGCAAAAACCCGCCAAACTTCGCGGTTTGCTAGGAAAATAAGCGCCTTTGACGGCTCTGTGACGAATAAATGTCTTTTCTATGATCGCAGAAAGCTTATGTTAACCTTAGGGATGAGGAGAGAAGGCTATGTTGAGAACCGTGACTGTTGGGAGTTCGGTGACCATTCAGGGGATCTTCGTGAAGAGCCTTTCGAATGGGAAAATGATCGTGCGAGTAGGCCAAGAACTGTTCGCCGGGACACCGGTTCCGACAACTTCATAAGCACCTCGTCCGGCGATTTGGGGAAATCAGGCCGGGCGAAATGCGCATAGAATACGTTTAGACTAAACAAAAAAAGCGGGCACCGGGCCCGCTTTTTTGTGTTTCTTGTCAGCGCCTTACGACAAAGAGCGCTCAACCTCTTCGCGCTCGAAGATCTCGATGACATCATTGGGGCGGATGTCATCATAGGCCTCAAAGGCCATCCCGCATTCCTGACCAGACTGCACTTCGGCAACCTCGTCCTTGAAGCGCTTGAGCGTCTTGAGCGTGCCCTCGTGGATCACCACATTGTCGCGCAGCAAGCGCACACCGGCAGAGCGGCGCGCCACCCCTTCGGTCACAAGGCAACCTGCCACCTTGCCCACGTTGGAGACCTTGAAGACCTCCTTGATCTGGGCATAGCCGATGAAGTTTTCGCGAACTTCCGCCGACAATAGGCCAGATGCCGCCTGCTTCACGTCATCCACAAGATCGTAAATCACGCTGTAGTAACGGATCTCGACGCCCTTCTGGTTTGCTGCGTTCCGCGCAGGCGCATTGGCCCGCACGTTGAAGCCAAACACCGGCGCTCCGGAGGCCTCGGCAAGCCCGATATCGGATTCCGTGATTGCGCCCACACCAGAGTGCAGCACGCGCACGCGCACCTCGTCGTTGCCGATCTTTTCCATCGCCTGCGAAATCGCTTCGGCAGAGCCCTGCACATCCGCTTTCACAAGCACTGGCAGTTCGGCGACATTCTCGTCGGCCTTGGCCTTCGCCATCAGCTGATCCAGCGTTGTTGCAGCACCGGCAGCCGCGCGCTTGTCCTTGGCAACCTGGGCCCGGTACTCCGCGATCTCGCGGGCCTGCGCTTCCGTTTCCACAACGTTCAGCACGTCGCCCGCCTCGGGCGTGCCGTTCAGGCCGAGCACTTCGACAGGCACCGACGGCCCTGCTTCTTTGACGCGCTTGCCCTGGTCGTTCTCCATGGCGCGGACCTTGCCCCACTGTTCGCCGACGACGAAGATGTCGCCCTGCTTCAGGGTGCCGTGCTGCACCAGAACGGTGGCCACCGGACCGCGACCCACATCCAGCTTTGCCTCGATCACCGCACCCTGTGCCGCACGCGAGGGGTTGGCCTTCAGCTCGAGGATCTCAGCCTGCAATGCGATCGCTTCGAGAAGCTCGTCGAGGCCCTGGCCGGTAATGGCCGAGACTTCGACATCCTGCACTTCGCCGGACATCTTTTCGACGATCACCTCGTGCTGCAGCAACTCGGCGCGCACCTTGTCTGGCTGGGCGGCAGGGCGGTCAATCTTGTTGATCGCCACGATCATCGGCACACCGGCCGCCTTGGCGTGATTGATCGCCTCAACGGTCTGCGGCATCACGCTGTCATCGGCTGCCACAACCAGCACCACGATATCGGTTACCTGGGCACCGCGGGCGCGCATGGAGGTGAACGCCGCGTGGCCGGGCGTGTCGAGGAAGCTCAGAACCGAGCCACTGTCCGTTTTCACCTGATAGGCACCGATGTGCTGGGTGATCCCGCCCGCTTCGCCAGCGACAACTTTGGCGTCGCGAATGGCGTCCAGAAGGGATGTCTTGCCGTGGTCCACGTGGCCCATGATCGTGATGACGGGCGGACGCGCAGCAAGATCCTCTGCTGCATCCTCGACCGTGTCGATCACGTCTTCCACGTCCGCATCAGAGACGCGCTGCACCTTGTGGCCGAACTCCTCGATGATCAATTCTGCCGTATCGGCATCGATCGTCTGGTTCTGGGTCGCCATGATGCCGTTCTGCATCAGCGATTTCACAACATCTGCCACACGCTCGGCCATCCGGTTGGCCAGTTCGCCAACGGTGATCGCCTCGGGCAGTTGCACTTCACGGACAACCTTCTCACGGCTTGCAGCAGTGCCCATAGCCTTCTGGCGGGCACGTTCCTGCTTACGCTTCATCGCGGCGAGCGAGCGCTGACGGCCGCCTTCGCCCCCGGACAGGGCTTGGTTCAGCGTCAGCTTGCCGGAGCGGCGGCCATCATCGCGGTCACGATTGCGGCCCCGCTGGTCATCATTGTCATTCTGGCGCTTGCGCGGTGTTGCAACGCCAGACTTGGTTGGCGTGGCACGTTCCGGCTTGGCGGCGGCTGGGGCCGCGTCAGGGGCAGCCGGTGCGGGGCGGGCTTTCGCCTCGCGGGCCCGGCGGGCAGCCTCTTCGGCCTCTTTGGCCTTGCGCGCTTCTTCTTCGGCCTTGGCCTTCAGAGCCGCCTCACGCTCGCGCTCTTCGCGCTCGCGGGCTTCGGCCTCTGCCTTGCGGCGCGCGCGGTCTTCCTCGCGGGCCTTTTCCTCAGCCGCGCGGCGGGCGGCATCTTCTGCCTCGCGGGCCTTGGCGGCCTGCAGCGCCTTCATACGGCGTTCCATCTCCGAGTCGGAGATGCCAGCCGGCCGGCGGGAGGGATCAGATGCAGGTGCAGCTGCCGATGCCTGCGCAGACGCTTTTGCTGCGCCCGGCTTGGGCACAACAACGCGCTTGCGCTTGGTTTCGACAACGACGTTCTTCGTCCGGCCGTGGGAAAAGCTTTGTTTCACCTGGCCCGACCGGGCGCCGCTACGAAGTCCGAGGGGTTTTTTGCCGTCAGTGTCGCTCATGCGATCCATTCGTCCTTTCCGAGGCCGAGGCCCCGTGGTTGTCGCGAAGACCCGCTAATCTTGCGGCGTCTAGTATAACACGTTTCGTGAGTCCACCACCCGTAAGGGCAGCATGAATGGTGTTCTCTCGCCCAAAAGCGGCGCCAAGCTCATCTGCGGTGAGGCATCCGATGTATTTGGCGCCCTCGGGCGTGGTCAGTTTTGTCTTTCCGCGGGCAGATCCATCACGGGCTTGAATCAGGGCGCGCACGTCTTCGGTCAGAAGCCAGCCCTTTACCTTTTCGTAGCCCGAAACCGCTCTTCCGGCCTTGCGCGCAAGGGATATCAGATCAACCACCCGGCGCACCAAGGCTTGTTCTATAAGCATTGGCAGGCCATCCGGCAAGATCACCTGCGTCCGCGCGGCCTTAGAAAAGCTGTTCTTTTTTACAGCTTCGTCCAAACAGGCGCGCGTGGCCGTCACATACATGCCACGCCCGGGCAATTTTTCAGCCAAGTCAAAGGCGAGCGCCCCTTCAGGCCCCACAACAAAGCGGATCAGCCCGGGTTTACCCGCGCTTTCACGCGTGACGATGCAGCGCCGCTCGGACTCTGCATCGATATCGCGTTTCTTTCCGCCTCTGGCCATCAGGTGCGTTCCTAACCCTTACGCGCAGGCCGATCAGGCCTCCGCATCCTCTTCGGTTTCGTCTTCTTCGGTCTGGGCGACCAGATCCTCAGGATCCACCCAGCCCAGCGCGACGCGTGCGGTCATGATCATGTCCTGCGCCTCAGCAAGGCTCACATCAAAGGGCTCAAGCACACCGTCATCCTTGATGCGCTCCCCCCCTTCGGTGGTCCAGCCGCCGGCCAGTTCCCAGTCTGCGCAGGTGGCAAAGTCTTCCAGCGTTTTCACGCCATCATTTGCCAGCGCTTCGATCATCTGCGGCGTGAGGCCTTCGAAATCGATCAGCGACTGCTCGACGCCCAGGGCAATGGCGTTTTCCATGGCCTTGCGGTTGATCGCATCGATATGATCGCGGGCACGGGCCTGAAGCTCCTCGGCGGTGGATTCGTCCACACCGTCGATCACCAGCAGTTCGTCCAGCTCCACATAGGCAACCTCCTCGAGGTTGGTGAAGCCTTCCGACACCAGCAACTGGGCAAAGAACTCGTCGAGATCGAGCGCGTCGACAAACAGCTTTGTCCGCTCTTCGAACTCGGCCTGACGCCGTGCGGATTCTTCTTCCTCGGTGAGGATGTCGATATCCAGCGCCGTCAGCTGAGAGGCCAGACGTACGTTCTGACCCCGGCGGCCAATGGCCAGCGACAGCTGCTCATCGGGCACAACCACCTCGATGCGTTCGGCTTCCTCATCAAGCACCACCTTGGACACTTCGGCAGGCTGCAGAGCGTTCACAAGGAAGGTTGGCTGATCTTCGTTCCACGGGATGATGTCGATCTTTTCGCCCTGCAATTCGTTGACAACGGCCTGCACGCGGCTGCCGCGCATACCAACGCAGGCGCCGACGGGGTCAATCGAGCCATCATAGGAAATCACGGCGATCTTGGCGCGTGATCCGGGATCGCGAGCAACGGCCTTGATCTCGATGATGCCATCATAGATTTCCGGCACTTCCATCTTGAAGAGTTCCGCCATGAATTCAGGCGCTGTCCGGCTCAGGAAGATCTGCGGACCCTTCGTCTCGCGGCGCACATCCTTGATGAAGCAGCGAATCCGATCCCCATTGCGATAGCTTTCGCGGCCAATCTTCTCATTGCGGCGCAGAATGCCCTCACCGCGGCCAATATCCACGATGATGTTGCCGTACTCCTCGCGCTTGACGAGGCCATTGATGATCGTGCCGGCCCGATCCTTGAATTCCTCGTACTGGCGGTCACGCTCCGCTTCGCGCACCTTTTGCAGGATCACCTGCTTGGCCGATTGCGCCGCGATCCGGCCAAGTTCGACGGGCGGCACCTCGTCGCGAATCTCATCGCCCACCTGCGGCTCTGCGAGATAGGGCTTGGCCTGCTCCACTGTCAGCTCTGCCTGGTAGTTTTCCAGCGCTTCGTCTTCAACCACTGTGCGGACACGCGTGAAGGTGGCCCGACCGGTGCGGCGATCGATGGAAACACGGATGTCCATCTCGGCGCCGTAGCGGGACTTTGCCGCCCGGGCGAGGCTTTCTTCCATCGCTTCGATGACCAACGCGGGGTCGATCATCTTCTCGCGGGCAACGGCCTCAGCGGTTTGCAGCAGTTCAAGCTGGTTTGCAGAGGTAATGGCCATATCAGTTTTCCTCCTCTTGGGGGGCTGTGTCCTGTTCGATGCTATCGAACGCAGATTCATTCAAAACGCCGGCTTCCTTGCGGGCTTTGAGCATTTCCGAGATCAGCTCATCTGTGAGCACCAGCTTGGCATCCGACAACCAGTCAAACGCCAGACCAATGATGATCAGCTCACCTTTTTCTTCAATTTCTACAAGAACTTCACCGTCTGCGGTGCCGGCCAACTTGCCTTTAAAGCGGCGGCGCCCATCGATCATCTCGGTGGTCTCGATCTTGGCCTCATAGCCATCCCAGACCTCGAAATCCTTCAGGCGGGTCAGGGGACGGTCAATGCCGGGCGAAGACACTTCCAATGTGTACATATCTTCGATCGGGTCTTCGACATCCAGCACAGCAGAGACAGCCGTGGAAATTGCGGCGCAATCATCCACCTCGATGCCCCCCTCCGGCCGTTCAGCCATGATCTGCAATGTCTTGGTCTTGCCAGACATCAGGCGGACGCGCACAAGCTCAAAACCCAGATCTTCGATCACGGGCGTGATGATCTCAGCCATGCGGCGGTCGATATGCGTCTTGGCAATCAGGTCAGAGAGAACTTCGGACATGGGCCGGGCTCCAGCGGAAACAAAAAATCGGGCGCGCGGCCCGATGGAATGTTCCGGTGGCTGCCGGTTGTGGACGCCGGCGGGCCGCTGTTGATGGGGTACATAGGCCCATTGGTGCCTTTGCGCAAGGGCGCAGTTACCCTCGCCCACAATTCTGCGGTTTCCGATTGTAACCGCGCGCGGCACGCATCAGAAAAACACTGCGAGTCGGCTCGGACTGCGGCGCGGCAACAACTTCCATTTTGTCCGAACAGCCCCGGGTGCATTGCGCCCGAATCTGTGCGATAGGCGCGTGAGATTGTTAAAGGTGTAGAGATGCAGGTTGAGACCACAGCCATTCCCGGAGTTTTGATTATCACCCCGCGCCGTTTCGGCGATGCGCGCGGCTTCTTTGCCGAAACATACAACGCCAAGGCGCTTGCTGCGCAGGGTGTTGAAACGGCCTTCGTGCAGGACAATCATTCTCTCTCCGAGACCGAAGGCACCGTACGCGGCCTGCATTTTCAGGCGCCACCCCACGCGCAGGACAAACTTGTGCGCTGCGGCCGCGGCTGTCTGTTTGATGTGGTGGTCGATATCCGCAAGGGCTCTCCCACCTATGGCAAATGGGTTGGCGCCGAGCTGAGTTTTGAAAACGGCAAACAATTGCTGGCCCCCGCCGGGATGGCCCATGGTTTTATCACCCGCGCGCCACACACCGAAATCATCTACAAATGCTCGGACTTCTACGCACCGGCCACGGAAGGTGCCCTGCTTTGGAATGACCCTGCGATCGGGATCGACTGGGGCTTCGACGGAGAGGCCGTGCTGTCGGAGAAGGATGCCATTGCCCCGGCTCTGGCTGAACTCGACAGCCCGTTTGTCTGGAACGCACCATCATGAGACATTCTGCATCGCTGAATTGCCCAGCCCTTAAGCCACTGGAGAACCAGCCATGAAACTTCTCGTAACCGGAGGGGCAGGCTTCATCGGGTCGGCCGTGGTGCGCCAGGCTGTTACCAGTGGCCTCGACGTCGTCAACCTCGACAAGCTGACCTATGCCGCCTGCCTCGACAATGTTGCCAGCGTGGCCGACAGTCCGCTTTACACGTTTGAGCAGGCCGATATCTGCGATCGCGCGGCACTGGATCGGATCCTTGCGGCGCATCAACCCGATGCCATCATGCATCTGGCCGCCGAAAGCCATGTGGATCGGTCCATTGATGGGCCGTCCGCCTTTATCGAGACCAATATCACCGGCACCTACACCCTTCTGGAGGCCGCCCGCTCCTATTGGAGCACGCAAGGCAAACCAGACAGCTTCCGGTTTCACCATATCTCCACGGACGAGGTGTTCGGCTCGCTCGGGCCGAGCGGCATGTTCACCGAAGACACGCCCTACGATCCGCGCTCGCCCTATTCGGCCTCAAAGGCGTCCAGCGATCACCTTGTACGGGCTTGGCATGAAACCTACGGCCTGCCTGTGGTGCTGACGAATTGCTCCAACAATTACGGGCCCTACCACTTCCCCGAAAAACTCATCCCCGTGGTGATCCTGAAAGCGCTGGCCGGGCAACAAATCCCGATCTATGGCACCGGCGACAATGTGCGTGACTGGCTTTACGTGGAAGATCACGCCGACGCCCTTCTCACCGTGCTGCGCGCGGGCGAGGTGGGGCGCAGCTACAACATTGGCGGGGAGAATGAACGCAGCAATCTCGAGCTGGTCCGCACGATCTGCAGCATTCTTGATGAAAAGCGCCCGGGGCCTGCGCCCTATGAAAGCCTGATCACCTTCGTCACCGACCGGCCGGGCCATGATGCCCGCTATGCAATTGATCCCACCCGCATTCGAACAGAGCTCAACTGGCGGCCCTCAGTCACAGTAGAGGAAGGCCTCGACAAGACGGTGCAGTGGTATCTCGACAACGAAGCTTGGTGGCGCGCCCTCCAGTCCCGCGACGGCGTGGGCGCGCGACTTGGCACCGGAGCATAAGGTCCGCATGCCATGAAGATCCTCGTATTCGGAAAAACAGGCCAACTGGCCCAGGAACTGGCCCGCCATGAGGGCGCCCATACAATGACGCTGCTGGGCCGCGAAGACGCAGATTTCTCAGACCCTCAGGCCTGTGCCACGCAGGTTGAGCGCAGCGCGGCGGATGCCGTTATCAATGCCGTGGCCTACACCGCCGTGGACAAGGCCGAAAGCGAAGAGGCGCTTGCGCAACGCATCAATGCTGAGACGCCCGGCGCCATTGCACGCGCAGCCGCCAAGAAAGGCCTGCCTCTGGTCCATGTGTCCACGGATTATGTCTTTGACGGCCGCGGCGATGCCCCGTTTGCCCCAGCCGCTGCCACGGGGCCCATGGGGGCCTATGGGCGCACCAAACTTGCTGGCGAACAGGCGGTCGCGGCGGCCGGTGGGGCATATGCAATTCTGCGCACCAGTTGGGTCGTCTCTGCCCATGGCAACAATTTCGTAAAGACGATGCTGCGGCTTGGCGCAGAGCGGGACAACCTGTCCGTCGTTGCCGACCAGATCGGCGGGCCAACCCCAGCGGCTGATCTTGCCCGGGCTTGTATATCTGCGGCCGCGCGTTTGCAGGACACTCCGGAAAAGTCGGGCATCTATCACGTCTCCGGCGCGCCGGATGTCTCCTGGGCGGGGTTTGCGCGGGAAATCTTTTCTCAGGCGGGCCTTGGCTGCACTGTGACCGATATCCCCAGCAGCGCCTACCCAACCCCCGCGACACGCCCCCTGAATTCGCGGCTTGATAACGCAAGCACCCTTGCGGCCTTCGGCTTGCCCCAGCCAGACTGGCGCGTGGGCCTGCATGACATCCTGTTTGAACTGGGAGCCCTCAAATGACCGATCGAAAAGGCATTATTCTGGCAGGTGGGTCTGGCACACGGCTCTACCCGATCACCATGGGTGTCTCCAAGCAGCTGCTGCCGCTGCATGACAAACCGATGATCTTTTACCCTCTGTCGGTTCTGATGCTCAGCGGCATCCGAGAGATCGCGATTATCACGACACCCGAAGATCAGGCACAATTCCAGCGCTTGATGGGCGATGGCCAGCAATGGGGGCTTCGCTTCACCTATATCGTGCAGCCCTCCCCAGATGGGCTGGCTCAGGCCTACCTACTGTGTCGGGATTTCCTGGACGGCGCTCCGTCGGCCATGGTGCTGGGCGACAATGTCTTTTTCGGCCACGCCCTGCCCGATCTGCTGCACGCTGCCGACAGCCAAGCCACGGGCGGCACCGTCTTCGGGTACCGCGTCTCCGACCCGGAGCGCTACGGCGTTGTCGCCTTCGATGCAGCTGGAAATGTGGAAACCATCATAGAGAAACCACAGGTGCCGCCGTCCAACTATGCGGTGACCGGCCTGTATTTCCTCGACGGGAGCGCCCCGGAGAAAGCCGCGCGCGTCCAGCCCTCCGACCGGGGCGAACTGGAAATCACTTCACTGCTGGACATGTACCTGGGTGAGGGCACACTGCGCGTGCAGCAGATGGGCCGCGGGTATGCCTGGCTGGATACGGGCACGCATGCCTCGCTCCTCGATGCGGGAAACTTTGTCCGCACTTTGCAGGATCGGCAGGGCCTGCAAACCGGCTGCCCGGAAGAGATCGCTTTCCAGGCGGGTTGGATCGACGCAGATCAGCTGCGCGCCCGCGCCCAAGTCTTCAGGAAAACCCATTATGGGCAATATCTGTTGGCTTTGCTGGACGAGTGACGCGCCCACAGGGCAGTGCGGAGATGGCGCGCCGCGGCGCGTCATGCGCATAGCTGAAACTGGCTAGGGCGCATGCCTATCTACGACGGCCAGCGCATCGCGGTGAGCAAGGCCCTGCCGCCATGCGCCTGGGTGGCTCAGATATTCGGGATCGGATTCGGCGCCGGGATCACGGCGGCGCCATCGCCCCCGGTCACCATCGTCCACCAGATTTTGCCGTTCTTTTCCTGTTTCCAGCCCAGCCCCATGTGCACCGCTTCCGGGTCCATCACGACGCGGCGCGTGTCAGGTTGCTCCATCCAGGCAGCCAATGTTTCCAACTCGGTCTCATAGGTCTCGGATATAAGCTCCCCCTTGAGGTTGCCCGGATATCCCGCACGGCTGACCCGGTCGATCGGGGAGGAGCCGTCAGATCCGAAATGCCAAGGCCTGTTTTGCAGGCTCATATCATTTGCATGGGTCACAGCGGCCGCGTTCAGGCTGCCATCGAGATCGAGTGCTGGCAGGCCGGCTGCCGCACGCAGCGCATTCACCGAATCAAGCATCCGGAACTGGATCTTGGCCGTGTCGTTGCCCCCAATGCGATAGATTTTGGCCCGTCCTGTTGTCGGGGTACCATCCACCGTGACGACCGTTGTCGGTGCGCACCCCGCCAGCCCAAGGCCTACCACGAGGAAAATTCCGATCCATGCCCGCATTAAAGCACACCTTTCCAAAGCAATCTTAGAACACGGGTTTACCCAAGCCCTGCGTGGGGATCAAACCCAGCACGACGCTTCACCTGCCCGATGTGGGCAAAAACCGCACACCACACGCGGCTGTGATCACCAAGCCCCCGCGCGTGAGCGGCAAAGGTTTGCACCTGCCGGTCGCTGTCGATACTCTCTAACAGCACTACATACTCCCGTATTGGAGAAAGACATGTCCGAAAACGGTTCACCCCGTCTTAATCGCCGCTTGTTTCTAGGCTCTGGCGCCGCTGCGCTAGGGGGCCTTGCCACGCCTGCGATCGCTCAGGTGACGACTTCGGAAATCGATGAGCCCATCGAAACCGCCCGCCGCAACATCTCGAGCTTCCGAACGCTCGACTGGCAGCCTTACTTCAGCTCGTTGAAGGGCGGGGCGATTCTCGTCGATATCGCCAGCCGCGCTGTGCATTTCTGGTCAGCCGATGAGTCGGTTTACAAACTCTACCCGTCTTCAGTGCCCCTCTCCGAGGATCTGACGCGCCGCGGCCGGACATCGGTCGTGCGCAAGGTTGAGGGGCCAAGCTGGGCACCCACCCCTGCAATGAAAGAGCGCAACCCCGAATGGCCTGACTTCATCGGGCCCGGGCCGGATAACCCGCTGGGTACCCACGCGCTTTACCTTGGCTGGAAATATTACCGGATCCACGGCACCCACGACACGCGCAAAATCGGCCGCAGATCGTCAAACGGCTGCATTGGCCTTTACAATGAGCATATCGAGGAGCTGTACGCCCTGACGGGGCGCGGGGCTCAAGTGTTGCTTATTTGACGACAAAACGCGTGTTTAGACCAAGCGATCAATCCATTTCATTGAAAAATCATCGTCGCTCTGCAAAGCAGGAAGCGTGAACAACCAATTTTGCTCGCGGGCTTATAAGTGATTCCCGTGTGCGCCATCTGGAGGCTACTATGAAAAAGCTCGCACTCGCTGCTATCCTGTCTGTCACTGCCAGTGCCGCCCTTGCCGGTGGTATGGACGATCCCATCATCGAGCCGGTGATCGTTGAAGAGGAAACCTCGTCTTCCGCAGGCGGCATCCTCGTGCCCCTGATGCTCCTGCTGGCCATCGCAGCTGCATCCAGCTAAGATCTCGCGGCATACGCCGTCCGATCTACGAATTAGAAACAACCGCCTTCGCAAGAGGGCGGTTGTTGCTTTTCTGGCAACCGTCAACTTTGAACACAACGTATCTGTTGCAAGACGCGGCAGGCTTTGTGATAGAATTAGGCAAGCGCTTCGTTTCGAAGCGCGCCCGATCGGGCGCAGGCCCATCCAAATACCAATGAGCGGAGCAAATCCGTTCCAAAAGGAGAATAACCATGAAAAAGTTTGCACTCGCAGCAGCAGTGATCCTGTCCGCCGGCGCCGCCACCGCAGGTGGTATGGATGATCCCATCATCGAGCCGGTGATCGTTGAAGAAGAAACCTCTTCTTCCGCCGGCGGCATCCTCGTGCCCCTGATGCTTCTGCTGGCCATCGCAGCTGCCTCCAGCTGATCCTGACGCCGGATACCGGCGCCAAGACAAAAAGAAGCCGCCCGGCAGTATGCGGGGCGGCTTTTTTCGTGGACCCGTTCAAAAGGTGCTTCAGTCCAGCCAGCCCTTCAGGTTGGCTTCGACCACTTCGGTCAGTGCAGACATGTGAGCATCGTCATCATTGAGGCATGGGATGTAGGTAAAGCTCTCGCCGCCCGCCTCCTCGAAGCTTTCGGCGATTTCCTCGTTGATCTCTTCGAGCGTCTCAATGCAATCGGCTGAGAACGCCGGCGCGCAGACTGCGATCCGTTTCTTGCCGCTTTCCGCCAACCGCGCCACTTCTTCCACGGTATAGGGCTTAAGCCATTCTTCAGGGCCAAAGCGGCTTTGGAATGTTGTAACGATCTTGTCATCCGCCCAGCCCAAACGTTCCTTCAGCAGGCGCGTCGTTTTCTGGCACTGGCAATGATAGGGGTCGCCTTCCATCAGATAGCGCTTTGGCACACCGTGATAGGAACATACAAGAATATCAGGCTCTTGCTCCATCTGCGCGTAAGACCGCTCGATCGATTGCGCCAAGGCTTCGATGTAGGACGGATGTTCGTAATAGGCAGGGACGGTCCGGCTGTCGGGCTGCCACTTCTGCTCCATGAGCGCGCGGAAGAACTGGTCATTGGCGGTGGCCGATGTGGCACCTGCATAATGGGGGTAGAGCGGGAAGAACAGGATCTTGCGGCAGCCCTTGTCGATCAGCGCTTGCACCTTCGATTTTGTTGAGGGGTTGCCGTAGCGCATACAGAAGTCCACCTCGACCGCATCGCCATAGCGCGCCTTGAGGAGGTCTGTCATTTTCTCGGTCTGCTGTTTCGTGATCGTCATGAGAGGGCTTTCATTTGCCTCCTCGTTCCAGATCGATTTGTAAGCTTCGCCCGAGCTGAAGGGCCGTTTGGTCAGGATCACCAACTGCAACAGCGGCTGCCAGATCCACGGCGAATAATCGATCACGCGCCGATCCGACAGGAACTCGTTCAGATAGCGCCGCATGGGCCAATAGCTGTGGTGGTCGGGCGTGCCAAGGTTCGCCAGAAGGACGCCCACTTTCGCCGGCTTTACCGCAGGGTGGTCCCCCGGCAGATGGGAGCGGGCCGACGCCGGCTCCGCCAGCTTCTGTTCGGGAACGCTTGCGTGTTCTGTGCCCTTTTTGGCGTCCAGCATTGCCTTGTCCTGTATCGGTCGGAGTGGGGTATTCATGCTTTGAGATAACCTTTTGGCGCCCATGGTCAATTCGAATGCCGCGGCGCAGAGTCGCAGATGGGTTTGGTATCCATATCAGAAATTTGTTTCTCGGTCGTGCCCAGCGCCTGAGAAAGCCGCATTTTTGCCGATCCGGGGCGCAAAGGTTTTGGCTGGCTTTCATCGGGCGCCCAGCCTGTCAGGAACAGCATTTCGAAACTGGCCGAGATACGCCCGTCGCTGCCCGTATGCGCCTCTGCATAGCGACGCGCGGCCTCGGCGAACAGCGCGCGGGGTGGCGGCGCCTTGTGCCGTGCTGCCAGAGCATTGCCTTCCCCCATGCCGCGCAATTCAGCCATGAGGGCAAAGGCTGTGTCATACGTCACGGTCAACGGAAGACTGTCGGCGACCGGCAGCGCAAGGCCCGCTCTTTGCAGCAAACCGCCCATGTCCCGAATTTCTGCCATGGGCAGCACCCGTGGCGACAACCCGCCCGTCAGCGCAATTTCAGCCTCAGCAAGCACTGCGCGCAATTCCACAAGGCTGCGCCCCCCAAAGGCAACCACCAGCAACAGCCCATCCGGCACAAGTGCGCGGCGCGCCTGTACCAGTTGGCCCACAGGGTCCTCCGCCCAATGCAGGCACAGCGCATGTACGACGAGGTCATAGCTCTGCACCTCAAGATCGAGCGTTTCCGTGTCCGCAACATGGGTGGCATCGGGGAAAGCCTCGGCCCATCCAGGCATCCAGCCACCAATAATCGCGACCTTCGTAAAGCTCCTGTTAACCGCGACGAGTCTCTCCTGAACTTCGTCAATTGCGATTGCAGTCAGGAAATCAACGGGCCCCGTGCGCAAGGCACGGGCGCGTTGCCGCAACAGGGCGGGGCGGTCTGTCAGGGTCTGATTCATTTGGAAGGGAGGTAACGTAGAATGGGAATGATGCAACGGCTTTTGCAGGTTGTTTACCCACCTCAATGCGTCAGCTGCGGTGTTCCTGTCGAGGAATCCGGCGCGCTCTGCGCGCCTTGCTGGATCGAAACGCCCTTCATTTCGGGCCATATCTGCGATTCGTGTGGCACGCCACTGCCCGGCAGCGCGGAAGGTGATAGCCCATCCATCTGTGATTCATGCCAGCAGGACGCGCCCCCTTGGAAACGTGGCCGGGCAGCGATGCTCTATCGCGACAATGGGCGCCGCCTTGTGCTGGCACTCAAGAACGGAGATCGGTTGGAAACGGCCCCTGCGGCGGCGAAATGGCTGGCACGCGCCGCCCGCCCTATCTTGGCAGACGGCATGTTGGTTGCGCCCATTCCGCTGCATCGCACCCGGTTGCTGCGCAGGCGATTCAACCAGTCCGCGCTGCTATCAGCGGCTTTTGCTGCTGAGGTGGGCCTGGCCCATTGCCCAGACCTTCTGGTACGCGACAAGGCAACGCCAAAGCTTGATGGCAAAAGCCGCGATGCCCGGTTTGATCTTCTGCGGGGGGCTATAAAGGCACACCCCGCCCGCAAGACACGGCTTTCCGGGCGGCGGGTGTTGCTGGTGGATGATGTGATGACGTCGGGCGCTACATTCACGGCCGCATCGATGGCTTGTCTGGCCGCTGGCGCAACAGAAGTGTGCGTTCTTGCTCTGGCGCGGGTTGCGCGGGACACTTAAGTGAACGGTAACACCGTTTTTGACCCGGAGCACAGAATGCAACCTGTTGAGATCTACACCTCGCCCCTATGCGGTTTCTGCCACGCCGCCAAACGCCTTCTGACATCAAAAGACGTACCATTTTCAGAAATTGACATTTCGCGTGAGCCCAACCGCCGCGCCGAGATGCTCCAACGGGCCCACGGCAGCCACACAGTTCCACAGATTTTCATCGGCACAACCCACGTTGGGGGCTGCGATGATCTCTATGCGTTGGAGCGTGCGGGCAAACTCGATTCGCTTTTGCAGGCCGAGTAGGCTCACCGCATGCGGACTGCACTGGTGCAACTCACGTCGAGCGACACCCCGGCAGACAACCTGCCGGTCACCCTGCGCCACCTACAAGACGCCGCAGACGGGGGCGCAGGCTTCGTGCTCACGCCAGAAGTGACCAATTGCGTCTCCACCAGCCGCGCTTGGCAACACGACGTTTTGCAAACCGAGGCGGAGGACATCACCCTTGCCGGCCTGCGCGATGCCGCCGCCAAAACCGGAATATGGCTTCTGATCGGCTCACTCGCCTTGAAAACGGCTGATCCGGATGGGCGGTTCGCAAACCGCTCCTTTCTGATCTCACCAAGCGGGGAGATCGTCGCGCGCTATGACAAGATGCATATGTTCGATGTCAGCGTGTCTGAGACAGAGACCTACCGCGAAAGCGCGGGGTATCGTCCGGGGAACACAGCCATCTGGGCCGACACGCCTTTCGCCAGAATTGGGCTGACTATCTGCTACGATCTGCGGTTTCCACAGCTCTACCGACACCTTGCGCAGCAGGGCGCGTCTGTGCTGACAGTGCCTTCGGCGTTTTCCCCGGTCACAGGGGCAGCCCATTGGGACAGCCTGCTGCGTGCCCGCGCGATTGAAAACGGCGCGTGGATCCTGGCCCCGGCCCAAACCGGCCTGCACAAAGCCACACAGGGCAAGGCTCGCCAAACTTTCGGCCATGGCTACGCGGTTGCCCCCTGGGGCGACGTCATCGCCGATTGTGGCACCCAGCCCGGCGTCACTTTCTTTGATCTGGACATGGCTCTTGTGGACACGGCCCGGCAAAAAGTGCCATCCCTGACCCATGATCGCCCCTTCAACCAAGGCTAGCCGCCCCGTGTCAAACCGCGCCAACAGCACCGATGCCCTTGCCGTCTCCCTGTTCAGCGAAGTCTTCGCGGCAGATCAACTGGCCCGCAATCGGCTGACGCGCGCCTTGCCAAAAGGGATGGAATTGAGCCATTTCTCAGTCCTCAACCACCTCGCCCACGTAAATGACGAGCGCAGCCCTGCCCAGCTAGCCCAAGCCTTTCACCTGACGCGCGGTGCCATCACCAACACGCTGACAAAGCTGGAATGGGCCGGCCATATCCATATCCGCCCCGACTGGGACGATGCCCGCAAAAAGCGTGTCTCCATCAGCCCCGCAGGCAGAAAAGCCGTGGACAGCGCCATATCCGCCGTGTCCCCAATCATCACCGAAATTGTAGAAGAGATCGGCCCAGACCGGGTCCGCCAAGCCCTGCCAGTTCTGCGGGAACTGCGCGAAAAGCTGGGCTCTAAGGGCTGAAAACCAAGCCCAATCTTTGTCTTGGATACACTCCGGGGAGGCCGGCACGGCCGGGGCAGAGCCCCAAATCGCAGCGCGCGCCCCGGCGCGCTGCGCCCGGCCCGACGCTGGATCAGCCGGATCTGTGATGCGCGGCCCAGCGGTGGGCTTAGCTGCCTGCCCTAGCCCTCAGGCTTCAGGCTGGTGGTCACGTAGTTCACGCTCAGATCCCGATCAGACAGCCGCCATGACCAAAGCAAGGGATTGAACACCATGCCTTTTCGGTCAACCGGATCCAAACCAGCCCCTTCCAAAAGCGCATAGAGCTCATCCGGCGTGATGAATTTGCTCCATTCATGGGTGCCCTTCGGCAGCCAGCGCATGACATGCTCTGCCCCGATGATCGCAACCGCATAGCTTTTGGGGTTTCGGTTCAGGGTCGAACAAACCATCAGCCCGCCCGGGCGCAGCAAATCATGGCAGGCCCGCAGATAGGCGGCCGGATCCGCCACATGTTCCACCACCTCCATGTTCAGCACCACATCGAACTGTTCGCCATCGGCCGCCATCGCCTCTGCCGTGGTATGACGATAATCGATCTCCAGCCCCGATTGGCGTGCATGGGCCTGGGCCACGGGGATGTTGCGTGCGGCCGCATCCACGCCCACCACGGTCGCCCCCAAGCGCGTCATCGGCTCCGACAAAAGCCCGCCCCCGCAGCCGATATCAAGCAGCCGCAGGCCCGCGAAAGGCGCTGGCGCGTTCATATCCCGGTCAAACTCAGCGGCGATCTGGTCACGGATATAATCGAGCCGCGTTGGATTGAGCATGTGCAACGGCTTGAACTTCCCGGTCGGATCCCACCATTCTGCAGCCATCGCTTCGAACTTGGCGACCTCTGCGGGATCAACGGTGTTCACGGTTTCGGACATGACGGCTCCTCGTGGTGGGTTTGGCGTGGCGCTATGCCACTTGTGGCTATATAGGACGAGTATGGACAGACGTGCGGGTCAAAAAAGCGCAAGTCAGCACCTGTATCCCCCGCTCGATCCCTTTGATCAGCGGATGATGGATACGGGTGATGGCCATCGCATATATGTAGAGCAATGCGGAAACCCCGATGGCATTCCGGTTGTCGTGCTGCATGGCGGCCCGGGCGGCGGCTGTAGCCCGGCCATGCGCCGTTACTTTGATCCGGCGGAATATCGAATCATTTTGTTTGATCAGCGCGGATGCGGCCGGTCGCGGCCCCATGCATCTGTGACCAACAACACCACGTGGGATCTGGTCCGCGATATTGAGCAGATCCGCGAGATGCTCGATATTGACCGCTGGGTTGTGTTCGGCGGCAGCTGGGGGGCAACCCTGTCGCTGGTCTATGCCGAAACCCATCCCGACCGGGCCGCTTATCTGGTGCTGCGCGGCGTCTTCCTGATGACGCAGGCCGAACTGGATTGGTTTTACGGCGGCGGCGCAGGGCAGTTCTTCCCCGATCTGTGGCAGCGCTTTGAAAACCTGATCCCGATGGACGAGCGCGACGATATGATCGCCGCCTATCACCGGCGCCTGTTCTCCGGGGATGTCATGATGGAAACCCGCTATGCCCGCGCCTGGGCAAATTGGGAAAACGCACTGGCCTCGATCGACAATGACGGGCCCACGGGCGAAAGCCCTGCCGATTATGCCCGTGCCTTCGCGCGTCTCGAGAATCATTATTTCCGCAATCAGGGCTTTCTGGCGGAAGACGGCCAGATCCTGCGGGACATCTCGTTGATCAGCCACATTCCCGGCACCGTGGTGCAAGGGCGCTATGACATGATCTGCCCGCCCGTTTCCGCCTGGAAGCTGACAGAAAGCTGGTCTCGGGGTGAGTTGCGGATGGTGCCTCAGGCGGGCCATGCCCTGTCCGAGCCCGGAATTACCGCTGAACTCGTCCGCATAACCCGGGCCATTTACCGCGAGGCTGGCAAGTTCGGCTTCTAGCCTTCTGGCCACAGCACACATCCGCCCAGCATCCCGCCAAACCGCCCCCCGGCTCAGGCCCGGATCGAGATCGGTGTTCCCACCTGAACCATGGCGTAGATATCCTCGATTTCCCCATTGGTCACAGCGATGCAGCCCCATGTCCAATCAGGCCCGGCCTTGTCCTTTCGGCGCGGCCCCCCATGGATAAAGATGTCGCCACCGGGGGCCTTCCCAAGCGCTGCAGCCTCTGCCCGGTCAGCCGCATTTGGATAAGAGATGCCCAAGGACAGGTGGAACAGCGAATCCGGGTTTTTGCGATCGATCACGTAGTCGCCTTCCGGCGTTTTGCCGTCCCCTTCAACCTTCTTGTCCCCGACAGGGGCAAAGCCCAGATCAATATCGAACATGCGCATCGGGGTGCGCGCGCTCATCAGGTACATCTTGCGCGATTCCTTGAAAACAAGGATCCGTGTCACCTCAGGCCCGGAATAGCGCTTGAAGCGCGCGCCGCGAGGATTGCAGCCAGACAGGGCTGCGGCGGCGGCCCCGGCCCCAAGGCCAATCGCATGCCTGCGCGTCAGCACGGGTTTCTTGGTCATGCTCTGCCCCTCTTGTCCCGACATTTTGGGCCATTGGTGGCCTCGTTCAGGGTTTGCCCTCGTTGTCTGCGGCCAGTTTGGCCTCAATTGCCTTCAAACGCATCATCACTTCATCGCGATAGGCGTCCGTGGCGGCAACCTCTTCTGCACTGTGGGCTTCCTGCATCGAATTCACGATCAAACCAACCAAAAGGTTCACCACCGCGAAGGTTGTCAGCAAAATGAAGGGCACGAAGAACAGCCATGCATAGGGGTAAACCTCCATGACAGGCCGCACGATCCCCATCGACCAGCTTTCCAGTGTCATGATCTGGAACAGGCTGTAGGCCGAGCTTCCAAGATCGCCAAACCACTGCGGGAACGCCGAGGCGAACAGTTTGGTGGCCATCACGGCGCCGATGTAGAAAATCAGCCCCATCAGTAAAAACACGGATCCCATGCCGGGAAGTGCGGTAACAAATCCCTCCACCACGCGGCGCAGGCGCGGCATCACCGAGATCACCCGAAGCACCCGCAGGATCCGCAGCGCGCGCAAGACCGAGAGGGTTTGCGCACCGGGCACCAGCGAGGCGGTTATGATCACCGCGTCAAAGATATTCCAGCCGCGACGGAAGAAACCCCGGCCCTGCGCAAACAGCTTTGCCACCAGTTCCACCACGAAAATGGCAAGGCAGCCGATATCGAGCCAGCGCAACAGGCTGCCGTGAGTCTCCATCGCTGATGGGACGGTCTCAAGCCCAAGAATAATCGCGTTGAACACGATCACAGCCAGAATGAGATTTTGGATCGGATCACTGTCCAACCACGTCGCGAGGGCCTTGCGCATGTGCTTTTCTGCTCCCTAAAGCGCTTGATGCTGCGCCATATGGGCAGTCGAGAGCCGCGCGACAAGCTCAACATGGGCAGACCAGCGGAATTGATCCACGACCTGCACCCATTCCAGGCGATAGCCCGCCGCCGTCAGCAGCGCCGCATCCCGGGCAAAGCTCACCGGATTGCAGGAGACCGCCGCGATGACCGGCACCTGGGATTTGGCCAGTTCGGCGAACTGCGCCTCTGCCCCAGCCCGGGGCGGATCGATGACAACCGCATCATATCCGTTGAGGTCTTCGGCGATGACAGGGTTGCGGAAGAGATCCCGGGTTTGCGTCTCGACAGGCCTCAGCGCCCCTGCCGCACCGCGCCAGCCCCCCGACAGGGCGTCTGTCAAAGGCTGCGCCCCCTCGATCGCACAGACATCGGCCGCGCGCGCAAGGGGCAGCGCGAAGGTGCCGCAGCCGGCAAAAAGATCAAGCACACGCCCTGCTGGGCCGACAGCCTCTGTCACGGCGGTGCGCAGCGCCTCTTCTCCGTCGCAAGTCGCCTGCAGGAACGCGCCGGGCGGCAGCGCGACGTCAATGCCATCAAAGCGCACCACCGGCGGCGTTTCCTGCAAGACCGGCTCTTCGTCCCAGGTCAGCCGCGCCAGCCGGTGGCCCATGACCGCCTCTGACAGGGCCTGCCGCAGGCCCATATCGAGCGGCTTGCCCCCGGTGACGAGAATATCAAGCCCTGCGGGCGTATCTGTCACCACCAACGACATCTCTGCCTTGCGCGAACCGCCCAACATCACAATCGCCTCGCAGAGGGGCAACGCCGCCTGCAACGCGGGCGTCACAAGCTGGCACGCGGAGACGGGTGTGATCACATCAGAAGCCGGAGCGTGAAACCCAACCAAAGCGCCCTTTTTCGTGCGCCTTCCGGAAAAGGCGGCCCGCCTGCGGCTATGTGCTGGCGATGTCCGGATCGGGCGGAAAGGGGCATCAAGGCCCTGCGCTGACAACGCGGCGCGCACGACATCAACCTTCCAATCCGCCACAAACGCGTCATCGGCATGCTGCAGGGAACAGCCGCCGCAAGATTTATAGTGCTGGCAAGACGCTGCCACGCGCCGGTCAGACGGGGTGACGATCCGAGGGTTCTCCAGCCGCGCGCCGGATACCGTGCCAGACAGAACTTCGCCGGGCAGTGTGCGCGGCACAAAAATCGGCGTGCCGTCGGGCCCATCGGCGATCCCATCGCCCCGGTGCCCCAGCCGCTTGATTGTCACTTCAGTCATGCCATGCTCCGCCAAATCCGCGCGCGGGCTGTTTCGCGAAAAGACGGCCTGCGTGCAAGCCAGCTTTCCGCGCAGCGCTGTGTGACAGGGCAAACGGTCTGCCAAAGCGCCGCCCCTGCACAGGGACATGCACGCATGCCCCGCATATCACAGCGCTCATTCCGCCGCTTCAAGCTGCAGAAAGCCCCCTGATTGACGCGACCAGTAGCGGGCATACAGGCCACCGGCAGCCAGCAGTTCTGCATGGGTGCCCTGCTCGACGATGCGGCCCTCATCCATCACAATGATCCGGTCCATCCGTGCGATGGTCGAGAGCCGATGGGCAATGGCAAGCACGGTCTTGCCATCCATGACCCGCTCCAACGCGGCCTGAATGCTGGCTTCAACCTCGGAATCAAGGGCCGAAGTGGCCTCATCCAGCACGAGGATCGGGGCGTCTTTCAGAATGGCGCGCGCCAGGGCAATCCGCTGCCTCTGCCCGCCCGACAGCTTTACGCCCCGCTCACCCAGATGGGCCTCATAGCCGGTGCGCCCCGCGTGATCCTGCAAACCTTCAATAAAATCATGGGCCTCAGCGGCGCGGGCAGCGGCCATCACCTCCGGCAGCGTCGCGTTGGGCCGGCCATAGCGGATATTGTCGAGAGCTGATCTGTTGAACATGGCGGTCTCTTGCGTGACCATACCGATCTGCCCGCGCAGGCTTTCCTGCGTGACGCCAGCCACATCCTGCCCATCGATCAAAACGCGCCCCTTCTCCGGATCGTAAAGACGCAGCAGAAGGGCCACCAGCGTGGATTTGCCCGCGCCTGAGGCCCCCACCATCCCGACCTTCTCGCCGGGGGCAAGGGTCAGCGTAACATCGCGCACGCCGCCGCTGTCGCGGCCATAGGCGAAATCCACGTCCTCAAGGGTGACAGTGGCGTCGCTGATCTGCAGCGGCCCCGCATCAGGGCGGTCAGTCAGGCGGTGTGGCGGGGTGAGGGTGCGCATGCCGTCCTCGATCTCGCCGATATTGGCATAGAGCGACATCAGCGTGAAACTGACCCAGCCCGTCATCTGCGCCAAACGCAGGGAGACAGCCCCCGTGGCCGCGATATCCCCCGCAGAGATCAACCCGCGAGACCAGTACCACAAAGCGCCCCCAATCAGCAGCACAGGCAGCAGGCCAGCAACCGCCATCAGCCAGAACCGGAACGCCACCGAGACGGCGCCGAATTCAAGAAAGCGCTCGCGATACGTACCCATGGCGCGCAGGGCGGCCTGGTCTTCATGGGCGGATGTGGCAAACAGCTTGACCGTCTTGATATTCGTCACGGTGTCGACGATCTGGCCGGTCAGGGTGGCGCGCGCGCCCGCCCGCGCCTTAGACCGCACGCGAATGCGCGGCATGTAGTACCGGATCAGGAAGCCATAACCCACCATCCAGCCCAGCAGACCGGCCGCAATCCGCCAATCCACGGTGCCCAGCAGGAAGATTGCCCCCACCACCGACGACAGCGCAAACAGCACCGTGTTCACGATCTCTGTGACCGCATCATTCACGGCCCGGCCTGTCTGCATCTCTTTCTGGGCAATCCGCCCGGCGAAATCATCGTCGAAGAAGGTGACAGACTGACCCAAAGTGAACCGATGCAGCCGCGACAAGACAAGGTTCATCACATTGGGCTGCATCATGATCGTTTGCATGTAGGTGTTGAGCCCCAGCAAAATCGGCCGGATCACCAGAAAGAACGCCACGCAGCCCAGCAGAAACGCAGTGTTCCCAGAGAAAATCGCATCCGGGCCCGCGTCCAGCGCCCGGTCGATCACCGCGCCCAAAAGGATCGCGGCAATCACTTCGGTCACGCCAGCAATGATCGACAGCAGCGCGGCCCCGAACAGCACGCGCTCTGCCCCTTTGAGGCACCATTTGAGAAAGGCCAGAAGGGTGCGCGGTGGCGCACCTTCTGCCGGCTGAAACGGGTCTACCCAGGTCAGTATCTTCATTCTGCTGCCTCGCTGGGATCAATCCCGATAAAGCCGCCCGACTGCCGCGCCCAGAAGCCAGCATAAAGCTCACCGCGTGCCAAAAGCTCCGCATGAGTGCCCTCTTCGGCGACGCGGCCCTCATCCATCACCACGATCCTGTCCATCTGGGCAATCGTTGAAAGGCGGTGTGCAATCGCGATCACCGTTTTGCCCTCCATCACCCCGTAAAGCGTGTCTTGAATGGCCGCCTCAACCTCGGAATCAAGCGCCGAGGTGGCCTCGTCCAGCACGAGGATCGGCGCATCCTTCAAGATCACCCGAGCCAGGGTAATGCGCTGGCGCTGTCCCCCGGACAGTTTCACCCCCCGCTCACCGACCTTGGCCGCGTAGCCCGAACCGCCTTCCACATCGGTCAGTTCTTGTATGAATGCGTGGGCATGTGCCCGTTCCGCCGCCGCGATCATATCCGCCTCGCTGGCATCAGGCCGGCCATAGAGGATGTTCTCAGCGATCGAGCGATGCAGCAGCGCGCTGTCTTGTTGCACCATGCCAATCTGATGGCGGAGGCTGTCCTGCGTCACGGTGGAAATGTCCTGTCCGTCGATCTCGATGGCGCCGCGCTCGGCATCGTAGAACCGCAAAAGCAGCTTCACGAATGTCGATTTACCCGCGCCGGACCGGCCGACAACGCCCACCTTTTCGCCGGGCCGGATCGACAGGCTGAGCCCGTCGAGGCCACCAGAGCTGCGCCCATAGTGATGGCTCAGATCCTTGATCTCGATGGCGCCTTCGGTCAGGCGCAAGGGGGGGGCATCTGCGGCATCGACCAGCTTGATCGGATCAGCAATGGTTTCCATGCCTTCAGCCACGACCCCAAGCTGGCGGAACAGGGTGGACACCGCCCACATGATCCATCCCGTCATCCCGTTGAGTCGCAAGGTCAATGCGGTGGCCGCTGCCACGATCCCGACACCGGCAGCACCCTGCATCCACAGGGCAATCGCCCAGCCCACAACACCAACGATCAGCAATCCGTTCAGGAAGGTCAGCGACACATCCATGATCGTGTAGATGCGCATCTCTGCCCGGAAGGTATCGCGCGATCGATCGATTGCCTCCTTGGCATAGGCCAGCTCGGCGTCGTGATGGGCGAACATCTTCACCGAATGGATATTGGTGTAGCTGTCCACAACCCGCCCGGTCACCGCCGAGCGCGCATCGGACGCCTCCTGAGAGGCCGGCCCAACCCGCGTGATCGTCCAGCGCAGCAGCAGCCCGTACAGCACGAACCAGATCAGCAGCGGGATGGCCAGGCGCGGATCGGCATCGGCCAGCAGGATCGCCGCGCCCACCAGATAGGCCAAGGCGAACGAGACCGCGTCAAACACCTGGAACATCGCTTCGCCTGCGGCAGGCGGCGTCTGCATGATGCGGTTGGCGATGCGCCCTGCAAAATCGTTTTCAAACCACCCAACGGACTGGCGCAGCACCTGCCGGTGAGAGCGCCAGCGAAACAGGGTGCCATAGTTCGGCAACAGCGCATTGTTCAGGATGAGCACATCCAGCCCCTGCAACACCGGCCGCAGGAACAGGACAAACACTGCCATGGCGATCAGTTCCCAGCCATGGGCCGCCCAGATCTCCGCCGTTGTGCCGGGGCCCGACAGCATGTCGACCATCCGCCCCATATACCAGATCAAACCCACTTCGATGGCCGCCACCACGATCGACAGCAAAGTGGCCAGGGCAAAGAGTTTCTTGAAGGGCTGGGAGTAATCCCAAAGGAATGCAAACAAACGCCGCGGAGGCGCATCGGTTTCCTTATATGCGATATAAGGATCGACCAGATTTTCAAAATACCGGAACACGGGAGGGGACTTTCACGAGGGGGGTGCCGTCCCCCGGGTATATAGGGGGTTCGTGCCTAAAGGAAAACCATCCCCGCCGCCACCGCGAGCGCGGCCGCCATCACCAGATTGAAGATGCGCCAGGCCAGGGGTGAGCGCAGCAAAAAGACCAACAGCGCCCCAGCGCCCGTCCAGAATAGGCAGACAAACAGGTTTATCCCCGAGAAGGCCTGCGCCAGGCGCATTCCTTCCTGCACAGGCGACAGACCGCCGGGAAACCCTGCCGCAGCCGCCACAGCCACCGCCCAGACTTTCGGGTTGACCCATTGGAACAGGACCGCCTTGCCAAAGCTCCAGGGGTGCTCCGGCGCCGCATTGTGATCGGCCATGGCGCGGGTGGCCAAACCATAGGCCATCCACAGAATCCAGCTCGCAGAGACGATCTTGAGGGCCATCGTCAACGCCGGTTGCGCCAGCAGAAGGGCGCCCAGCCCCAGCCCGGTCAGACCAGAGGTCACGCCAACACCCGCAGCCACGCCCAGCACGTGGGGCAAGGTGCGCCACACGCCAAACCGCGCCCCACTGGCCGTTAACAAGATGACATTGGGGCCCGGCGAAAACAGCCCCGCCAGAACGAAGGCATAGAGCGGATCAAAACCGCCCAATATGTCCAACGCAGAGGAGGGGGCAGGCACAGACATGGGCTAGGTTGCCAACAACAGCAGAACACATCCCGCGATCAAAGCCCCCATGGCCATGTTCACGGCCCGTTTGCGCGCGGGGGTGTTCGCCACCCGGCGAATGGCCGTTCCCGCCAAGGCCCATGTCGATGCGGAAGCCAGCCCTGCCACGATAAAGATTGCCGCTACGATCGCCGCACTGGCCAGAGGCGCCTCGACGCTCACGAATTGCGATGTGATGGCAATGGCCATGGCCCAGCCCTTTGGGTTGATCCACTGAAACGCCGCCGCCTCGACAAAGCTGAACGGGCGCGGACGGCCCTCAGCGCCCCCCAAACCACCGGTATTGGCCACCTTCCACGCCAGCCAGAGCAAAATCACCACCCCGACCCAGCGCAGCGTTTCGCGCAACAGGTCGGAATGGCGAAAGATCTCCGCCAGGAAGAACCCCACGATAAAGATCATGACCGGGAAGCCGAAGCTGATGCCCAGAATATGCGGAAGCGACCGGCGATAGCCAAAATTAGCCCCCGAAGCCGCAACAAGCGCATTGTTAGGGCCGGGCGTGAAGGCGGCAGAGCCGGCCAGCAGAAGCAGGGTCAGGAAAGTGTCAGTCGGCATCGTCGTTCAAGTGTGAAAGAAGCGCTTCGCGCCCCAGAGTGCAGGCAGAGGCCAGCCAAAGCCCGCGCAAGCGGTCCAAGGCACGGCCCAATTCCGGGCCCGCAAGCGCCGGCATCAAATCACCCGCCTGCACCGGGAACTGAGCCTCTGCTCCATGCATCAGCTGGGCACGGTCCGTGGCGGCCAAGGGCTGCCCAAGCAAGGCGGCGCGCACCAACAGCGCATCCAGCCCAAACTCAGCCCCCAAGCGATGGCCCAGCGCGATCGGGCTATCTGCACCGCGAGCGGCACGGGCGATCTGTTGGTGGTGACGGGCATCGGCATTGCGCAGGCGCAGGGCGTCTTGGCAGTCAGCGCCGGTCAGGGCGGCGAGGCGGCGCATGGGATCCGGGGCCAGCCCCTCTTCGAGATGCACCAACGGGGCCAGTGCTGTTGCATCCGCACCGGCGAGCGTTTGGCCCAGAACACCCGCTTGCGCCATAGCCGCCACGGAAGGGGCGGGGTCAGGCGCCCCGAGCAGCTTGACGATCTCCGCTCCGATCCGCTCGGCAGACACGGCGCCCAGCCCCTCAAGGCCCGCCGCACAGGCCGCCAGCCCCGCAGCATCGAGCCCGGCATCGGGATCACCGTACCAGGCATGGAAGCGGAAGAAGCGCAGGATGCGCAGGTAGTCTTCGCGCACACGGGCCTCTGCATCCCCCACAAAGCGCACGCGGCGTGCCTCCAGATCCGCAAGGCCATCCAGCGGATCCAACACTGTGCCGCGGCCATCCATGTAGAGCGCATTCATCGTGAAATCGCGGCGCGCGGCATCCTCTTCCATGCTGTCGGAAAACGCCACAACCGCATGGCGCCCGTCGGTTTCAACATCGCGCCGGAACGTGGTCACCTCCACCGGGACACCCTCAACCACAATCGTAACCGTGCCATGGCTGATCCCCGTGGGCACGGACTTCAACCCGGCCGCATCGGCAAGGGCCAGCACCGCCTCAGGCCGCGCATCTGTCGCCAGATCAAGGTCTGTGACGGGGGCGCCCAGCAAGGTGTTGCGCACGCAGCCGCCCACGAAAAGCGCCTGATGGCCCGCGCTTTCCAGCATGCCGGTTACAGCGCGCGCTGCCGGCAGAGACAGCCATGTGGCCTTGGCCGTCATTGGGCCATCGCATCTGAGAGCTGCATCAGCATCCGTGCCGTGGCCCCCCAGATGTAATAGGGCCCCCAGGGCACCGCGTAATACTGACGCCGTTGGCCGCGCCAGATCCTGCCTTCAATCACGAAACGCTCTGGGTTGATCGCATGGGACAAAGGCACGCGAAACGCCTCTGCCACCTCACCGGTTTCCGGCACTGCGGTGAAAGGCGCTGTCAGCACCCCGAGCACCGGGGTCACGGAAAACCCGGTAACAGTTTCATGGGGCGGCAGCATGCCCACCACCTCGACCGTATCAGAGGGCAGCGCAATCTCCTCGCGTGCCTCGCGCAAAGCGGTATCGGACAGATCCCTATCGCCCGGATCGGCTTTGCCCCCGGGGAACGCGATCTGGCCCGGATGGTGCTTGAGCTTAGAAGAGCGCTTGGTGAGCACGATCTGCCCATCCCAAGGCTGCAACGCGATCAACACAGCGGCCGCACGCAAGTGTCTGTCCTCGGGCAGGGCAACCGGTGCATTCAGGTCATAGTCAGAGGACGGGCCCAACGCAGTCTGCGGGGCCCGTCGAAAGGCTGCTTCCAGAGACGCCAGACGGGAGGCGCTCTCAGCTGGCATCGGATGCGTCACCGGGCGGCTGGGTCGCCTCGAAGCCCAGCGTTTCCGGGGCAAACACGTAATGGGCCCCACAGAACTGGCAATCCGCGGTGACGGTGCCTTCGGCGGTTGTCATATGCGCGATGTCCTTTGCCGAATAAATCGACAGGGATTGGCGCACGCGCTCTTCCGAGCAGGTGCATCCAAAGGCAACGGCCTGCGCATCGAACGCGCGGGGCGCCTCATCGTGAAAGAGCCGGACCAGCAGATCTGTGGGCTGAACCGTGGGGCCGATAAGCTCCATCTCCTCGACCGTATCGAGCAGAATATTGGCGCGATTCCAGTTTTCAGCCGCTTCGCCAGAAATGACGTCGGCGGCAGCCAGAAGCCCATCCTCGCCAGAGCCCGTATCGCCGGTGACCGCCGGTGACGCCTTGGGCATGTGCTGCAGCATGATGCCCCCAGCACGCCAGGACTCATCCTTGCCCTGCAAGGTGGAGCGGCCAAACGACAGCGCAAACCGGGTCGGCAACTGCTCAGACTGGGCGAAATAGGTTTCCGCACAGGTCGAAAGCGAGCCCCCTGCAATCGGCGTGATCCCCTGATAGGGTGCCATGTCGTCACCCTGATGGATCAGCACCGCGAAATAGCCCTTGCCGATCAGATCAAACGGTTTCCCCGACAAATCCGCTGTCTCATCAAAGCTGGCATACGCCCGAATCCGGGCCGGGGCGCCTTCGGTTTCCGGCGCGTAGTAATCCGTTGCAATGATGCGGGCCGGGCCATCGCCGCGCACCTGCAAGGACAGTTTCCAGCGCAGCTTGATCGCCTGCCCAATCAGCGCCGTCAGAACGGCGGCTTCGGCAACAAGCGCTTCAATCGCGGGCGGATAGTCATGCTGGCCCAGAATCGTGTCCAGCACGCCATCAAGGCGCGTGATGCGACCCCGGATGTCGGGGTGGTCGAGCTGAAAGGGCAGGACGGTGTCGTCCCATGCGATCTGCGAACCAAGGGTCATGCGAATTTCCTATCGAGGGCTGGACTGGCATATCGCAGCCATATGGTCGCGGCAATGTCTTGTGGAAAGGGCAAATGCGGCCAAAAGTGACCAGATATGCATCAGGCGCATGGCGAGAGGACACATGAGATGATCCAAAGGATAGGGGAAACGCCCCTTTCACGACAGAAATACACCCTGCGTCCCGGCGCCTATGTGGCGATCGTATCCGAGGGGCAAGTGCTGCTGACCCACCAGCAGGAACCGGTGCCCGAGTTCCAGTTGCCAGGGGGCGGGGTAGATCCCGGCGAGCAGGTGCTGCCCGCCTTACACCGCGAGGTGCTGGAGGAAACCGGCTGGACAATCACCGGGCCCCGACGGCTGGGGGCGTTCCGTCGGTTCACGTACATGCCCGAATATGATCTGTGGGCCGAGAAGCTGTGCACCATCTACGGCGCGCGCCCAGGCCTGCGCCGGGGCCCGCCGACAGAGGCAGGACACAGCGCGATCTGGATGCCCGCTGCTGACGCTGTGCGCCTGCTTGCAAATGATGGTGACCGGCTCTTTCTCGCACGGGCGCTGGGGCTTGGCCTGTAGGGGGCAGGCGGTTCAGGTGGCTTCGGCCGACGGACCGCCATATTCAAACAGAACCGCAGAGATATCATCGGCGAAATCTGCTTCTTTGGCATAAGCCGTCAGATCCCACAGCATGGTTTCCAGAAATGCTGGCCCCCTCACGTGGCTTGAATGCATGGCCAATCTGGCCAGCCCGTCCTCATCCAGCAGTTCGCCGGAGGGATCAGGGCATTCCGTCACCCCATCCGAGACGATCAGCAGCCTGTCTCCCGGCGCGAGGCGGGTTTCGAACTGGGTGTAGGTCATGCCTTCGATCAACCCGATCGGCGGCCCCCCATCGCCAAGCTCTTCCACAGTGCCATCAGCACGCTGAATGATCGGGTGTGGATGGCCCGCCTGAACCATCGAGACATCCCCCGTTTTCAGGTTGATGTCGGCAAATGCCATTGTGAAATAGTTTTCGGTTTGAATCTCGGAAATGACCAGACTGTTCAGGATTTCTGCGACCTTGCCCGGCGGATAAGCATCGTAGCCCCCACATTCGGGGCTTTCGAACAGGGCCACGTTGTTTTCCGGGCTGGGACGGGACAGGTAGCCCGCGATCCGCGCTGTCATCAAGGCAGAGGCAACACCATGGCCGGACACGTCGATCCCATAGCAGGCAACCCGGTCCTCATTGATCGGGAAAAATCCAACAAGATCCCCGCCGACATGACCCGCAGGATGGAGCAGCAGGGAGACGTCGCTTGCCCCAAAACTGCGATGACGCTCTGAGACGAGGGATTGCTGGAGGCCCCGCGCCTCCAGAAGATCGCGATCGAGCGAGTCATAGAGCGTCGAAATTTCGTTCAGCGTCCGGGTGATCAGCCGGTTCTTCTGCACAAGTTCCCGTTGCATGTCGATAATCCGCTGACCCGCAGAAAGGCGTGCGCGCAACTCTTCTGGGTTGACGGGTTTTGTCAGAAACTCATCCGCGCCCGCATCCAAGCCTTCTGCAATTTCAGTGGCATCAGATTTGGACGTGAGCAGCAGGAAGTAGCAATACACCTCTCGATCCAGCCTGCGCAGATGGCGGCACAGGTCTGGCCCCAACATGCCGGGCATGGTCCAGTCACTGAGCACGAAATCAAATTCTGTTTCCATGCAGAGTGCTAGGGCGCTCTGGCCCGAGTCTGCCTCGCTGACGTCATAGCCCCAGCGTTTCAGCGATGCGCTTAGAATGCGGCGCTGCAATTTGCTGTCATCAACAACCAGAGCTTTGCGCGCGGGTGCGGCTTTGGCTTCGGTGCTACTGTCGGTAAAGGTTTCCACGGTCAGGTTCTTCGTCATAGTCGCAGTCGTCCACTTCCGCCCGATGCAGCCTTTCGAAAGGCGTTTGTTCCTGGACCTGGCTGACAAAGCGCCAGCCGAAATCGCCTATTGCGCAAAGCGATCTCCCTTGCGCCCGTGGCACCATTAGGCGGGCATGGCAAACAGCGCCTTTCCCGCCTAACGGATAGCGCCAATCTGGCGCCAAGCCTGTTAAAGGGTCGTGAACAGCGCCCCCTGCCTTTCACCTAAAATCCAAGGCTTTTTTCTGACCTGTATGAAACATCTATCAAGTTGTATGGTCTAAGAAGTGGTTGAACCTGCGATGGAGTGGTCGATGATTGACTGGCAGCGCATTCGCGAACTCAAAGAGGAAGTCGGCGCCGAAGATTTCGAGGAAATCGCCACGCTCTTCCTGCAAGAGGTCGATGGCGCAATGACCCAGCTAGACCCTGGCGCAAACGCTCAAAAGATGGCCGAAGATTTGCATTTTCTGAAAGGTGGCGCGCTCAACCTCGGGTTTGAGGCGCTCAGCGACCTGTGCCAAGCTGGCGAACGCGCCGCCCTTGAAGGGCGTCTGCAGGATGTGGATATCGCTGAAGTGAAGCGGATCTATGCCGCCTCGCGCGCGCATTTCCTCGCGCAATCTGGCACCACACCGCCCTAAGGCCCGCGCAGCCCCTTAGATCACAAACTCTGCAACTGTGTCGTCACCCGTAATGTCGGTGAAGATGAACCCACCGGCTTCAAGCCGCTCATAGAGCGCCGCGAAATTTTCTGGCTTCGATGTCTCGATCCCAATCAGCACCGAGCCAAAATTGCGCGCGGATTTCTTCAGGTATTCGAACCGGGAAATATCGTCATCCGGGCCCAGAAGCCCCAGAAAATCGCGCAAAGCACCGGGGCGCTGGGGCAGGCGCAGGATCATGTATTTCTTGACCCCGATATAGCGCTGTGCCCGCTCCTTGACCTCTGGCAGACGCTCGAAATCAAAATTACCGCCGGTGGTCACGCAGAGCACGCGTTTGCCCCGGATGCGATCCGCCAGTTGCGGCAGCACATCCAGTGACAGCGCGCCAGCGGGCTCGAGCACAATGCCCTCGATGTTCAGCATCTCGACGATCGTCGTGCAGATCCTGTCTTCGGGGGCCAGAAGCACCTGTGAAGGGCTGACATGTTTGAGCACATCAAAGGTATGCTCCCCGATGCGGGCCACAGCGGCCCCATCCACGAAACTGTCGACCTTGGGCAAGGCAACGGTTTCTCCGCGCACCAGCGCGGCCGTCAAGGACGCGCCGCCCGAGGGCTCTACGTAGATGATCTCTACCTGCGGGGCGACCTCGGACAGGTAGCGCGTCATGCCCGCTGACAGCCCGCCACCGCCAACAGGAACCACGACGATATCCGGGGCCTCGGGCATCTGTTGCAACATCTCGACAGCGACAGAGGCTTGCCCCTCGATCACGTCCTTGTCGTCAAAGGGCGACAGGAAATGTCCACCGGCCTCGACACAATATGCTTGGGCGGCTGCAAGCGTATCGTCGAAATAGTCGCCCGTGAGGCGAATTTCGACGCAATCCCCCCCAAATGTCCGGGTTTTCAGAATTTTCTGTTGGGGCGTGGTGACGGGCATGAAGATCACACCCTTCACCCCAAAATGGCGGCACACAAAGGCCATTCCCTGGGCATGGTTGCCCGCAGAAGCACAAACGAACAGATCCGCATCCGGGTGGCTGGCGCGATGCTTGCTGACCGCATTGAACGCCCCACGCAGCTTATAGGAGCGCACAGGGCTCAGATCTTCCCGCTTCAGCCAAATCTCGGCCTCATGTCGCGCCGACAAGTGGTCATTGGCCTGGCAGGGCGTCGCTGGAAACAGCGCCCGCAGGTTTGCCTCAGCGGCATGGGCCGTATCGCTAAATCGTGTCATGGGTGCAGGTGTGGCCTGAAACGCCCCCCCGAGTCCATGCGTCAGTGTTCAACGGTCAGTCGAGCGACACGACTTTCGGCGAAAGCGCTGCGCGCAAGGGATCAGGCATCGGTGCCGAGCGGCGCGTCTTGGGATCAAAGATCACCTCGACCATATCGTAGGTGGCATGGAGCACGCCGGTATCCGCGTGAAACATCCGCAGCTGGAACCCGACAGATTTCCCGCCAAGCCGCGTCAGGGCGCCATCAATCCGGATCAGATCGCCGCCCACCAGTTCTTGGATGAAATTCGTGGTGGCCGAGGCAGTGACGCAATGCACGCCATATTTCTCAATCATCACGGAATAGGGCAGGCCCAGCATCGTCCAGAGGTGATAGGACGCATCATCAAAGAAGGGCGCGTAGTGCCGCACATTCATGTGCCCAAAGTGATCGTGGTGCCAAGGGTGCACCACCCCGCGTGTCAGTTCCATCCAAGCCATGTTTTCCCTCCGCTTTGGCCATTGGTGGCTGGATGGACGGCAATGTGCAAGTATCCCGTTCGCCGGTCACGGCCTGAGCAGCAGTGCTTCTCATGATGTCTGGTGACAAAACCTATCTGGATCGCGAGTTACACCGCCAATCGTTTCCAGATCGAGTTCACATGACACTTGGTACGAGCAGACACGTTAGCCAACGATTTCGTGTCCCGCCCATCTGCAGTGGCACCTGAAACCATTTCCATCCGTGTCACTGAGAAACCCGCAAACTTCAGTTTATTGCTTGTCGATGCAAGCGGGCTGAGAAAGTGAGGACACTCAGGCGTGACGGTATGATCGGAGCGCGGTCCGAGCCAAAGACGCGGCCCACGACTACTCGACAACTTCCGGTTTCCCAATT
>JAKVBK010000028.1 GCA_022447275.1 Oceanicola sp. | reverse complement strand
CAATGATCCGCTTGAAAATACAAATTCACCGTCATTAAACATGAAAGGTATATTGTGTACTTCACCCGTTGAAGTGTTGGTGAAGGACCGCATGGCGCCAGTCATCAACGGTCCCGCCGTAGGCATCCCAAAAACGTCATTTTGTCCAGTTTGGTTGCTATATCCTTCGGGTGGAGAGGGATTATTATCTCCGAAAGTCGCATTGGAATCTGTTACCGCGAGCACCTCAACATTACTTGCGTCAAACGTGAATGAGCCAGTGCTCGGAGCAAGGAACGTGACCAAGTCATAACGTGGCATCAGTTTACTCCTTAAGGAGAATACCTGGCAGTTTGTCTCTTTTGGACACGCACAGGTTCACTGGGCCGTCCTGTCCGAAAGGGCTTTGCAATTCGGCCGAACTGATCATCGACAGTTCTCCAGCAGTGGTCATTTCAGTGCTGAAATTTCGAGCCCGCACATGCTCGGTTGTTTGCATGTCCCACCTTCAGTGGTAGACGGCGCATCCTGTCTAAGCCACGGCTCGTTCGGGTAGGGTAAGTGTCCATTAAGATAGAATTAGGCTAGATGCCCATCCTAAATCGTTTCTTGGGAGGTGACTGTTTTCTTTGGGGAAACAGTGCGCGAAGTGAGCCAAAGGTGTTCGCGGTGCCGGTTTTGCGGCTCTCGCAGATTGCTTCGGCAATCCTGAAGTCAGGTGCGCGTTCGTTTGTGCCCAAGACAACCCATCTGCATTAGAATGCACTCCGGCAGTGGACTGGTTGAGCCTTCCATTTACAGTATCGTCCGCAAAGGATGCTTACCGATCATCTCTAGGTTACCCGGCGCCCTCTCACAGGGCGCGGGGCGCACTATTGGCCAATCTTTGCCTCGTCGAGATCCTTGGGCGTGTCAGTCAGGGAGAGTTGATGTGTGACCGGCTCAGAGCGCGAAATCACGCGCCCTTTGCGTACTACGGCCATCCGATGAGCACGCAGGCGAATGGCATCGATCTTGTTGGATGCCTGCAGCAGTACGAAATTCGCTGCCGCGCCTTTGTTAACGCCATAGCCCTCCAGCCCCATGATTTCAGCGGAATTGCTTGTCACCGCATCAAAGCACCATTCCATATCGGCCCGGCTGGACAATTGTCCCACATGCAGCCCCATGAATGCCACATCCAGCATGTCGGCTTTGCCCAATGAATACCACGGATCCATCACGCAATCAGAGCCAAAGCCCACAGTGATGCCTGCATCGCGCAACTCGCGCACCCGGGTTTGGCCCCGGCGCTTGGGGTAGCTGTCATGCCGGCCCTGCAACATGATGTTGATCAGAGGATTGGGCACCGCGTGCACGTCAGCCTCAACCATCAACGGGATCAGCTTCGAGACATAGTAATTGTCCATGGAGTGCATGGAGGTCAGGTGTGATCCGGCGACCCGTCCCTGCAGCCCCAACCTTTGGGTCTCAAAAGCCAGCGTTTCAATGTGCCGGCTCAAGGGATCATCGCTTTCGTCGCAATGCATATCGACCCGCAAACCGCGCTCTGCGGCCAGTTCGCACAGCAGGCGCACGCTTTCAGCACCGTCCGCCATGGTCCGTTCGAAATGTGGGATCCCGCCCACAACATCCACCCCCATATCCAACGCTCGGATCGTGTTCTGAAGGGCTGAGGGGTCGCGCAGCACACCATCCTGGGGAAAGGCCACGAGTTGCAGATCGAGCACGTCCTTGACCTGTGCGCGGACCTCCAGAAGCGCCTGGACACCGGTCAGCCGATCATCACAGGTGTCCACGTGGCTGCGGATGGCGCCGATGCCCTTGGCCACCGCCAATTCGCAATATTGCACCGCGCGCGCAACGATCTCATCGACGGTCTGAACCTCCTTGAGTTCGCCCCACAAGGCGATGCCCTCCAGCAAGGTGCCTGAGACATTCATCCGCGGACGGCCCAGCGACAAGGTCGCGTCCATGTGGAAATGGGGATCCACAAAGGGGGGAGAGACGAGGTACCCCCCGGCATCCAGCACCTCTTTAGCCGGTGCCGTGATGCCGGGCTCAAGCGCTGCGATGGCGCCATCACGACACGCGATGTCTATCCCGCTGCGCCCATCCGTGAGGGTGGCATTTTTGACGATCAGATCGAACATGGCAGGCTCCTATCTCTGGCCCTTAAACCAGGGTGTCAGCAGGGCACGTGGGTAATCCACGGAGCGGGCTGCGATGACCAGTGCGATGATTGAAAGGATATAGGGTGCCATCAAGAAGATCTGCCCCGGAACCAAGGCCCCCATCTCCGTCTGTAGACGGACCTGCAGTGCATCGAACGCTCCGAACAGAACGGCCCCAAACAGGGCTTTCCCCGGTTGCCATCCTGCAAAAATCACGAGGGCAATGCACACCCATCCCCGGCCATTCACCATTCCGAAAAAGAAGGCATCGAAGGCAGACATCGTGAGGAAGGCCCCTCCAAGCGCCATGAGCGCTGAGCCCGCAACGATCGCGCCCATGCGCAGCCCATAAACAGACAGGCCTTGGGCATCTACGCTGTCGGGGTTGTCGCCCACCGCCTTGATCGCAACCCCAAGGCCTGTGCGTTGCAACACATACCAGACCAGCAGCACCATCAGCAGCGCCAGCCACGTCAGGGCGGTTTGCTGAAACAGGACCGGGCCCAGAAAAGGCAGGTCAGACAACACAGGGATGTCGAGGGCCTGAAAGGGTTCAATCCGGGGCGGCGATGAGACATTGGGAAGGGCGGTGCGATAGGTGAAATAGCTGGCTGAGGTGGCAAAAAGGGTGATCCCAAGCCCTGAGACATGCTGGGAGAGCCCAAGCGGCACTGTCAGAATGGCATGGAGCAAGCCGAAAATTGCGCCAGCGCACGCGGCGACGAGGACACCGCCCCACAGGCCAGCGCCCAGCCAGACCGCCATCCAGCCGCACATGGCACCGACGACGAAGATTCCCTCGATGCCAAGATTGAGAACCCCGGCGCGCTCACAGAGCAGCGCACCCAACACCCCGAAAATCAGGGGCGTGGCAATGCGCAGCGAGGCCGCCCAGAAGCTTTCGCTGATCAAGATATTCAGCAGGTCTGTCATGTCGCGCTCCCTGCTTTCTCGGACCGTACGATGCGGTATTTGGCGATAAAGCCGCCGACCAGCACGCAGAGAAGCGAGACCGACACAACCAGATCGGCCAGAAATGAGGAAACCCCCATGGCGCGGCTCATCCCGTCGGCGCCAACGAACACGGATGCGATGAAAAGGGCCGCGATCACAACGCCGATGGGGGACAGGCCTGCCAACATCGCGACGACGATACCGGTATACCCGAACCCGGGTGACAAATCGGCTGTCAGATATCCCTTCAGACCGGCCACTTCGCTGACACCGGCCAGCCCGGCCAGCCCGCCCGAGATGATTGCCACACCGTAGAGCGAGCGTTTCACATTGATCCCCGCATGGCGCGCTGCCGCTGCGTTCTCACCCACTGCGCGCAGCTTGAACCCCCAAACCGATCGCGCCAGCATAAACTGCGCGATCACCGCAAGCACCACGGCGAGGATCAGCCCCGAATGCACGCGCATCCGGTCCATCAAAGGGGGCAGCATGCCTTGGTCGAGCACGGGCGCTGACTGGGGCCAGCCCAGGCCCATCGGGTCTTGCAGGGGGCCCTCCAGCATCATCTGCACGAAGATCAGGATAATGAAGTTGAGCAAAAGGGTGGTGACCACTTCATCAGCCCCGAAGCGGATCTTGAGATAGGTGGGGGCGGCCATGCCCGCTGCGCCGGCGGCTGCGCCCAACAGAATGATAATCGGGATCAGCAAGACGCCAGAGATGTCCAGCACACCAGATCCAATCGCCACAGCCGCCATCGCCCCGAGATACAGTTGCCCCTCGCCGCCGATATTCCAAAGCTTTGCCCGGAAAGCCAACGCCGCAGCAAGCCCCGTGAAGATGAGCGGAGTGGCGCGCGTCAGCATCTCTGTGATCGAAAAGACAGAGCCAAAGACGCCTTTGAACATTTCACCATAGGCCGTGATCGGATTGGCCCCGGCAGCCATCAGGGGGATGGCCGCGAACCCGAGCGCAATCAGAGCCGACAAGACCGGAACGCCGATGGAGAAGGTTTTTGATGTGGCCGCGCGCGGCTCAATCCGGATCATGCTGCCACCCCTGCCATCATCAGGCCGATCTGTTCGCGTTCAGTTGTCGGGGCCTGCGTGAGTTGCCCATCGCGGATCACAAAGATGCGGTCCGCAAGCCCAAGAATTTCATCGAGGTCTTCTGAGATCAGCACAATGCCAGCGCCTCGCGCGCGGGCCTCCAAAAGGCGTTGGCCCACGGCCGCAGCGGCCCCCATGTCGAGGCCGCGGGTGGGTTGATTGGCAAGGATCAAACGCGGGGAACGCTCGAACACCCGGGCCAAGATCAGCTTTTGGATGTTGCCCCCCGACAGCAGGCGCGCCGGGGCCCCGACGCCAGGGCCGCGCACGTCATAGGCGGTGGCCAAGCGCGCTGCGTTCTCTGAAATCGCCTCGCGGCGCAGCAGCCCCATGGATTGGATATCTGGATCGTCAAGCCGCTCGATGACCATGTTTTCGGCCACGCTCATCGCTCCGACGATGCCTTCATGGTGCCTGTCTTCGGGGATCCGTCCGACCCCGGCCTCCACCATGCGTGCAGGTGTCGGGTTCTCGATTGCTGCGCCATCAACGGCCACCGTGCCGGCATCCGGTGTTGTAAGGCCCGCAATCACCCGGGCAAGCCCGCTCTGACCGTTTCCGGAAATTCCGGCAATGCCGACGATCTCGCGTGCATTGACGGTCAGGCTGACGTGCTCAAGGCTTTCGCGCTCTGAGCGGCCCTTCACAGCCACATTTGTCAAACTCAGGACAGGCGCCCCGGCGGCGATCTGATCCCGCGCCACTTTTGGTGTGTCTGCGCCGACCATCATGCGCGCAATCTTGGCCTCATCCGCCTCAGTGGTGGCCATCTCGCCGACTTTCTTGCCATGTCGCAGGACCGCGATCCGATCTGAAAAGGCCAGAACTTCGCGCAGCTTATGACTGATGAAGATCACCGAAAGACCGTCCGCCACCATCGCGCGGATATTGCTGAACAGCGTGTCCGCCTCCTGCGGGGTCAGCACGGCTGTGGGCTCATCCAGCACAAGAATACGGGCATCGCGGTAGAGGGCCTTCAGGATTTCCACACGCTGGCGTTCACCAACCGAAAGCTGGCCGACTGGCACATCCAGCGGGGCTTTCAGACCACTGCGCGCGATGATGCCCTCAATCCGGGCGCGGGCGGCTGCCCGATTGCGGCGCAGGGCAAGCAACGGCTCGGAGCCGAGGGTGATGTTGTCCAGCGCATTGATGTTTTCAGCCAATGCGAAATGCTGGTGGACCATCCCAATCCCGGCAGCAAGCGCCGCCTGCGGATGGCCCAAGGGAAGGGGCTCCAAGATGCCCTGCGCATCGGCCACCTCAACACGGCCTGCGTCGGGCAGGTAATGCCCGAACAGCATATTCATCAATGTGGTTTTGCCTGCCCCGTTTTCACCGAGCAAGGCAAGAACCTCTCCCTTGTGCAAAGTCAGGGAGACATCGTCATTTGCAATCACCGGGCCAAAGCGCTTGCTCAGGCCGGTCAGCGTCAAAACTGTCTTTGGTGTCATATGAAACGGGCCGGCCACGTGGGCCGGCCCAACCTGTCTTAGTTGTCAGAGACAGGACGTTGGTCGTTCACGTTCACACGGAACATTCCGTCCAGGATGTCGGCCTCTCTGGCCTTCACTGCGCTCACCGTTTCCGGTGCCACAAGGCTTTCATCCAACACGAGGGAGCCGCCACCAAACGCCATGAAGCTGAACTGGCCATAGTCGATCGCCTCGAAGGTGCCGGAAGTCACGTTTTCCACGGCCTTGTCGATCGTGGCTTCCATGTGCCAGATCGCCGAAGCGAGGATCGTGCCCGGGTAATCGCCCGATGTGTCGATAACATTGCCGATGGCGGGCACGCCGCGCTCCACGGCGGCATCCGATACACCAAATCGTTCGGCATACATGACGTCAGCGCCGGCATCCATCATGGCAAAGGCGCTTTCCTTGGCTTTTGGCGGATCATACCAGCTGTCGATGAAGTTCACGAGGAACTTGACGTCTGGGTTCACTTCGCGTGCGCCGTCCATGAAGGCGTGCATCAGGCGGTTGACCTCGGGGATTGCGTATCCGCCGACCATGCCAATCAAGTTTGACTCGGTGGCAGCGCCTGCAACCATGCCCGACAGATAGGACGGCTCGTGGATCCAGTTGTCAAAAACCGAGAAATTGGGCCCAACGGGTCCAAATGATGATCCCATGAGAAAGGCTGTTTCCGGATAGTCGCCGGCAACTTTACGCGCAGCTCTTTCCAGGCCGAACACTTCGCCAACGATCAGCTGCATGCCCTGTTCGGCATATTCGCGCATCACCCGCTCGTAGTCGGTGTTGGCCACGTTCTCGGAGTAGGTGTATTCGATGTCGCCGCGCTCTGCGGCGGCATTGAGCGCCTTGTGAATGCGGCTGATCCATTGTTGCTCTACGGGCAGGGTATAGATCGCTGCGACCTTGATGGCCTCTGCTGCGGCAATCCCTGCTGAAGCGAGTGTCGATGCAGCGACAGCGGCTGCAAGAAACACGCGTCTTGTGGCTCTAAAGTTCATTGGCAAATATCCCCCATATAGGTTGTTGGCACATCAGAGGTGCTGATATTTTTTTCAGCCGGTCAAATTCTTCAGTGGCCAGCTGTGCCGATTATCGACCTGTTTGATTAAATCGCGTGTAACTCCGCCTGAAAACCTCTCAACTGCAAATATTTTTGGCGCTTTGTGGCGCGCAGCGTGTTGCGCTGTGCGGATGTAAGAGGATGTGTGCACCAATTGGCGCGCCGAGACATGCGCTGCTCAGCGATGAAAAAGGGCGGCCCGAAAGCCGCCCTTTTGATGGTGCATGTGCTGAGAAATAAAATCAGATCAGGCGTTTACATCTACGACGACGCGCCCTTTGACCTGGCCTTTCAGGATGTCCTTGCCCAGCTGGGGCAGATCGGACAGGGTGGCGGGCTGTACCATCGCGTCGAGCTTTTCCATGGGCAGATCAACGGCGATCCGTTTCCACGCTTCCACGCGGTTTTCGGTGGGCTGCATGACGCTGTCGATGCCCAACAGGTTTACGCCGCGCAGCAGGAAGGGGATCACAGTGGCGGGCAGGCCGGCGCCGCCTGCAAGGCCCACGGCAGAAACGCTGGCGCCATATTGCATCTGTCCGAGCACCCGCGCGAGCATCGCACCACCGACGGCATCGACGCAGCCTCCCCAGGTTTCCGCCTCTAGCGGACGCTTGGTTGTCTCGTTGATTTCATCACGCATGATGATCTGTGTTGCGCCCAGACCGCGCAGATAGTCTTCGGTTTCCGGACGGCCGGTCACGGCGGCAACTTCGTGCCCGAGGTTGGACAAGATGGCTGTTGCCACAGAGCCCACGCCCCCTGCTGCGCCTGTCACAAGAACAGGGCCATCCTTGATGCCATGCTTTTCCAGCGCCATGACGGCCAGCATTGCGGTGAAGCCAGCGGTGCCGACGGCCATCGCCTGACGGGGGGTGAGGCCTTCGGGCAGAGGCACCAGCATGTCGCCGGGCACCCGGGCCTTCTGGGCATAGCCGCCCCAGCGGTTTTCACCGACGCGCCAACCGGTCAGCACCACCTTATCGCCGGGCTTGTAGCGCTCATCGGACGAGTTTTCCACCGTGCCCGCAAAGTCGATGCCCGGCACATGTGGATAGGTCCGCACCAATCCGCCGCCGGGGCCAATGCACAGGCCGTCCTTGTAGTTCACGGTCGAGTACTCAACGGCAACGGTCACATTGCCCTCGGGCAGCTGATCCTCGTTGATTTCGGCGACAGAGGCAGAGGTTTTGCCTTCTTCGTTTTTCTCGACGAGCAGTGCTTTAAACATGGGTTTTCCTAGATCCAGAAGTTTTCGTGTACGGTGGCCTGGCGCGGGCCAGCCGGGGTTTGCACGGTCAGTTCCGTGCCTTCGTCCCAATGGGTCATGCGCACCATGCCCACGGCAACATTGGTATTGAAATCAGGTGACCACGCCGCCGAAGAGATCCGGCCAACCACCTTGTTCTTGGCCATCAGGGGCCAGTGGCGATCACAAACGGGGACCGCGTCTCCATCTATGGAAATCGCGCGGATTTGCTTGATCGGCCCTTCGCTGGCCACACGCAGCAAGGCATCACGCCCGATACAGCCAATGGCCGTTTGGGTGTTGCAGAATTTGCCAAGCCCGCACTCGTGGGGGGTGTTGTCATCGGTCATGTCGCTGCCATAGGACAGCAACCCGCCCTCGACCCGTTCAATCAGGTTGGGGCAGCCCGCATGCACATCCATGTTCTTGCCGGCTTCCATCAGCGCATTCCACAGGGGCATGCCCAAGTCTGAGCCTTCTACATAGATTTCAAACCCGCCCTGTTTTGAATAGCCTGAACGGGCCACCACAAGTTCCGTGCCCTCAAAGGCGAACTTGTCGAAGCGGAAAAACCGGATGTCGCGGATGCGATCCCCGAAAACCGCCGCCACGAGATCCTCTGCCTTGGGGCCTTGTATGGCAAGTGGCGAGACATCGGGCTCATCCACGAGAACATCGAGGCGGTAGCCGTAGGCCAGCCCCTTGATCCAGTAGAGCAGGTCACTGTCGGCGATCGAGACCCACCAGCGATCCTCAGACAGTTTTACCGCCACGGGATCGTTCAGCATGCCGCCAGTCTCATCGACGATGGGCACGTAATAACACTGGCCGGGCAGCATCGAACGCAAATCGCGTGGGGTGAGCAGCTGCATCAGGCGGCCGGCATCGGGGCCGCGCAACTCCACTTGGCGCTCGCACGACACATCCCAAACCTGAACGGCGTCCTTGAGGTGACGATAGTCTTCTTCCACCGAGCGGAACACGGTGGGCAGCAACATGTGATTGTAGACGGTGTAGGCCTTTACGCCTGCAGCTTCCACGCCATCGGAGAAGGGTGTGCGCCGCAGACGCCGGGACAGGGACAATTGTGCCATCAGGGTCTCTCCATTTCCTTGACACGGTTCCTCAGCTGGAACTTTTGGATCTTGCCCGTGGATGTCTTCGGGATAACCTCGAAAATCACGGATTTCGGTGTTTTGAAGCCTGCAAGCTGGCTTCGGCAAAAAGCGATGATATCGGCCTGCGTGGCCGAAGCGCCGGGGCGCAATTCGACGAAGGCGCAAGGGGCTTCACCCCATTTCGGATCGGGGCGTGCAACCACTGCTGCGGTCTGAATGTCGGGGTGACGATAGAGCACGGCCTCCACTTCGACGGAGGAGACATTCTCACCGCCCGAAATGATCACGTCCTTCAGCCGGTCGCGGATTTGAATATAACCATCGGGGTAGACCACGGCACCGTCGCCAGACCAGAAATAGCCCTCTTGCATGGCTTCTGCAGTGGCCTCTGTATCTTTGTAATAGCCCTTCATGACGGTGTTGCCGCGTATGGCGATCTCACCTTGGGTTGCGGCGTCGCGCGGCACGGGGGCGCCCGTTTCGCGGTCGATCACATCGACAGCTTCAACCATCGGGAAAGACACGCCTTGCCGGGCCCGCCGGGCGGCTTGCTCTGCCGCGTCCAACTCCGCCCAGTTGTCCTGAGGAAGGCACTGAGAGATATGGCCATAGGTCTCTGTCAGGCCGTAAACGTGCATGACCTCAGCGCCCAAGGCGGCCATTCTTTCCAGGATCGCAGGGGGTGGGGGAGCGCCCGCCGTCATAACCTGCAGCACCGGGTCAAAGGGCGTGGAGGGGGCAGAGGGATCCTCGGCCAGCATCTGCAGCACCACCGGGGCGGCGCCAAAATGCGTTACGCGTTCTGCTTCTATCGCCGCAAACAGGTCAGCTGGCGCGTTGGACGTTGGGAACACCATGGTGCCGCCGAGAATGGCCATCATCCAGGGGTGGCCCCAGCCATTGCAATGAAACATCGGCACAACAGACATGTAGACAGGGCGTTGCGGGACCTGCCAGCCGGCCACCGTGCCCAGCGCCATCAGGTAGGCCCCCCGATGGTGATAGACCACGCCCTTGGGGCGCCCCGAGGTGCCGGAGGTATAGTTCAGGGCGATCGCATCCCACTCGTCGGGCGGCAAACCATCGTTCTGTACAGGATCGGCGTCCAGCAGGTCATCATAGCGCGCCCCAGTGACGGTTTCCCGATCGGGCAGGGCGATTTCGATCACCGCAGGCGGGGCCTGCATCTGGGCCATGGCCTGCTGCGCCAAGGGCAGCAGATCCGTGCTGACCAGCAGCACCTTGCTGTCGGAATGCTCAAGGATAAAGGCAATCGTCTCAGCCTCAAGCCGGGTGTTGAGGGCTGACAGCACGGCCCCGCTCATGGGGACTGCAAAGTGCAATTCCATGAGTTCGGGCAGATTGGCGGCGAGCACGCTGACCGTGTCGCCTCTGCTGATGCCGCGCGCGCCGAGCCCGGCTGCGACCCGACGCACCCTGTCTGCAACCTCAGCCCAAGTGCGCCGTGTGCTGCCCTGTACTGTGGCTGTGACATCCGCGTGCACGCTGGCCGCTCTATTGAGGAACGACACGGGCGATAGGGCCACATGATTGGCCATATTGGCGGGCAGCGCATCAAAATGGTTCTGCATCGCAATAGCCTTTCGTTGCTTAGGGGCGCCGCGAGGCCCTCGTTACTTTGGTCCGCGCCAGTCGATCTGGCAAATCTCGGCGGAGCGACCGTCGAAATCCCACACGCGCCCATGGGCGCGCACCCGCCCCTTGGTGGCTGTGGCAACGGTGATGTCAGGGCCCATCCAGTAATCCGTGTTGGAAACGACGATCTCTTTGCCGCCATTGCCGGTGACCGGAACAATCTCACCCTGTATCTTCTTGCCAACGGTCAGGCGCCGCGCCACCCCTTCGGTCTCAAACGAGACTGGCGCGCGCTCTGCGCCGATAAACTCACTGACCATTATGCCAAACAGGCCCGTGGTGCCGCGTGCCGCGCCACTGAAAATGGCGACAAGGCCGTCATAGGCTTCATCGGAGGCCCGATCATCGATATAGGCCGCTGCCTTCCAGTTGCCGCGCCCCATGTTGCCGGGGATGTCCATCATCAGGCCAATGTTGAGGCCAGACAGGTCTGTTTCGCCATAGCTGCCCTCATCGATGCGGATGCCGACCCAAGCTTGGCAATAGCCCTCGGTGGGCGGGTGCTTGCCCAGGCTCACCACGCAGGGGCAGAACACAGTGCAGTTGCAGTTCAGGATCAGTTCCCCTTTCAGGGTCCACTCGGGGATGGAGGTCGCGTCCAGAGCCATTGGCGAGGTCCTTTGGTCAGAAGAAGGGCAAAAGCAGCCCGGTAAGTATGAGAATTGCACCGACAGGTCGGGTCAGCGGAGCGCCGATCTGCGGCAGTTTTTCGAGGGTCATCAGGACCATGGCGAGGCCCATGAAGATCAGGTTCATGGTGCCGCCGACAAAGGCCAGCAGCATCAGGGCCCAGCAGCATCCGATACAGTCGAGGCCAAGGCGCAGCCCATTGCGATAGGCGCCTTCATTCCAATGCTGCATGAAGAAGGTCAACGGGGCGCGGCAGCGCGACAAGCAAGCTTCTTTGAGGGGGGTGAACTGGTAAGCACCCGCGCCGATGAGCAGGCCCATCGTCAATGGTACAGACATGCTTTGCCCAAGCGCGCTGATCAGCCCTGCGCTGAACAGTGCAACCTGCAGAGCGGCGGCGAGCGCAGAGAATCCGATCCATGCGGTGAGGTACCCCAATACCAGCCGTCCGAAATCCGTGCTGGTTGTGTGCCCGATATCCTCATAGGTGGCAAAAGCAGGCAGGGCAGTGGGCACCATCATGGCAGCGCTCATGAGCGTCCACATCGCAAAGGCGGCAAGCCAGCCGGAAGCGCCCAATTGCGTGTTGCACAGCAAGTCGGTGATCGAGGCGCCAAAGTCACTTTCCAGCGCGCGTAATTCCGGGGGGATCGCCATGTAGAACAGCAGGGCCCAGCACGCCAGCAGGGCGGCAAAAAAGGCTAACCAGTGCGCTCGGCCCGCTGATCTGATACGTGTTGCAAGCAAAGATTCTCCCCCCTTTGCAAGCGTGGCAATTTGGCGGGGAAATTGCCTGACATTTAATTGTATGACAAATGAAAAAAGATCAAATAAATCAAGCAGACGACCTTCCAGCGCAGATTGCCAAAGCCCTGAGAGACGCGATTTTGAGCGGCGAACTCGCAGCGGATGACAGGCTTCCGTCCGAATCAGATCTGGCCGAACGCTTCGATGTGTCCCGGCCAACTGTGCGCGAAGCGCTCAAGCGTCTTGCGGCACAATCTCTGATACGAACCCAGCGCGGCGCCTTCGGAGGCGCCTTTGTGCACCGCCTCTCCTATGAAGAGGCGCGGGCGCAGCAGGCGACCACGTCCACGCTGCTGCTGTCGATCAACGAAATGGGGTTCGATGTGGCCTGCGAGGCGCGGTACGCCATGGAAAAATCCTGCACCCATCTCGCGGCTGAGCGGCGCTCGAACGACGATTTGGCCGCCATGCGGGCAGAAATTCATCGCCAGGGCCAGCCCGGCTTGAGCGACGAAGCATTCTGCGCCTCTGATGTGGCCTTGCATCGGGCCTTGGTGGATGCCGCGGGCAATCCCGTTCTGTCCTACCAATTGGCCGGGGCCGTCGAGGCCATGCAGCCCTTGATGAACATGATCACCTTCTCTGCCCGCTCTCGCGAACACATCGTCAAACTGCATACGCGATTGACCGACGCGATCGAGCATCGCGATCCCGCAGAAGCAGATGCCGCCCTAATGGCGCTCGAAGCCTACACCTTGGAGTTGGGCCACGGGATCATCGCCGCCCGGGCCGCGCGCTGAGGCAGTGCATCTGCTGGAAAGAGGCCACTGTGCGATGGCTATCCGCCCATGCTGCGGAGCAACAGGCTGGTTTCGCTGTTGAGGACGCCTTTCACTTCTCTGATCTCGCGCAATACACGATCGAAGTGGCGCAGATTGTCAGCCTGGATTTCCAGCACAAGATCCCAAGCGCCATTGGTGGAATAGATCATGCTGATCTCGGGCAGCGCCTTCAGCGTCCGAACAACGGAACGTGACATACTGCCCTCCAGTTCTACGGTGCAGATCGCGCGGATCAGGTTGGGATCTTCCTCTTCGGTATCGATCGTAAACCTGCGAATGCGGCCCTCCGCCAAAAGCGCATCCATCCGCGTTTTGACAGTGGTCCGAGACACGCCGGCCGCATGGGCCAGTTCCGTGATGGAGGCGCGGGCGTTGTCTCGCAGCGCTGCAAGCAGGCGCCTGTCCGTCTGAGAAAGCTCTTGCATGAACTGTGCGCCCTTCGTTTTGACATCCTTGTTTTGCAATTTGACATAATAGACGCCAAATTGATCAATTTATAGAGTTAATTGCTGCACAATTTGACGGGATAATTCCTCCAACCACGTTTTTGTTGAGCGGAATGATGCACAAATCTTGCCAATTGATCGGATTGCCCGTCCAAAGCGGCGCGGCCCAGCCCGGCTGCTTGATGGGGCCTGCGGCCTTGCGGACGGCGGGCCTGCCAGAGGCACTCAAAGAGCTTGGCTGGAGTGTTCGCGATCAAGGTGATCTTTTGCTGGCCGATCAGGCAGTGCTGGATCACGCGAACCCGGCGCTGAAGAACTTTGCTGATTTGGTTGGTTGGACAAAGCTGATCCACCAGCAGGCTTTCGAAGCTGCCGCAACGGGGGCCATGCCGATCTTTCTGGGCGGGGATCATTCCTTGGCTGCGGGCAGCGTCAGCGCCATGGCCCGATACGCGCAGGATCAAAACCGCCCTGCCTTTGTGCTGTGGTTGGATGCACATCCCGATCTGCACGATCTGCATTCGACCACGAGCGGCAACTTGCACGGCACCCCGATGGCTTACGTCACCGGGCAGGCGGGTTTTGAGGGCCTGCCGCCGCTCACTGCGACGGTTGCACCCGAGAATGTCTGCATGATGGGCATCAGGTCAGTTGATCCGGCAGAGGCCGCGCGCATTCGTGACACAGGCATTACGATCCATGACATGCGCAGCATTGATGAGCAGGGTGTCGTGGCCCCGCTGAGGGACTTTCTCAGCAAAGTGGCCGCAGCAAATGGCATGCTCCACGTCAGCCTCGATGTCGACTTTCTGGACCCATCCGTTGCGCCTGCCGTGGGCACAACGGTGCCCGGCGGCGCCACGTTCCGAGAGGCGCATTTGATCATGGAAATGTTGCATGACAGCGGGCTGGTCACCTCGCTCGACGTTGTCGAGCTGAACCCGTTTCTCGACGAGCGCGGACGCACTGCAATTCTGATGGCGGACCTCGTCGCCAGCCTCTGCGGTCGACGTGTTCTGGATCGCATGACTGGCAGCTTTTGACCCTGCAGATACGACTGAAAGGAACCGCCTATGACATCCCCTTCCGACAAGGCTCTCGTGCCCTTCGTGTCCGTCGACAACATGATGGGACTGGTCCATGCGCTGGGCATTGAAACCGTCCTCACCGAACTTGCCTCTTTCATCGAAGCGGATTTCAAGCGCTGGCCAGAGTTTGACAAGACACCGCGTGTGGCCTCCCATTCCACCGATGGGGTGATCGAACTCATGCCCACCGCCGACGCTGAAAATTACGGCTTCAAATATGTGAACGGCCATCCGAAGAACATGAAAGAAGGCTTCCAGACCGTGACGGCGTTTGGCGTGCTGTCGAGTGTCGCCAATGGCTATCCCATTTTGCTGACGGAAATGACCCTGCTGACAGCCCTGCGCACGGCGGCGACGTCGGCTCTTGTGGGGAAGTATCTGATGCCCAAGGGCGCAAAGGTCATGGCGATGATCGGAAATGGCGCCCAATGCGAGTTTCAGGCGAAGGCGTTTCAGGCGATCTGCGGGATCGACACCGTGAGGCTCTATGATATCGATCCGGTCGCCACGGCAAAGGCGGCGCGAAATCTTGCGCAATCCGGGCTGACGATTGTGCCTTGCACTACGGGTGAAGAGGCCATCGAAGGCGCGCAGATCATCACCACCTGCACGGCAGACAAGCAGTATGCCACCATCCTGACCGACAACATGGTAGGTCCCGGCGTGCACATCAACGCCATCGGCGGCGATTGCCCCGGTAAGACCGAGTTGCACCGGGACATCTTGCTGCGGTCCGAGATTTTCGTCGAATACCCGCCGCAAACCCGGATCGAAGGGGAAATCCAGGCCTTGGACGCAACCCATCCCGTGACCGAGCTTTGGCAAGTCATGCGTGGTGAGGTGGCAGGGCGCACCGATGCCCGTCAGATAACCCTGTTCGACAGTGTCGGCTTCGCTATCGAGGATTTCAGCGCGTTGCGCTACGTGCATTCCAAAATCGGCGGCACCTCCTTCTTTGATCTGCTGGACATGTTGGCAGATCCTGATGAGCCGCGCGATCTGTTCGGCATGTTGAACCGCGCGGCTCCCTGATTGCCTGCGCGTAGGGGGGGCCGTTTTCTCGGCCGTCTACTGGTTGCAGCTGATCAAGTTCCGGGTGCCGGTGGTGTTCCGTGTCAATCGGGTGTGTGCGTGCACAGGAAATCCGGGGGAAACCCCAATTCCTGCAGCAGCGCCTGCGTATCGGCACCCAGTTCAGGAACGCTGCCACCCGCCCGCATCTGGTCATCTGGCATCGCCGGCGGCATGAGCGTGGGCATCGGCCCCTTTGGGCCTTCAACGCTGCCAAATCGTCCACGTGCCTGTAACTGCGGATGTGACCAGACCTCACTCATGTCACGTAAGCGCGCATTGGCGATCCCGCCCTTTTCAAGCCGGGCGACAAGCTCTGCGCCAGACAGTTTGGCAAAGCACGCCTCCATGAGGGTGCGCAATGCGCTGGCATTTTCGACGCGCAGCGGATTGCTGGAAAAGCGGGGATCGCTTGCCAAGGACGGGTCCCCCAGCACATCGTTGCAAAAGGCCTGCCATTCTCGCTCATTCTGCAGGCCCAGTACGATCACCGTGCCATCGCCAGCAGCAAACGGACCATAGGGATAGATCGTGGCATGTGCCGCGCCCGCGCGGGCCGGCGGGGCCGCACCATCCATCGCATACATTAGAGGAAACCCCATCCACTCGGTCAGGGCCTCCAGCATTGACACCTCGATGACGCTGCCCTTACCGGTGCGCCCCCTTTGGATGAGAGCCGCCATGACAGAGGAATAGGCGTACATGCCTGCTGCAATATCCGCGATCGAAATGCCGGCCTTCACGCTGGCCTCAGGGGTGCCCGTCACTGACAGGAAGCCCGCTTCGGCCTGTATCAGCAGATCATAGGCCTTCTTGTCTGAATAGGGGCCCCCGGGACCGTAGCCCGAAATATTGCACTGGATCAGTGCTGGATAGCGGTGGCGCAGGTCCTCGACCCCCATGCCCAGCCGCGCCATCGCACCGGGCGCAAGGTTTTGGACAAGCACATCAGCCCGCGCGAGCAGGGCCTGCAGCACGGGCGGGGCCGTGTCCTGCTTCAGGTCAAGTGCCAGGCTTTGCTTGCCCCGGTTCGTCCAGACGAAATGAGAGGACATTCCGCGCGCACGCGTGTCGTACCCTCTGGCAAAATCTCCGGTTCCGGGCCGCTCGATCTTGATCACGCGTGCGCCCATATCAGCCAGATGGCGTGTAGCCAGAGGTGCGGCGATCGCCTGCTCCAGTGAAACCACCGTGATCCCTTCGAGCGGCAACATCACGCTGGCCTTGTCAAAAGCACGGGGCCTGGCCGCCCGTGCCAAGAGGGCAGGGCGGCGCGCGCGCTTCCGGCGCCACCTATGGGCGCCAATGTAGTGTTTGAGATCGCCTGGCGAGGTGTCATTGCCGCGCCCCACCGCTGCCGTGTTCGATGGAGGCGGTGCCCTCCATGGCGAGTGTGCCGTTCTCATGGCGCACCCAAAGCCGCAAGGTCGACGCATCCACCTCGGCCCCTTCCACGTGAAAAGGGGTCGTGTCGAAAACCGGGGCGAGCGCCCTGAATTCAAAGCGGCTGACGTGGGCGCTTGGATATTCGCGGTGGAGCAGGTCCAGCATCAGCGTCGCCAGCAGCGGGCCATGCACGACGAGCCCTTCATAGCCCTCTGATCCGGTACAGAAGGGCTGATCGTAGTGAATCCGATGGCCGTTGAACGTGAGTGCGGAATAGCGAAAAAGCAGAACCGGCGAGGGAGTTATTTTGCGTCCAAAGGCAGCCTTTGGCGCTGGGCGCGGTGTCGGGGCGGGTTGGCCCTCAGCTGGCGGCGCCCGATAGACAATGTCGTGTTCTTCTTCCAGCACGCATGTGCCCGCCTGTGTCAGACGATGTCCCACGGTCACGAAAACAAGTGCGCCCGATCGCCCCGTGCGTTGGCGCACGTCAAGAATTTCAGAGTGCTTTGTGGCCTGTGCCCCGATTTGCAGCCCCTGATGAAACGTGAGCCGAGAACCAGCCCACATCCGCCTGGGAAGTTCGACAGGCGGAAGGAACCCCCCGAGGGCCGCATGCCCGTCATAGTTTGTATCGGACATCTTGAAGATCGGCAGAAAGTAGAGCCAATGCCACAAGGGCGGCAGGGGATCCCCGTTCGTAAAGGGCGCCCGATCATGATCCAGCGTGGCGGCCAAAGCTGTGGCCGGAAAGGCATGAATGTGATCTTCGACGGCGTTTGTGCGCCCGATCCAATCCGTCAGTTCGACCATCTGTGTCTCCCGCTCCCCCTCAAAGCACACGTGTCTGTCGCGCCCTTGTTCGATCAGCCCAAATCGATATCAAAAGTCCGCACCAGTTTGTCGATCTGGGCCGCGTTGAGGGTCACCGGGTTGCAGCCCCTCAGCAGCAGGGCGAGCTTTGCGGTTTCCTCCAGTTCTTCGATGGCATTGCAGGCGGATTCAACATCCTTGCCAGCAACCACGGGGCCGTGATGAGCCAGCATCACGGCACTGCGTTTGCCGGCCAGCCCGCGCACCGCATCCCCCATTGCCGGATCGCCCGGCACGAAGAATGGCAGCAGCTTTACCCGGCCGAGCTTCATGATGGCATAGGGGGTCAACGGGGGCAGAAAGTCATCCTCATTTACGTCTGGCAGCATCGACAGCGCGACCGAGTGGCAGCAATGCAGATGCACGACCGCGCCCGCCGTGCTGCGGGTTTCATAGAATGCAGAATGGAGCGGCATTTCCTTGGTCGGCGCGTCGCCGCCTACGTGGTTGCCCGCCGCGTCAAACCGTGACAGCCGTGCCGGATCAAGCCTTCCAAAGCTTGTTCCCGTCGGAGAGACCAGCAATCCTCCATCCTCTGTGCGCGCAGAGATGTTGCCCGTTGAGCCGCCCGTCAAGCCACGGTCAAACATGGATTTTGACAGGGTGCATATCTGCTCTCGCAAGGCATTTTCAGATCGGCTCATGCGGATCCCTCTAACACGCCCGCAGCGTCGGCAAAAAACGTTTCTCGGCCAAAGTTGCCTGATTTGAGCGCAACCACAAGGTCCGGTGTGGCCCGCAAGGCGGGGACGCCGGGCGCGATTTCAGGGCCAATCTCGAGGCTTGGCGGGTTAATCGCTTCAATAATGGCGCCCGATGTCTCGCCACCTGCTGAGATCAATCGCGAGACGCCGCCTTGCACAAGAGCCAGCGCAAGGGCTCCGAAAAATGCTTCTAGCGCCGAGGCAGCCTCATCGCGCCCGTAGCGGTTTTGAATGTCTGCGACCTTGTCGGGATCGGCAGAGGAGTAGGCGAGGGGCACTGCGCCGCTCTGAGCCTGCGCCAGCAATTGGTTGGCCAAGTCCGCCGGGTCTGTGTGTCCAGTGATCACCGCATCGGCATCGATCTCGTATGTAGGCGCGCCGGTGGCCGCGTGCTGTGCAACTTGGGCACGTGTCATTCGTGAGCAGGATCCTGAGAGCGCAACACAGGGCCCATCTTGGCCCATCCACCGCGGGTTGCCTGGGCGACATCCAAAATTTGCGGGCAGACCAAGCGCAATGCCAGAACCGCCCGTCACAAGGGGCGCATCCTTTAACGCGGCCCCGATTGTTGTGAGATCACCGTCGTCCAAGGCGTCCACGATAATGAAAGGGCGCCCTGCGCCTGCTTCCGCCGTAAGCGCTCGGGAGATGGCACCTGCACCAGCGCGCACTGTGGCGCCCGCCACATGGCCAACCCCTGTGTTGCATTGCGCTGCCAGGACGCGCCGCAAATCCGGGTCGGTCATGGGCGTGAGGGGGTGTGCCTCCATTCCGCTTTCGTTCAGCAGGCGGTCCCCCACAAAGAGATGCCCCATGCAGATCGTTCGGCCAGTGCCGGGAAAGGCAGGGCAGAACACGACCGGTTTTCCATCGAGGCCCAGAGCATGTGTGAGCGCTTCGGCCACCGGGCCAATATTGCCCTCAGCGGTGCTGTCAAAGGTCGAACAATATTTCCAGAAAAACTGCCGGCAGCCCTGCGCGCGCAGCCAATCCAGCGCTTTAAGCGCCTGCGCCACGGCATCCGCTGCGGGCACTGAACGGATCTTGAGCGCAATGACCCCTGCCTGTACCGATGGCAAGGCGGGCGCATCTGGCACGCCTGTAAACTGAACAACGCGCATTCCGGCCCGAGCCAATGTATTCCCCAGATCGCTGGACCCGGTAAAATCATCACCGATACATCCCAGAAGCATGATGCTAGATCCCAATATTATGCCATTTGGGTGGACACAAACTTGATAGCGCGCCTACGCCTTGAGCAATAGGGGGCACGATAAGTCACAGCTACAGCATTTTCGAAGTGGGATGGATATACGGCTTGAATCTGGTCGAATTCGACAACAAAGTTGATTGTGCTATGTGACTGGCATACTCGCATAGCGTGTTGTGCGCGCGGCTGGGAAGTTAATTTGAACGATATTTTTTGGTTCTTTCTTGTCCTGTCAGCTTTGGGTCTTTTGATCCTTGGAGTTGCTTATTTGCGCTCTCTTCGCACGGCGCGTGCTGCTCTGAGTGACAGCACGGGGGGGCACCTAATCGCTCAACAAAACGATGCGCTCTTGGATCGCGATGTGCTGACAGGACTGATGCAGCGCACCGGCTTTATGAAAGTAGCCGCGGACGGTGTACGCACAGATGCAATGGCGGTTTTGCTTTTCGATATCGATGGTTTGAAGTCGGTGAACAATATTTATGGCCTCGCAACAGGCGATAAGCTGTTGGTGGAATTCGCAAATATCTTAGCTTCCGTTTGTCCGGAAGGCGGGGTTGCGGCACGCGTGGGTGGCGATGCTTTCTCACTGCTTTTGCCTCAAACGTCGCTGCATGAAGCTGAGGCCGTTGGAAAGTCTGTTTGTGAACGCTTCGCGGAAGCTGAAATCATGGGGAGGTTGGGGCAGTTAAACCGGACGGTTTCAGGCGGTTTGACCCAAGTCGCTGTGCAGGGGGCTTTGGAAAATGCGCTCAGTGAAGCCGAAATGGCTCTCAGCGCTGCAAAGGAGGGCGGTCGCAACAGGATCGTCACAGTCGATCCGGTGATGCGCAATCGACGGAAGAGGGCGCTCCAAGAACCCACACTTGAGGATATGAGGAAAGGGATCGAGGCGGACGAGTTCACCTACTTCGTTCAGCCGATCTACAGCTTGGAGACAAACAAGCTTGTGGGCGTTGAGGCCCTTATCCGCTGGGTGACCGATGATGGAACCGTCAGGCTGCCACGTGAATTCATGCATATGTTCACGCGGCAGTATAAAGGCATCATCAACCGACCAGTGAATGCCGCCAATGAAGTGGTGGCTTCCTTCGCGCGACCGGACTCAGATATCTTCTGTGCGTTCAACATATCGTCGTCATTTCTGAACCGTTCATTTGAGCCCAGCCCGCGCTGGCTGGATCAGCTTTTGATGGGCATCAACCCAAAGCGCACCGTTTTCGAGATTGTTGAAAGCGGCCAGATCGAAAATACGACAGCCGCCCGAAACATGCTTAATTTCCTGCGTGCGCAAGGGGTGCGTATTGCCCTGGATGATTTTGGAACCGGGCACTCCAATCTGGCCCGTTTGGTCGATTTCCCAGTGGATATCGTAAAGTTAGACAGAACATTTGTAAGCCAGCTTTCCAGCAACACGCGTCACCGGGCGGTCGTAAATGCGCTCATGTCACTCAGTGAAGAACTTGGCTTTGAAGTTATTGCTGAAGGTGTTGAAACTCCAGATGAACTTCAGGCGCTGCGCGACTTGGGTGTACCAATGGCGCAAGGATACTATCTTGGGCTCCCCCAGCCACTTCAGGAATGGAATGCGCGCGATAAGGCTGTGGTTTTGCGCACTGACGTTGCATGACTCGATCGCAGTGCCTCTCAGGAGTTTCGGGTAGTTTAGGGGTGAACTAAATATACTTCTAACAAGCGTTGTCGTTCAGAATACGTGCTAATCGCGCTGTCTTGCCACGCAGAACCTTCCTAAACTGTGTTTTTCTTTCTCTCGATTTCCCGGTGGCTACCCGCTAGAGAGGGGGAAATACGCGCGCCAGAAAGCGCAGAGCAGATAGGGGGGCACAAGATGTCCGACGAAACGACCAAAGAGCCGCTTACAGCAGCGCTCTATTACCATCAGGAGCCATCCCCGGGTAAGCTCGAGATCCGTGCGACCAAGCCCCTTGCCAATGGGCGCGATCTTGCGCTGGCCTATTCGCCAGGTGTGGCCGAGGCCTCAACAGCAATCCATTCCGACCCTTCAAACGCTGCGCGCTTCACAGGCCGCGGAAATCTTGTGGGCGTTGTATCCAATGGATCCGCCGTTTTGGGCTTGGGCAACATTGGCGCGCTGGCGTCCAAGCCCGTGATGGAGGGCAAAGCCGTCCTGTTCAAAAAGTTCGCAGATATCAATTGCTTTGACATTGAACTGGATGAAAGTGACCCGGAAAAGCTGGCCGAACTGGTCTGTGCGCTAGAGCCCACCTTCGGGGCAATCAACCTTGAGGACATCAAAGCCCCGGATTGCTTCATTGTCGAAAAGATCTGTCGCGAACGCATGAATATCCCCGTGTTCCACGATGATCAGCACGGAACGGCAATTGTTGTCGGGGCTGCGGCCACAAATGCGCTGCGGGTGGCTGGCAAGAAATTCGAGGATATCAAACTTGTCTCCACGGGGGGCGGTGCGGCGGGAATCGCCTGCCTAGACATGCTTCTGAAACTGGGTGTGAAGCGGGAAAACGTTTGGTTGGTGGATTTGCACGGCCTTGTCCATGAGGGGCGCGAGGTCGACATGAACCCGAAAAAGGCGGCCTACGCTCAGCCGGGCGGCATGCGGACGCTGGAAGACATCATCGACGGGGCCGACATGTTCCTCGGGCTGTCAGGCCGCGATGTGCTCGCGCCTGAAATGGTTTCCAAGATGACGTCGAAGCCAATTATCTTTGCGCTCGCAAACCCCGCTCCAGAAATCATGCCGGATGCGGCGCGCGCGGTGGCCCCGGATGCGATCATTGCAACCGGTCGGTCTGACTATCCCAACCAAGTCAATAATGTGCTGTGTTTCCCGTTTATTTTCCGAGGGGCGCTCGATGTGGGGGCCACGGAAATCAATGACGCGATGAAGATCGGCTGCATTGAGGGGATTGCGGCACTTGCCCGGGCGACGACCTCGGCAGAGGCGGCCGCGGCCTACAAGGGGGAGCATCTGACCTTTGGGCCGGATTACCTGATCCCGAAGCCGTTTGATCCGCGTCTTGTTGGCGTGGTTGCCTCCGCTGTGGCGAAAGCGGCCATGGAGAGTGGCGTTGCAACCCGCCCGATCACGGATATGGCTGCCTACAAGGCAGCGCTTGATCAGTCCGTTTTCAAATCAGCCCTTCTCATGCGCCCTGTGTTTGATGCGGCCCGCACCTCCCGGCGGCGCATTGTCTTCGCCGAGGGCGAGGACGAGCGCGTGTTGCGTGCAGCGCAGGCCATGATTGAGGAAACCGGGGATGCGCCGATCCTTATCGGCCGTCCGGGCGTGGTTGAAGATCGCTGTGAAACCCATGGCCTGACGATCCGGGCGGGGCAGGACTTCCAGCTCGTAAACCCCGAAAACGATCACCGTTATCGGGATTACTGGGGGACTTATCACGCGATCATGGCCCGGCGCGGTGTGACGCCGGATCTGGCGCGTGCCATTATGCGCACAAACACCACTGCGATTGGCGCCATCATGGTTCATCGCGGTGAAGCCGACAGTCTGATCTGTGGCACGTTTGGCCAGTATCTATGGCATCTGAACTACGTTACCCAAGTTCTGGCGACCGACACGCTCAATCCGGTGGGGGCACTGTCGCTTGTGATCCTGCCCGACGGCCCGCTTTTCATTGCAGATACCTATGTGCATGCAGAGCCCACGCCTGCCCAAGTGGCCGATACGATTATCGGTGCGGCGCGTCATGTGCGTCGCTTCGGCCTGTCGCCGAAGATCGCTCTGTGCTCGCACTCCCAATTCGGCAATCTGCAAAGCCGGTCTGGCAACACCATGCGTGATGCGCTGGAAATCCTCGACGCCGAACCACGCGATTTTGCCTATGAGGGGGAAATGCACGTGGACAGTGCGCTTGATCCGGTCTTGCGCCAGCGTCTGATGCCAATGTCACGCTTCCAAGGCCCGGCCAATGTTTTGGTGTTTTCCTCCACGGATGCCGCCTCTGGCGTGCGCAACATCCTCAAAACCAAGGCAGATGGGCTGGAGGTTGGCCCAATCCTGATGGGTATGGGCAATCGCGCCCATGTCGTGACACCATCGATCACGGCGCGTGGTCTGTTGAATATCGCGGCCTTGGCGGGCACGCCTGTGGCCCATTACGGGTAAGCTAAAAGTTTCAGGGGCGACCGCTGGCGCGGTGGCCCCATTGCCTTCAGGGCAACAGCGTTGGATTGGGCGACTCTCCGCCAAAAACGTCTCGATTTCCTTTGCTGACCTCCAAGGCGCGCCGCGAATACCCACGTTTAGCGCCAACAGAACGCGAAAAGTGCGCACTTGTGCATTGCTGGTCGCCCGCCTGCGCCTTATCCAACACACGAAGATCGAATGAGGGAGCGCGCAAATGGGTTATTCGGACGTGTATGCCAGCTGGAAGGCTGATCCGGAGGGGTTTTGGATGAACGCCGCAAAGGCGATCGACTGGGCAAGCCCCCCCAGCAAGGCACTGGATGACAGCAACGCGCCCCTCTACGAGTGGTACACCGATGCCACCGTCAACACCTGCTATAATGCGGTTGATCGCCATGTCGAAAACGGACGGGCGGATCAGGTTGCCATAATCCATGACAGCCCGATCACGGGCACTGTCACCAAAATTACCTATGCCGAGCTGAAAGAGCGGGTCGCCTCCCTGGCTGGTGCGCTGCGCGCCAAGGGCATCGAGAAAGGGGACCGGGTCATCATCTACATGCCCATGGTGCCGCAAGCGCTGGAAGCCATGCTGGCCTGCGCCCGTCTGGGGGCCGTGCATTCGGTGGTGTTCGGGGGATTTGCCGCCAATGAATTGGCCGTTCGGATCGATGATGCAAGACCCAAGGCAATCATCGCGGCCTCCTGCGGGCTCGAGCCCAACCGCGTTGTGCAGTACAAGCCGCTGCTGGATGGGGCGATCGATTTGGCTGACCACAAACCGGAATTCTGCGTGATGCTGCAGCGCCCGCAGGAAGTCGTTGAACTGGAAGAAGGCCGTGACGTTGACTGGTACGCGTTTCAGGAAGGTGTGACGCCTGCCGAATGTGTGCCGGTGGAGGGCGATCACCCCGCCTATATTCTTTATACTTCAGGTACGACCGGTGCGCCCAAGGGCGTGGTGCGGCCCACGGCAGGGCATCTTGTGGCGCTGCATTGGACGATGAAAAATCTCTACGGTGTCGAGCCGGGAGAGGTGTTCTGGGCCGCGTCAGATGTGGGGTGGGTCGTTGGCCACAGCTATATTTGTTATGCTCCTCTGCTGACGGGCAACACCACCATCGTCTTTGAGGGCAAGCCCGTGGGCACACCGGATGCGGGCACATTTTGGCGTGTCTGCGCGGATCACAAAGTTGCCAGCTTTTTCTCTGCGCCAACAGCCTTCCGTGCAGTCAAGCGCGAAGATCCGACCGGCGCGCTGATCACGCAATATGATCTGTCGAGCTTGCGCACTCTTTTCCTTGCCGGAGAACGCGCTGATCCGGATACCATCGTCTGGCTGCAAGATCACCTGAAAGTGCCGGTGATCGATCACTGGTGGCAAACCGAGACCGGGTGGTGCATTGCGGGCAATCCCATGGGCATCGAGCATTTGCCGATCAAACTGGGGTCTCCCACGGTGCCGATGCCGGGCTACGACATCCAAATCCTCAACGATGAAGGCCACGAGATGCCAACCGGCGAGTTGGGCGCAATTGCGGTCAAGCTGCCCTTGCCGCCCGGCACGCTTCCAGGCCTCTGGAACGCAGAAGAGCGGTTCCGCAAAAGCTATCTCAACACGTTCCCGGGCTATTATGAGACCGGCGATGCGGGCATGATCGATGAAGATGGCTACGTGTATATCATGGCCCGGACCGACGATGTGATTAACGTGGCCGGGCACAGGCTTTCCACTGGAGGCATGGAAGAGGTTCTGGCTGCCCACCCAGACGTGGCGGAATGTGCAGTGATCGGTGTGACCGATGCTCTGAAGGGCCAGGCGCCCGTTGGGTTCTTGTGTCTGAATGCCGGGTGTAACCGCCCCCATCCGGAGATTGTGGCAGAAGTCGTCGCCCTCGTGCGCGAAAAGATTGGTCCGGTTGCGGCCTTCAAGCTGGCTTGTGTTGTTGATCGCCTCCCCAAAACCCGATCTGGCAAAATTCTGCGGGGCACGATGGTGAAGATTGCCGATGGTGAAAGCTACAAAATGCCGGCAACCATCGATGATCCGGCGATCCTCGATGAGATCGCTGTTGCTCTGCGCGGTTTAGGCTTCGAAAAGGCTTAAATTTATCCGGTCGGGGCTGCGCGTGCTAACGTGGCCCCGAAATCATTGCACTAGCCATGACAGATAGTGTCTTGCACCCGTAAGGGTGGATTTGTGACCCTCAAGCATCTCGCTAAAGGGTGCCAAAACTACCTTTTTGGTCAGGTTGCCTTAAGTTTCAAAGTAACGCAGGGTTTCAACGTGTGGTTGAAAGGCCCGAAATGAGCGCAATTGATAATCATGACGACGAGCACGGCTCTGTCAAACCTGGCGATGGAACGGTCGCAGGGCCGCTGCAGGGTGGGCAAAGCTTAGCCGAATCCGATGTCGACGAGGTCTCTCTTCTTGGGCATGATATTCGCTCTGCCATGTCAGACGTGCTCGGCGGGCTGCGGTTGCTGGACGTATCTGTGTTGCCAGAGGCAGAGCGGATACAGGTGTCGCGCGCCAAAGTAGCTGCCGATACGCTGGCACGATTGCTTGACATCGCTCTTCTTCAAGCCGGAGAGGCGGCGCTTCCCGACAGCGCAACCGGGGGCGCGCTGAATGAAACGGCGCTGGCGGATCTGTTGCTGGATGCCGAGCGGAGATGGGCTGCCAACGCGCGCGAGCACGGCATGGAGTTACGCTTTGAAGCGGGTGCAAATATTCCGCAGGTTATCGGCTTGGAGCGCACCCGTCTCGAGCGGGTGCTGTCCAACATGCTGTCCAATGCCATCAAGTACGGGCAGACGAAGGTTTTTCTTGAAGTTGCCTTAAACGCGGATCAGGCCCTTTGTTTCACTGTATATGATGATGGGCCGGGATTTGCCCCAGAGATCCGTGCGCGCCTGTCTGAAGGCAATGTGCGTGCAGGTGAGAATTTCCGCCCCGGCCATGGCATGGGTTTGCAGATCTGCAGAGATCTGGCTGACAGCATGGGGGGCAGCGTCATCGTCAACGAAGGGCAACCGGGCGGATGTCTCATCCTAACCATCCCGAAAGAGGGCTGGGCCCTGAACATTTCGGACGCATCCATAGAGCCCACGCCAGATCTGTCGGACATGTCGGTGCTCGTGGTTGAGGACAATCCCACGAGCCAAACGGTTGTCTCTCAGATGCTAACGCGCATGGGGGCGGAGGTGACGGTTGCAGGCAATGGCTTGCTGGCGCTTGAACATTGGCGCCAATCTGATTTTGACTTGGCGCTGATCGATATCGAGTTGCCAAAGCTCTCAGGCCTGGAGGTGATCCGGGAATTGCGGGCCACTCGCGGCGTGGCGGGCCGGGTCCCGATCCTTGCTGTGACCGCCTATGTTTTGAGATCAAACCGGGATGCAATCTTTGCGGCCGGAGCAGACGGTGTGCTGGCCAAACCACTCAGTTCTTTTGGTGCGTTTGCCTCGGCGGTGGGCGGGGTGTTGCGCCGTACTGGGCAGAGGCAAAAGCTTACGGATAGCGCTCCGTCGCCCGACAAGACGCGCCCGCCCGAGGGGCGCCCTGATCCCGAGGCGTTGTTTGACCCCGATACGTTGCAGCATCTTTTGGGGATTGCGGGCCCACAAGGCGCACAGGAATTGCTGAGCCGACTGGATCAGGATTTGCGCGCAACTCAACGCCAGCTTCAGGACGGATTGGCGCGCAAGGATGTACCGGTCATTCGGGCCAAGACCCATATCCTGATTTCCCTTGCCGGGGCCATCGGATCGCGGCGTTTGCAAACCCGGGCTGAGCGTATGAATGATGCCGCCCATGCGCGCGATCACGGAACGCTGGATCAGCTCGGGCCGCTTGCCATGACCGAGCTCGGAGACCTGATCGCCCTGTTGAACGAACAATACGATACGTCTGCTCCCGGCAGTTCGATAAGTGAAGAAAACGCCGACATGATCGCAGCGCCAAAAGGCGCGGGTGGGCTTCCGTGAGAAACGAGGTTTTCAACCGCGCGCCCACGCGGATCCTCATGGTTGAGGATACGCCCACGCTCAGTCTGCTCTACAAGACGATTCTGACACGGGCCGGGCACACGGTGCATGCTGCCAATGATGCGGGTGAGGGCCTTGAAGCATTTTCAACCTTGCACCCTCCCGTCGTGCTGCTCGATCTGTCTTTGCCCGACCGGGATGGGCTGGAATTGATGGCCGATTGTCTGCGCATGAACGGTATGGCGCGGTTTGTCGTTGTGACGGCGCACGGCTCGATCAACCGGGCTGTCGAGGCCATGCGGGCTGGTGCCTATGAGTTTCTTGTAAAGCCCTTTGACGAAACGCGCTTGCTTAATGCTGTGGAAAACGCCCGCCGCGCCGCAGAAGGAGAGCGCTTGCGCTCAAGCCGCGATACGTCCACCCGGTTGCGCGGTTTCAACGGGCTGATCGGTAGTTCTCGCATCATGCAGTCGATTTACCGCGAGATTTCGGAGGCGGGCCGTTCCATGGCACCGGTGATGATTTCGGGCGAACCGGGCACCGGTAAGGCTATGGCAGCCCGGGCCATTCATGCCGCCTCTGATCGGGCAAAATCACCATTCGTGATGCTGGATTGCGCTGCCATGAACCCCAACACCATCGCCGAAGCGCTGTTTGGTTCCGGCGGCACGGGGGAAAGTGAATGGCAGGGGGGCGCAGCGTCTTCGAGCGATGGGGACGCAACAACGAGTGCCCATGATCAAACGCAGTTCGAGGCCTGCGCGGCCTTGCGTGCACATGGGGGAACCTTGGTCTTGCACAGCGTGTGTGAGATGCCGCCGACCTGTCAGCGCGCTCTGTTGCGGTTTCTGGAAAGCCAATCTCTGCGCGCGCCGCTGGAGCAGCCCGGCCCCCTCATCAAAGTCGATGTGCGCGTGATTGCCTCATCGCGCCTGCCGCCAGACGAAGCGGTGCGGCGCGGGCAGTTGGATGCCGATCTGCTTGGCCGATTGCGGGTGTTCGCCATGCAGATGCCACCTCTGCGCCTGCGCGGAGACGATGTGATCGAGATCGCAGAGGCCCGTTTGCATGCGATGGCCAAGGCGGAAGGGCGGGATTTCACGCGGCTGTCTCCGGAAGTGGCGGAGCTGTTTTCCAGCGCGGCCTGGCCGGGCAATGTCCGCCAATTGGTGAATGTGCTTCGCGCCGCTGTCGTTCTGAACGACGGGCCAGAGCTTACAAGCGCAATGCTTAGCGTGTCAGGCCAAGCCCCGCGCGACGGCACATTGGCGGCAGACGGGCTGGCAAACCTGTCCGGGCTGACCTTGGCAGAGATCGAGCGGCGGGTGATTGAGGCTGCGATTGCACGCCACTCCGGATCGGTACCAAAGGCGGCGGAGGAACTGGGCGTCGCGCCTTCGACGCTCTACCGAAAGCGCGAAACCTGGAGTGATCCACGGCCCTAGTGTCAATGGCGAAACGATATCACCCTGCACCGTAAGCGAATTTTGCCGGTGGCCGGCATCAAGGCGTGCCCAAGTCAGGCAAATTGCTCGCGGATCAGGCGCTCTTCGAGGCCATGTCCGGGGTCAAACAGGATCCGGTGGGTAATGCTTGGATCTGACCGGATCAGCACCGTCACAACATTCTGAACACTGCGACTGTCAGCCTCTGCATGAGCTGGACGTTTGGCACTTTCCAACACGTCGAAGCGCACCTCTGCCGTTTTAGGAAGCAATGCGCCCCGCCAACGGCGCGGGCGGAATGCGGCCATTGCCGTCAGGGCCAGAACATCGGCGCCGATGGGCAGAATGGGCCCGTGGGCAGAGTAGTTATAGGCGGTGGAGCCAGCGGGCGTGGACACCAGCGCCCCATCGCAGACCAGTTCGTCCATGCGCACTTTGCCATCCACCGAAATCCGCAGTTTCGCCGCCTGAGGCCCTGCGCGCAGAAGCGAAACCTCGTTGATGGCCAGCGCATCATGGGCGGCCCCGTCCGAACTGATGGCTCGCATGCGCAAGGGGTTGATCCGCTCCTGCTGGGCCAGTGTCAGCCGCTCGGGCAAACCCGTCTCCGCATACTCGTTCATCAAAAAGCCAATGGTGCCGCAATTCATGCCGTAGACCGGAATGCCGAGCGCCTGATGACCATGTAAGGTTGTCAGCATGAAGCCGTCCCCCCCAAGTGCCACGATCACGTCAGCGTCCTGTGGGGCGCAATTGCCATATCGTTTTGCAAGCGCGCGCAAAGCTTCCCGGGCGATCGGGGCATCGGAGGCAAGAAAGGCGATGTTTTCCATGGCCATGGATCCTTGGCGGCTGTTTCCGGTTCTGGTGTGGACCGCTCTGATTGGAAACACAAGAACTGCATCGGCGCCAGAATGGTAGCGATAAACGCCGTCTTTGCGCTGATCTGCGCCGCTTCAACGCTTTTTCCTTTACAAAGATTGCGCTATGTCCCGTGTCAGAAAACAACATTCTTTCGCTCTGGCAAAGGTGACCGACATGAACGCTCCCCACCGAGACACCGGCTTTTTCACGCAAAGCCTGGCTGACCGTGACCCCGAAATCGCAGCGGCGATGGACAAGGAACTGGGTCGGCAACGCGACGAGATCGAGTTGATCGCGTCCGAGAACATCGTTTCGGCCGCTGTCATGGAAGCCCAGGGCGGGGTGATGACAAACAAATATGCCGAAGGCTACCCCGGTCGGCGCTACTATGGCGGATGCCAATACGTAGACATCGCCGAAGAGTTGGCGATCGAGCGGGCAAAGAAGCTGTTTGACTGCGCCTACGCCAACGTACAGCCGAACTCAGGCTCGCAGGCCAACCAGGGCGTGTTTCAGGCCCTGATCAAGCCCGGCGACACCATCCTGGGCATGAGCCTCGATGCCGGTGGCCACCTGACCCATGGAGCCAAGCCGAACCAGTCGGGCAAGTGGTTCAACCCGGTGCAGTACGGCGTGCGCGAAGATACCTTGGATGTGGATTATGACCAGATCCGCGCATTGGCCCATGAGCACAAGCCTGCCATGATCATTGCAGGCGGTTCTGCCATTCCGCGCCAACTGGACTTTGCGAAGTTCCGTGAAATCGCCGATGAGGTAGGTGCCTTTTTGCTGGCAGATGTAGCCCATTTCGCGGGCCTGATCGCTGCCGGCGTGTATCCGTCGCCGTTCCCCCATTGCGATGTGGTGACGACCACGACGCATAAAACGCTGCGCGGTCCGCGCGGTGGCATGATCCTCACCAACGACGAGGCGATTGCCAAGAAGGTGAACTCAGCCATCTTCCCAGGCATTCAGGGCGGCCCTCTGATGCACGTGATTGCCGCCAAGGCCGTTGCTTTCGGGGAAGCGCTGCGCCCGGAATTCGTGGATTATCAGAAGCAGGTGATCGAAAATGCAAAGGCGCTCGCAGAGGGTCTGATGCAGGGTGGCCTCGACATTGTGACCGGTGGCACTGATTGTCACGTGATGCTGGTGGATTTGCGCCCCAAGGGCGTGAAGGGCAATGCCACAGAACGCGCGCTGGGCCGGGCTCATATCACCTGCAACAAGAACGGCATCCCCTTTGACACAGAAAAGCCGATGGTGACGTCCGGCGTGCGCCTGGGTACGCCCGCGGGCACCACCCGCGGCTTTGGTGCGCCCGAGTTCCGCGATGTTGCGGGCTGGATCGTTGAGGTCGTCGATGGGCTGGCAGCCAATGGCGAAGAGGGCAACGCAGCCGTGGAGGCCAAGGTGCGCGCCGAAGTCACCGAGCTTTGCGCACGCTTCCCGCTCTATCCAAACCTCTGATCAGATCGGCTTTGGACTTTTCGAGAGGCCGCCCGTGCTCGGGCGGCCTTTTGCATTGTGGCAGGCAGGCGGGGTCTTAAGCGGGCTTGCCAAAAGGCGCACGTCGTTGTTGCCAGCCCATGTCGGCCTCTAATTGCGCCGCCAGTGACAGCAGCCCTGCCTCATCCCCAGAGCGGCCCACCGCCTGCACGCCGAGAGGCAAACCGTCTGCCGTCATATGAACGGGCAGGGCGATTGCTGGTTGCCCGGTGATGTTCTGGATGGCCGGCCACGGCGCGGACCAGAGGGAGTTGTCCAGCATCTTGTCCAGCAGCCCCTCAATGCGCAGCACGCGCGTCAGGTGGAGGGTATCGAGCACTTTCTCGGCGAACAAATCCATGCCTTGCGGATCCAATCCATTCACCGCGACCGGTGGGCCAGACAGCACCGGCATCAGCACCACGTCATAGGCTTCTGTTTCTGATATGATCCCCATGGCGACCTCTTGCAGATGGCCAATCGCAGCGGTGACCTCACCGCCTTTCAGGTTGTCGCCAAAGCGTTGAATGAGGCGGGCCTGCCGCGCCAAGCGTGCGCTGACATAGGGGCCGACACGGGCCGCTTCCCAGCGCATAAGGCCAGCAAAATTGGCTGCGACTGTACGCACAAAGCTGCGCAGCATGGGGCGACCGACGGAAGGAATATCAATATTTTCAACGTCATGGCCCGCATCCTTGCAGGCCGTTGCCGCGAGTGCCAGCGCGGCCTGCGCTTCTGGATGTGTCTCCAGATCAAGGGGGTTGCGGTCAAACACCCCGATCTTCAGGCGGCCGGGCGTTTTCGCAGCGGCCTTGGCGAAATTCACATTGGTGCCGCCACAGGGCTCGTACGGCGAGAGTGGATCTGGCCCGGCCAGCGCATCGAGCATGGCCGCGCTGTCCCGCACGGAACGGGTGAGCATGTGATTGGCCACCATGCCCCCCCAGCCTTCGCGCTGCTCGGGTGTCATCGGGACGCGCCCGCGACTTGGCTTGAGCCCGACCAGCCCGGTTGTACAGGCGGGTATGCGGATCGATCCGCCCCCATCTGAGGCATGCGCGACGCTGACAACACCGCCGGCCACCAGTGCAGCTGAGCCCCCGGAAGATCCCCCTGTCGTATGGCCCGTGTTCCATGGGTTGCGGGTGATGCCGAAGCGGTCTGTCTCGGTGACGATGCGCAGGCCCCATTCGGAACTTGTCGCCGTTGCAATCGGAACGAGGCCAGCTGTACGCAAGCGGTGCACAAGGGTTGAATCCCAAGGGGATGTGCGGGCGGCGATTGCGCTGCCCGAGTGGATCGGGACACCGTTTATCGATACGCCGAGGTCCTTGATCACGGTTGGCACCCCGGCAAAGGGCGCATCAGCGTCGGGCTGCACGGCCTGCTTGCGTGCCGCCTCGTACAGGGGTTCAGCAATGGCATTCAAAGGCCCTTGCGACGCCTCAGCGGCTGTAATGGCCGCCTCTACAAGCTCGCTGGCGTCTATTTCGCCAGATTTGATTGCCGCGGCCTGGCCGGTGGCATCCAGATTCCACAGATGGTCTTGCGCGTTCATCCCGTCCTCTCGCGTTGGGGTTCTGGGACACACTGCGTTTTGCAATAGGGGGGAGCAAGAAGTGAATTTTATAGGTCGAATTGCCTAATTTAGCTGATTTATTTGGTGATAAACTCGTACCTATAGCAATTTTTTGGAGAATAAGTTCGCAATATACCTTCTATAAGTCAGATTGCCTTACAAGAATGGGGCATCATATCATCATGACGCATCATTCTTCTGCCATCGGCCCCGAAAACATCGTTTCCCAATCGTCGCCTGCTTTGGGCGCGCTGCCGCCCTGCGAAACCGCAGTGATCCGCGCCATCGTGGACTCGGCGCATTTTTCGCCAGAATGGCGGCGCCGGGTGGCAGATGCGGCCTGCGGTTGGGTGAAAAAGATCCGCGCCACCGCCAAGCCGGGCCTCATGGAAGTTTTCCTCGCCGAATACGGTTTGTCCACGCGAGAGGGTGTCGCTTTGATGTGTCTGGCGGAGGCGCTTTTGCGCGTGCCCGATGCCCCCACGATCGATGCCCTGATTGAGGACAAGATCACGCCGGGGGATTGGGCCGGGCATCTTGGCCACTCCGCGTCGCCTCTGGTCAATGCCTCCACATGGGGGCTTTTGCTCACGGGCCGTGTTCTGGGCGCGCAACCCGGTGTTGCGGGCACCCTGCGCAGCCTTGTGCGCCGCTTGGGCGAGCCGGTGATCCGCAAAGCTGTCGGTCGTGCGATGCAGGAAATGGGGCGTCAGTTTGTTCTGGGGGAAACGATCGAAAGCGCAGTGCAGCGCGCCCAATCGCGTGTGGGGCAGGGCTATACGCATTCCTACGACATGTTGGGCGAAGCCGCTCTGACAGACGCGGATGCTTGCCATTTTGCACGCGCCTATTCAGAAGCCATCGCCGCGATTGCGCCCCATGCTGCGGGGCTGGACATACGGGATGCGCCGGGCATTTCTGTTAAGCTTTCGGCGCTTTATCCGCGCTATGAAACACGCAAGCGTGCAGATGTTCTTGCGGTGCTTGTGCCCCGTGTCCTGCGTCTGGCCTTGCAGGCGCGGGATGCCGGGATGGGGTTTACCATCGATGCGGAGGAGGCCGAACGGCTTGAGATTTCGCTGGAGGTGATCGATGCCGTCTTGTCAGATCCGCGCTTGGCCGGCTGGGACGGGTTTGGCGTGGTTGTTCAGGCCTACGGACTGCGCGCACCATCGGTTCTGGATTGGTTGCACCAACGGGCCTGTCAGCTTGATCGAAAGATCTGTGTGCGCCTTGTAAAAGGGGCCTACTGGGATGCAGAGATCAAGCGCGCGCAGGTGGAAGGCCTCGCGCAGTTCCCGGTTTTCACCCGTAAGACGGCAACCGATATCGCCTATATCGATTGCGCGCGCCGCCTTCTGGCCATGGCGGGCCGGGTCTACCCACAATTTGCAACGCATAATGCCCATTCGGTGGCCGCGATCCTTGAGTTGGCCGGCGACAACAGCGATTTTGAGTTCCAGAAACTTCATGGAATGGGTGATGCGCTGCATGGCGCAGTGATGGAAACCGGGGCGCGGCGCTGCCGGATCTATGCCCCTGTTGGTCCCCATCGCGATCTTCTTGCCTACCTCGTGCGCCGGCTGCTGGAAAACGGTGCAAACTCGTCTTTCGTCAACAGGATTGTCGACAATTCAATCCCGGCACAGAGCGTTGCCCCTGATCCGTTTGCGGCGTGGTTGGACCAGCCCGGCCCCAACCCTGCTGTTGCGCGGCCTGCCGAACTTTTCGCGCCCGAGCGGCGAAACGCTGCGGGCTGGGATCTTCAGGATCCCGGCACATTGCAGATGATTGCGCAGGCACGTGAAGCTTTTGCGACCGTGCGGTGGTCTGCCAGCCCGCTGCTGGCGGCCTCCGGCGCAGAACGAAAGCAGGCTTCCGCAGAGTGTATTCGAAACCCCGCAATCCCCGAGGATATCGTGGGCGAAGTGCGCTGGGCGACCCTCGGTGACGTGGCAACGGCCTATCGGTCCGCGCAGATCTGGGAGGCGCCGGTGGAAACGCGCGCAAAGGCGCTTGAGCGGGCTGCCGACAGGCTTGAGGCTGATATGGCAGAGGCCGTCGCCCTGCTGGCGCGCGAGGCGGGCAAGACCCTCGATGATGCCATCGCGGAGCTGCGCGAAGCCGTGGATTTCTTGCGCTACTATGCGGCTCAGGCCCGCCATCATGTTTTGACAAAGGGCGCAGACATGCCTCGCGGTGTGTTTGGATGTATTTCCCCGTGGAATTTCCCCCTTGCCATCACCTTGGGCCAAATCTCTGCGGCCTTGGCTGCGGGCAATGCGGTTCTGGCGAAACCGGCTGAAACCACCAATCTGGTTGCTGGATTTGCCTGCAAGATTTTGCATGAGGCGGGTGTGCCCCGCTCTGCCTTGCAGGTGCTGCCGGGGGCGGGGCCGGAGATTGGGGCCGCGATCGCGGGGCTTGAAGGGTTGGCTGGGCTCTGTTTCACCGGCTCAACCGCAACAGCGCAGAGGATTGCACAGACCATGGCCCCCACGGCGCAGGTCGATGCGCCTTTGATTGCGGAAACCGGCGGGCTGAACGCCATGATCGTCGACAGCACTGCGCTGCCAGAACAAGCCGTCCGCGATATCATTACATCGGCCTTCCGCTCAAACGGGCAGCGCTGTTCTGCCCTGCGGATGCTTTACGTGCAGGAGGACTGCGCCGAACCCGTCCTCACCATGCTCAAAGGGGCAATGGATATGTTGCGCAGCGGGGATCCGTGGCAGCTGGACACGGATATCGGGCCGGCCATTACCGCCGAGGCCGCGCGGGATATTCGGGCCTATGTGGCGCAGGCTGAGAAGGAGGGGCGGCTTCTCAAGCGGCTCGAAGGGGGCGCCAGTGGGGCTTTCACGCCTCCCGCACTGATCCGAGTGGCGGGCATTGACGCGCTCGAGGGTGAGGTTTTTGGCCCGGTTTTGCACGTGGCCACGTATCGCGCTGAAGATCTCGATGAGGTTATGGAGGCCATCAACGCGACGGGGTACGGGCTGACGTTGGGCGTACAAACCCGGATTGACGCCCGCGTGCAGCAGGTGGTGTCAAAGGCGCGCGTGGGCAATATCTATGTTAATCGCAACCAAGTGGGTGCCGTTGTGGGCTCTCAGCCCTTTGGCGGGGAGAATCTCTCGGGGACGGGGCCAAAGGCGGGCGGTCCGGAGTATCTGCCGCGGTTCTTCGCGGTGCCGCAGGGACAAGGAACAGGTCCAGCCACGGGCCAGCCAGACGGCCCTATGCTGAGCGCCAAGGAAGTGTCAGATGCGCTGGCGGCAGCCGCTTGGCCGGAAATGCCTGCTCGTCTGCCCGAGATGATGCCGGGACCGACCGGTGAGTTGAACAGCCTGTCCCATGTGCCGCGTGGGCCCGTGCTTTGCCTTGGCCCGGGCGTGGATGCCGCTCGGATGCAGGCCAAACAGGCCCGCGCGGCGGGGTGCCCCGCTTTGGTTGTGGCACAGGGTGCTGGGACAGTGGCGGGTATGTCGTTGGAGGGCAGCATTGCCCCGGCTTCGTTGTCGGATATCGAGGGGTTCGCAGCGGTTGCGCTGTGGGCGGGCGGGCCACAGAAAGCCGCCAGAGCAGCTCTTGCTGCACGCCCCGGCGCTTTGCTGCCGCTTTTCACAGACGCCGATATCATCCCACGATGCAGGGTTGAGCGGCATGTTTGTGTGGACACAACAGCATCGGGTGGCAACGCTGCACTGCTGCTTGAGGCCGGATCTTCTGTGCCTGAGACTTGAACCTGTTGGCGTCTGAAATATGGCCAGACACGGGCCTTTCCGGCTTTGGACAATGCGTGTCAGAAAGGCTTTTGCTGTGGGCGGCAACAAATCTGAAGGCTGCATAATGCGATATGAGAGACGCTGGCTATGTTTCTAAATCTGCCGTTCCTGATGTGGTAGAGTGGGAGCCCAGAAAACAAAAAAATGCGGAACTCCAGAGCGGTAGGGGCCGGTTTTTATATCTGAGCAAAATTTCTCTGGCGGCAAATTCGTGCGGCGCTTAGCGTAGGACCTATACTTTGCCAATGGCGTCGATCCCAACTGGAGAAGTGCACCATGAGCCTGACACCGGAAAATATTGATCTTGTCCGAACAGGGTGGGCACGTGTCGCCCCTGTAAAGCAGCATGCCGGGCGCGCCTTCTATGCGACGCTCTTCAATATGGCTCCCGCCGTTCGACCTATGTTCAAAGAGGATATCAGCGGGCAAGCTGAAAAGCTGATGAACACGCTCGATTTCATCGTGGATGCGCTGGACGAGCTTGAAACGCTGGTGCCTGCGGCCCAGGAACTCGCCGTCCGGCATGTTGGCTACGGAGCGGTTGATGCACATTACGATGCCGTTGGGCAGGCATTGGTGATAACTCTAAAAGACATGCTCGGCCCCCAGTTTGACGAGGAGCAGGAAAGAGCTTGGACAGAGGTCTATGGCGCGCTGTCAGACGTCATGATTGATGCTGCAAAAAGCGCAAGCTGACACAACTGCTGGAGTGTCAGCCATGTACGGCCTTTTGCGAAACTATACCGAAGTATAGTTGACTTATACTTCTCCTAAGTCGCGCTGGTTGAAGAGCGCCTATAGCCTTGTACCTGCGGGTTATTGAGCATTTATCGCAAGGCACTAACATGAAAATTGTCACATTTGCAGCCGAGGGCGGCGACGCCGGGGAAGCCCTCAAATCTCAACTGATAGAATTGCCGGAGCAACCAGCTTTCATAGCGATCCAGTGCAACGCGGATTGTGATATGAGTGCGTTGCGTTCTTATTGTCGCGATCAAGATATTGCAGTGCATGGAACATCGTCCTGCTTGGGTAGCTTCACTCAGCACGGCGCGACCAATGGCGCGGTCGTTTTCGCTGTTATCGACGAGGATGGAGACTACGGCGCAAGTGCCATGCCAAGCGCGCCCCAAAACGGCGGGCAGTCTCCGATGCGGCTTACGGCTGCGCAGGCAGCTCAAGCTGCGTTGAAACAGGCAGACCGTCCCGGTGAAGCCCCTGTTCTCGTTTGGTTGACGGCCACACCCGGCGATGAAGAAGCCGTGTTGGCTGGCATTGCCGATATCGTGGGCCCCGATGTGCCTGTGATTGGGGGCAGCGCGGCTGACAATACGGTTTCGGGTGATTGGTTTATCTTCGATGCCCAGGAGCAGTTTGGAAGCGGTGTGGTGGTGTCCGTGCTCTTTCCGACCGGACCTGTCACCTTTGCCTATCAGAACGGCTACGCCCCGACGGAACACAGCGGGACCGTCACCAAAGCAGATGGCCGTGTTTTGATCGAAATCGATGATCGGCCCGCCGCGGAGGTATATGCAGAATGGACAGATGGCGCGGTGCCCTGGTCACCTGGGGCCGAACCGCGGGGGATCCTGTCCGACAGCACGCTCTGGCCACTTGGTCGGCCGAACGGGGATCTTTCAGGAATGCCCAGCTTCCTTCTCGCGCACCCAGCGGAGGTGTCTGCAGATGGCAGCCTTGCGCTGTTTGCGTCCGTTCCAGAGGGGGATACCTTGACCCAAATGAACGGGTCTGCTGACAGTCTTGTTGCAAGGGCGGGGCGCGTTGCGAACCTGGCGCGGACAACGGGTCGGTTTGACCGACATGAAGTGGCTGGCGCTTTGATGGTGTATTGCGGCGGATGCATGCTCAGTGTGCAGGACCGGATCGAAGAAGTCGTCGATGGCGTGGTGGCCGAATTGCCAGGCGCGCCGTTGGCCGGTGTGTTCACATTTGGTGAGCAGGGGCCAATCGTGGGTGCCGGGAACCGTCATGGCAATTTAATGATCTCATGCGTAGTGTTTGGTAAGTCGGAGTACTAGAGAGGCGTCTTAGTACGGCATGGATGGCGACGAACGCCTGCGTGAAGCTCTTTTGGAGCTTGAAATCATTCGCTCTAGCGAATCCAAAGCGCATGAGCAATCGCTGGCGCTGATGGCTTGTATTCAAGCGTTTTCAAGCGGCGCTGGTCCGAATGAAGCGCTTGCCCGCCTTTTGGATGCTGTAAACGCGGCCTTGGGCGCTCAGTTGACGGCTGTCCTTGTGCCGACTGCGATTGATGATGTCAGTTCGGTCTCTTTGCCGCGGTCCCCGGATGGTGACGAAATAAAGCAAAGGCTGGCTGGCTACCAAGTGCTCGCCGTTTCTGATGGCAGCCCAATTCAAACGGGCGAAACGCTCATGCTGCCTGCGCGGCTGTTTCGCAAACCCCGCGTCGTAGCAGATTTGCAGATTGCTGCCCGCGTTGACAGTCTTGCGGATTTTGGCAGCGCTTTAACGATGCTGCTTGGCCCCAGCGATACACATGAGGCTCAAGTTGCAGCAACGGAGGGCAACCGATCTGTCGTACTTTGTCTCGCCGCTGAGAAGGCTGCATTCTCACCTCAGACCTTGCAGCTTCTACGACGTCTTTCCGCACTGCTGACGCAAGCCTTGCTGCGCCGAAACCTGCAAAATCAGAACGCCTTGCTGGCGGCGACGATTCAAGGTTCATCCTCAGGCTTTGCGATCTCTGATGCCACGCGTGAGGATCAGCCTCTCATCTACGTTAATGCAGCCTTTGAACGTTTGACAGGATATCGAGCTGAGGAGGTGCTCGGGAAAAACTGTCGCGTTCTCACGGCAGAACCACCTGACAGCCCAGAGCGCGTGCGCTTGCGCAAAACGGCGCAGGCTTTGGAGCAGGGATCATTCCTGTTGCGCAACCGGCGCAAGGACGGGGAGCTTTTCTGGAACGATCTGACGCTGTTTCCGGTCTATGATGCGGGCGGGAACGTGCGAAACCTTGTGGCAACACAAACCGATGCAACTGAGCGGGTAGAAGCATCTCAGGCCCGCGATGAGGCGCGGTCCAAGATGGAGCATGCACTGAGCCTGTCCTCGGATG
>JAKVBK010000027.1 GCA_022447275.1 Oceanicola sp. | reverse complement strand
TGCAGAGAGCTTGGAAACGATGCGATCATTCGCAACCAACGCCTTAATTACCCAATTGAATTGGGCCGCCTCTAGCTTCCCAGATCTGCTGCAATAAAGGAGCAAAGGCCTGTTTCTGTGACTATGCTAGGTGACCCTGCCTTGGAGATTTGTCTAAAAGCGATGGGCGCTGACAGGCTATATAGCGATGACCTGTCCGCCGCTGAGAGGGCAAGCCTGACCCCTTCCTTTGAAAAATTCGCTCAGGGTATGGAAGCATGAGCCAGACGCTTATTGCGCGCACGAAAAAGGAGTTGGCGCGGCTTGTCGACACGACCCGCTGGTCCATTAGTGGCTTGCGGGTTGGCTGGATGGAAGAGAAAAGCCTGCGTCAGTGGACAGCTGTGAACGTTCTCAATGTCATCGCGTGTCTGCTGCTGGGGCTGGAGCCTTTGGCGATGGCCTTGCTCGTTGCTTTGGGCGGTCTGGTTCTGATCACCGAGTTGCTCAACACCGCCATAGAGACCTGCGTCGACTACATTTCAACTGAGAAGCACCCGCTTGCAAAAAAGGCGAAGGATGTTGCCAGTGGGGCGGTTTTCGCGAGCGCGCTTCTTTGGGCGTTGGTCTGGATCATCCTTCTTGTTGGCTAACGTAAGCGTGCGTGTCTCCCACGCGAGTGCGTGCCCAACCCAATTTTCTGCCTAGAGCTGGAATGCTTGGCGTTGCACGGGACTTATGCCCTGTAAACTGACCCCTTTCGAGCCTGTGGCGCTGCCATTCTCATCAGCGCTGCCGGTTTGAAGCCGACAGACATCGCCAAGGGTCAGGGGCATGACAGTCTCGTTTACGCGGGTGGTGACAATCGCTTTATGACGTCGACAAGGGCTTTTCGGCGCACGGGTTTGCCTACCAAATCGTCAAAACCCGCCGTCTCGCACTCTTGCCTTTGCGCGTCATCCACATGGGCTGTCAGGGCCACAATCGCACATCTTGGCTCGGGCTTTGAGTGCTCGATCTTGCGGATGCGGCGCGTGGCCTCAAGCCCGTCGAGAACGGGCATGGAAACATCCATGAAAATCACATCCGGGGCAAACTGACGGTATCGCGCGATCGCTTCCAAACCGTCGCTGGCAAAGGCGATCTTAGCATGTGTTGGGCTCAGCATCTTCTCCGCGACCAAGCGGTTTGTCTTGTTGTCATCAACCACAAGGATTTTCAGCTTCTCAAAATCGCCCTCGGACTGAATGGTCGGGGGCGGGGCCACGGACGGCTCAACTGCAGCACTGCTTGGCGACGCCACCGCCCCAAGGGCCTCTATAAGATCTTCGCTGCGCACGGGTTTAAGCAGGATAGGGGTACCGGAGGGAAACGGGCTTTCGTCTGCTTGCACTGCTCCAGGCGTTGCTGACAGCAGGATGACTGGGGTCGAACTGTTCAGTGCTGCAGGCGGATCGCCAAAATCAGAAGCGGCATTCGCGGTGCGCAGATCCATATCTACGATCATCGCGAGCAGGCTGCCTTGCTCATCCCACGCCACATCCTGCAGGCTGTTGTAAAAATCCGCCTCTATGTTCTGTTCGGCGAGCAACCCATTCAAGATGGTTCTGGAATGCTTCTGTCCGCCCACGATGGCGACCCTTCCGGCCGGCGCGGCACAAGCCGCCTCCAGGGTAGACTCTGAACAAGGTGGGAGCGCGAGCGTGATGTTGAAACGCGCGCCTGCGCCGGGTTCTGACTCCAACTGGATGTGGCCGCCCATCTGGCTCACCAGCGCTTTTGAGATCGCCAGCCCCAACCCTGTGCCCTCGATTTTCCCTGCGACTGTCTCTTCCGTCTGTTCATATGCGGCGAACACCGTTTCATGCAGATGGTGCGGGATGCCCTTACCAGAATCTTCAACCACGATTGAAAGCGGGGCCGCCGAGCCGTCCTGGTGATATCGCACACGCACGCCGACATGGCCTTGCGCGGTGAATTTCACGGCATTGCTCAGATGGTTCATCAGGATTTGGCGCACTCTCTGGCTATCACCCAAAAAGCGATCAGGCACCGATCCGGGATAGTCCACCCAAACCTCGAGCCCCTTTGCATGGGCCATTGGCTGCACCAACAATGACAGCTCATAAACCAAATCCTTCAGAGAGAAGGGCTCCTGTGCGAGCACGAGCTTGTCTTCATTCGATTTGGAAAAATCGAGGATGTCATTGACGATATTCAGGAGGCTCGTCGCCGAATTCATGATGGTTTGGGCAAAGGCGGCTTGCTGGGGGTCCAGCGAGGTTTCGCTGAGCATCTCGGTCATGCCGAGGATGCCGTTCATGGGCGTGCGGATTTCATGGCTCATCTTGGCGAAGAACCGCTCCTTGGCCAGACTTGCCGCTTGCACTGCGTCATTTGCTTGCCGCAACGCCTCGGCCTGTTCTTCCAGCATTTGCTGTTGCTTGTAGTACTCGGTTACATCCGAGCGCAGGCCAACCAGATCTCCGTTGCTGTTTTCCACTTCATGAACGCGCAGTACCCGGCCATCGGGAAGTTGGCGCGCTACGGGCGCGCGTTTTCTGTTTTCACGATCCAGACGCTCGGCGAACCATTCCTCTGCGTTGTCTTCGGCTTCCGGATACTGCCCATTCTCAAGACCGTACCGGATGATTTCCTCAAATTTTGCGCCGATCTGTATTGCCGGCGCCGAGATATTGTAAAGCTCGGTATACTTGCTGTTAAACGCGACAAGAATATCGTCACGGTCATACATCGCGAAGCCGGCCGGGATCGTTTCCATGGCATGCTCAAAGCGCGTTTTGGTGACTTCGGCCTCAACAAGAGCGGACCGCAGGGTGTCCTTTGCGATCTGCCGTTCCGTTCCATCAATGAGGCGGCAGTATCCAAAATGCTCGCCCGGCGTGTCCGCCTTGATCCGAAGGAGCTCAAGATCGAAGGTGCGAACGGTGCCATCGTCAGCCTTCTGCAAGACGACGTTTTCCAAAACGCGTTTTGCGGGGTCGGAATTCTGCAGATGATCTGTGATCTCGTCGCACAAGGCTTCTGGCAGGACCGTGCTCACCAAGCGTTCGATTGCGTCACCGGATGAAACGGTGAAGGCCGAAAGGAGCGCAGGGTTGCACCATGTCATAACCAGACGTTGACCGCCTGCAGCGTTGCGCAGATGCACGACGAACCGAGGTTCCGGCGCACTTTGCGCAGCTTCAAAGAGGAGATCTTTGATCAACGGTAATTTGCCCCAGCGTGTTGCATGTTCCGAAGCTGACCTTTGAGACGTTAATCTCTCGTTAAACGCGTTTTCTGAGCACCACTTTTATGTAGGGCCTTCTGGCGAAATCAGTACACTCGCCGAGGTAATGATAGCTCTGTACGTGCTCTGCAAGCGCGTTCGAACGCTCAGGTGCGGCTACACGCGATTTCTACCCATCGCCAATGAAATCAGCCCGGCGCTCGAGAAGCGCTTCGCAGAGATAATCCACGAGCAGGCGTGCACGGTGAACCCGCCTCAGCCCGGCGTGCAAAAGCACCCAGGTTGAGCGCCGCTGATCAAGCTGGGTGCCCGGAACCCTCTGTAATTCCGGGAAAATCGTGGGTACCCAGCTTGAAAGGAACGTCATGCCAGCGCCTGCGCGTGCAAGGTGAAGGTGCATTTGCGGATCAGCTATTGCGTGGCGTATCCGGGCCTTGGGAAAGGGCGAGGCGGCGATCATGTCTTGCAGTTCTGGCGCGGGGCCGTAGCCGATCCACGTAAGCCCCGCCCCTTTTGAACCGGCTTTCGGCAGCGCTGTATCAATGTAGCTGCGTGCGGCATAAACGCCGATCGAAAGCGGGAACAGTTTTCGCCCAACTGCATCGCCTTCCACACCCACCACGTGGCGCACAGAGATGTCGGTTTCATCTTTTTCGATGGAATCAACGAAGTAGGACAGTTTCAGCTCGATATCGATTTCCGGATAAAGCCCTGCAAAATCTGCCAAAACCGGGGCCAGAATGTAATGCGCCGTCAGGGGATCTGCCGAGAGGCGGATCTGGCCTGAGGCTTCCCGATCCAATCCCTTGACCGAGTTAAAGCCCTTAAGCAAAGCGGCCTCTGCCTCCAGCGCTTGCGGCAGCAAGCGCCGGCCTGCCGCTGTCAGGGTCAAACCGCCCGCGGCTCTTCGAAACAGGGTCGCGCCAAGCTGCGCTTCAAGCCCCTCAATTTGGCGACGGACCGTTGCGTGGGTGCCGCCCAACTGCTCGGCACCACTGCGCAGCGAACCTGTGCGCGCGACCGCCAGAAAGGCGGGAAGAGATTTCCAATCCATGCTCACCGGATCATTTATGAACCAAAGTGGTTCGATTTAGACACTTATTGGATAGTAATAAATCCACTAGGTCACGGTCAAGTCAAATTAGGAGATCGTCATGGATACGACATTCGATGCATGGGCCGTGCGCCGTTACGGTGGCCCCAACGTTCTTGCGCCGGTTACCCGCGCGCTGCCGACACCGGCCGATGGCCAGGTTCTGATCCGGGTCCGAGCCTCGGCCGTCAGCCGGGCTGACGGCATGATGCGTGCCGGTATTCCCAAATGGGCCCGTCCGTTCCTTGGGTTCTCAAAGCCGCGCGCCGAGCTTGCCGGCACGTGCTTTTCCGGAGAGGTCATCGCCGCGGGCCGTGCCGTCACCCGGTTTCAGCCCGGCGACGCCGTGTTTGGCGAGGTCGGGCTGCAGTTTGGGGCAAATGCCAGCCACATCTGCCTCGATGCGGAGGCCAGCCTTGTCAAAAAGCCGGACACGCTCAGCCATGAAGAGGCGGCTGTCATGTGTGACGGTGCGTTGACTTCCTGGCACTTCCTGACCCGTGTGGTGCAGCTCAAACCTGCCGATAAGGTGCTGATCCTTGGGGGGTCCGGGAGCCTTGGAACAGCCGCAGTGCAGTTCGCCGCGACGCTGGGTGCGCAGGTGACAGCGACGAGCAGTGCGCGCAACACTGAAATGCTAGAGACGCTGGGTGCTTCGCGGGCCGTCGACTACCGGGTGGAAAACCCCCTTGAGACCGGTGAGCGGTTCAATGTGGTTTTTGACACGCTGGGGATATCGTCTTTCAAGGCTGCCAAGCCTGCGCTGCTTGAGCAGGGTCACTACATATGCCCTGTGCTGGGGATGGGCCTGCTGCGCGACATGCTCTGCACTGCGATTGCCGGCACCAAGCGGGCGAAATTTGCAGCCGCCGGGCTGGAGAAACCCGCTTTGCACAGGACGGAGCTTGCCGAGATTCTTGACCTTGTGAAAGAGCAGCGCTTCTTGCCCGTGATGGATCGCACCTACCCTCTGTCTGATCTCGTCGATGCCCATCACTATGTCGAAACGGGCCGCAAGCGCGGCAATGTCGTCGTGGTTTAGCGCCGCGGCGCGCTCTTCCAGAACAAGGGCGGGTCACTGATGTTCGCCCAAGCTGCGGCGCGGATCGGGCCAAGAACCCATCCGCGCCCATGCGTTTCAGCGCAAGCTATTTCTGTGGATCAGGCCGTATCAGTAAAAGCCGACCTCGCGCACGTCGATCTCTGCATCGTGGTCGCGCCCATAGGCAACGATCCCCAAAGATTTGAGGCCACCCGCGCGCGGCGCGCGGCGCAGCATGCCGCCTGAGGGCTTGAAGCTGCTAAAGGGCAGGCGAATTTCTGTCCAGGCGCCGGACGTATCGAACCCGGACTGGTAGTACTGCCACGGTAACATCGAGCCGATTGTGCGCAGATGTATGAAATACCTCTGGTCGTTGCCGCGCACGACCAAGCGAACGCCTTCGCTGTCAGCGGGGGCCCCTTGCGGCAGAGCAACACGCATCTGAATGAAGCCGCCGTTATTCTCGGTGCTCACGCGTCCGGCGAGGCGGGCAAAAGACGGATCACTGTCGGAGGCAAAGCGCAAGCTGCCACTGGAGACACCGCCCATCACGGTGTCAGCAAAGAACCTCCAACGCGTTTCAGGCGCCTGTTTGAAATCATCGATCATCATGTCATCAGCCATCGCAGGCAAAGAGGAGAAGAGCAGGATCAGCGCAGCTTTTATGTACTTCGAAAACAAAAGAGGGGCCTCCTAGTTCGTCTGAGCGGAGAGTGCGCTGTTGAACCATTGTGCTGGTCCCCTGCCTGACAACTGGCCCCCAAAGCTTGGGAAACCCGCGATATCACATGCAAACAGGCATCCGCGCACCCGCTTGCTAATACATATGTCGTTCGGGAAGAAAGACACGGTCGGGCCGCCTCACCTGCGGTGATATCCCCGATATGTGATCCAGCGTGCAGTGCTTGGCTGCGCGTCCGGACGGGGGCCTGATCCTCAAGAGCCAAGGGATCTCTGGGTGTGCGACCATCTTGAGGGTTGGCCAAAGGGGCGCCGCGTTTGGCTGCTGCGCCTTGGGGCGCGCCCGCCTAGCGCTGGGCCAGCGGGGCCGAACTGCCGCGCGCCTTGAGCGCGACATCGATCATTTCAACTGTCCCTCTCGTGCCCTTAGCGCCATCGGCCAAGGTCTTGAGAAGCAGTTTTGAGGCGGCCAGCCCGATTTGCGTCCGTTCCTGCCGGATGGTGGTGAGCGAGGGCACGAAATGCTGGGCAACCTCAATGTCATCAAAGCCCACCACGGAGATATCGCCCGGCACATCGATGCCAGCAGCCAGCAGCCCCGAGATCAGCCCCATGGCACTTTCGTCAGAGGCGCAGAACACGGCTGTTGGGCGCTGTTCTTCTTCCATTGCAGCAAAGCGGCGGGCGGCATCGTGCCCGGCTTCGAGGGAAAAATCGCCCCGGAAAATCCACTCGGGCCGCATCTTGAGGCCAAGCGCCTCGCGGACCTGGCCAACGGCATCCTTGCGCACATGGGTCAGAACATTGTCGGCAGGCCCGGTTACATGGGCAATCTTGCGATGGCCGAGCGCATAGAGGTGCCGGATCGCCAGTTCCGCACCTTTGGCATTGTCAGACCGCACGGAGGGCAGATCCCGCTGCCCAACCCATTCACAGGCGCACACGATCCGATTGGCAACGCCCATCGCCTCAAACCTGTCCATCGCCGCATCCGAGAGGGAGCCGTCGAGGGAAATCATCCCATCAATGCGGGAGTCGAGGAAGTAATCCACCAGCCCGTCATGATCGGCGGGCAGGTGGTTGGTGTCCATGATCAGAACCGAATAGTCGCTGTCGGCAAAGCCTTCCGAGATGCCGGACAGGATCTGCGAAAAGAACGGGTTTCCGAGATTGGGTACCAGCACAAGTATTGCGCCCGCCCGCTGCTTGCGCAGGTTGCGCGCCGACTGATTGACCCGGTAGCCCGTTTCTCGAATCGCCTCCAGAACCGCGTCACGTGCCCGATCGGACAACAGCTTTGGATTCGACAGGGCTCTGCTGACGGTCGCGGTGGACACGCCTGCAGCGCGAGCAACGTCTTGAATGGTCGTGGTTTTCTGCGTCAAGTTGGGTGGCTCTGGATCTTGGCTTTACTTTTCTTGACATGAAAAGCTTCCTAATGAAATATAAATGTAATCGATTTCACGTTCTGTTTGCGTGAATGTAATCGATTTCAAAGCATGTGAACTGCATGCATCAACAGTCGGGAACGAACACCCGCAGGGAGGAAAGAATGAGAACAGTTGGAGCAATGCTGCTCGCCGGCACCGCGATTGTAGGCGCCGCCAAGGCAGGCGCGACCGAGCTCGAGGTCATGCACTGGTGGACATCCGGTGGTGAAGCCGCCGCCGTGGCCGAATTCGCAAAAGCGTTTGACGCAACCGGCAACACCTGGGTCGACGCGGCCATCGCTGGTGGTGAAAACGCACGTGCCGTCATGGTCAGCCGCCTCACCGGTGGTGACCCGATGGGCGCATTCCAGTTCAACCACGGCCGCCAAGCCGAAGAGTTGATCGAAGCCGGCCTGCTGCGCGACATCACCGACATTGCCGAAGCCGAAGGCTGGCTGGACCTCGTGAATCCGTCCACGCTTCTGGAAGCCTGCACCGTCGACGGCCGTGTCTATTGTGCGCCGGTCAACATCCACTCCTGGCAGTGGCTCTGGGTCAGCCATGACGCCTTCGCCGATGCCGGCGTTGATGTCCCGAGCAACTGGGCCGAGTTTGCTGCTGCCTCCGACAAGCTGTCCGACGCAGGCAAGATCCCCCTCGCGATGGGTCAGCAGGGCTGGCAGCAGTCTGGCGCGTTCAACGTGATGATGGCGAGCCTCCTGCCCAGCGAGATCTTCCTCTCCGTCTACGGCGACAAAGACACTGACGTGGCTGGCGGCGCCGACGTGGCAACCGTTTTCGAGGCCGCAGCAGAAGCACGTGACATGGCTGCAAAGTCCACCGTGCAGAACTGGAACGACGCCACCAACCTCGTGATCACCGGTCAGGCCGGTGGCCAGATCATGGGTGACTGGGCGCAGGGCGAATTCGCTGTTGCTGGCTCCGTTGCCGGTGAAGATTACAGCTGCCTGCCCGGCCTTGGCACCAACCCGCGCCTGTCGACGGGTGGTGACGCGTTCTACTTCCCGGTGCTCGACGATGCAGATCAGGCTGCGGCTCAGGCCGAACTGGCTGCCCTGCTTCTGGCCCCCGCAACGCAGGTGAACTTCAACCTCGCCAAGGGCTCGCTGCCGGTGCGCGGTGACATCGATCTGTCTGCCGCCAACGACTGCATGCAGAAGGGCCTGGCCCTGCTGGGTGACGGCGCACTGCTGCCGGATGTGAACATGCTGGCGACCCCGGACACGGTGAACCAGATCAACACGCTCTTCACCGAGTTCTTCGCCGATGCTTCGATCTCGGCTGCAGACGCTCAGGCGCAGTTCGTCGATATCATCGCGGACGCTGAATAAACCCTGAGACAAACTGGCTGGCGCGACCTCCCACTGCGCCAGCCAATCTTGCCAGCTGAGAGGGGGTGGCTGATGGCTACCAAACGCCCGAACCAGCTGTTTCGCAACATGAATGCAAAGGTGGCGGCGATCCCGATGATCGTGACAGCCCTTTTTGTTTTTGTGGGTGGAACGGGCTGGACCATAGTCTACAGCTTCACCAAGTCGGGGCTTTTGCCTCGGATGAAGTGGGTTGGTCTCGATCAATATGAACGCCTTTGGGGCACCAAACGGTGGTTGGTCGCGATTGAAAACCTCGTGATCTACGGGCTGTGCATGATGGTCCTTGTGTTTGTGATCGGCTTTATCCTCGCAGCGTTGATCGACCAGAAGATCCGGTTTGAGAACACAATCCGAACGGTGATCCTCTACCCCTATGCCATGAGCTTTGTGGTGACGGGCCTGATCTGGCAGTGGATCCTGAACCCTGAGTTCGGGGTGCAAAGCATTGTGCGCGGCATGGGCTGGGACAGCTTCACTTTCGATCCGCTCTACACGCCCGACATTGCCATCTTTGGCGTGTTGATCGCCGGTCTTTGGCAGGGCAGCGGGCTTGTTATGGTGCTGATGCTGGCGGGCCTGCGCGGCATTGACCAAGAAGTTTGGAAAGCGGCCCGGATCGACGGGATCCCGACGTGGAAAACCTATATTTTCATCGTCATTCCGATGATGCGACCTGTGTTTATCACCACCCTCGTGCTGGTGGTGACCGGGATCGTCAAAGTGTTTGATCTGATCGTGGCGCAAACAGGTGGTGGCCCCGGCATCGCAACGGAAGTGCCTGCCAAATACGTCTACGACATGATGTTCAGAAACAATAACCTTGGGCAGGGTTTTGCAGCGTCGACCATGATGTTGCTGACCGTCTCACTGATCGTGGTGCCCTGGGCGATGCTGGAATTCGGGGGCAAGCGGAAAAATGGCTGATACCTCTACACGCCTGCTCGACGGCCCCCGCGGCCCAAAGCCGAAAAGCAACTTTTCGCGGCGCAATATCATGCTCTATGGCACGTTGTTGCTGGTGGCGGTCTACTACGCGATCCCACTCTACGTGATGATCGTGACCTCCCTGAAAGGGCTGCCTGAAATCCGGATGGGCAATATCTTTTCCCCGCCGATGGAGGTCACCTTCGAGCCTTGGGCAAAGGCTTGGGGATCCGCCTGTACCGGACTGAATTGTGAAGGCCTGAGCGCCTATTTCTGGAACTCGGTCAAGATCACTGTGCCGTCCGTGATTGCCTCGATCATCATTGCCAGTGTGAACGGCTACGCGCTTGCAAACTGGCGCTTCAAAGGGGCCAACGTGTTCTTCACGATCCTGATCTTTGGGGCCTTCATTCCCTATCAGGTGATGCTCTACCCGATCGTGATCATGCTGCGCGAGATGGGCCTCTATGGCGATCTGAGCGGCCTGATCATCGTGCACACGATCTTTGGCATGCCCATCCTGACCCTGCTCTTCCGCAACTACTTTACCTCGCTGCCGGAAGAACTGTTCAAGGCGGCGCGCGTGGATGGTGCCGGTTTCTGGGGGATTTACTTCCGGGTCCTGCTGCCCATGTCTCTGCCGATCTTCACCGTTGCTGTCATCCTGCAAGTTACCGGTATCTGGAACGATTTCCTGTTTGGTGTCGTCTATACAGGGCCGGATGCCTATCCGATGACGGTGGCGCTCAACAACATCGTAAACACCACGCAAGGTGTTACGGAATACAACGTCAATATGGCGGCCACGATCCTTACCGCTCTGGTGCCGCTCTCGATCTACTTCGTCTCTGGCAAGCTCTTCGTGCGCGGCATTGCTGCGGGCGCCGTGAAAGGATGACCCTCGTGGAAAGCAGTATTTCAATCCGTGACCTGGACCTGCGCTTTGGCAATGTCGAGGTGCTCAAGGGGCTCAATCTCGATATCGGTGTCGGCGAGTTCCTTGTTCTGCTGGGCTCTTCGGGCTGCGGAAAATCAACGCTCCTGAATTGCATTGCCGGGCTTTTGGATGTCTCCGACGGGCAGATCTATATCGGCGACAAGAACGTGACATGGGCCGAGCCGTCGGAACGTGGCATCGGCATGGTGTTTCAGTCCTACGCGCTCTATCCGCAGATGACCGTGGAGGGGAACCTTTCCTTTGGTCTGAAGAACGCCCGCATGTCGAAGGCTGAGATCAAGCAACGTGTTTCCCGCGCGGCAGAGATCCTCCAGATCGAGCCGCTGCTGGATCGCAAGCCTGCGGCCCTGTCAGGCGGGCAGCGCCAACGGGTGGCCATTGGCCGTGCCCTTGTGCGCGATGCGGAAGTGTTCCTCTTTGATGAGCCGCTGTCCAATCTGGATGCCAAGCTGCGCGCCGATCTGCGCGTTGAGATCAAGAAGCTGCATTCCAGGCTTGGAAACACCATGGTCTACGTGACCCATGACCAGATCGAAGCCATGACCCTGGCAGACCGTATTGCCATCATGAAGGGGGGCCAGATCATGCAGCTGGCCAGCCCCAATGAGATCTACAACCGCCCGAAAAACCTCTATGTGGCTGAATTCATCGGATCGCCTTCCATGAACTTCATCAAGGGCACGCTTGAGGATAACCAATTCGTGGCCGAAGGTCTGACCATCCCGATGGAGGGTTACAGCTTTGCCGAAGGGTCTCGGCGCAGCGGCGCGGCGATCATCGGCCTGCGCCCCGAGCACATCCTGACCGGGGACAATCTGGCCTCGGCCGTGGCCCGGGCGGAGGCGAAGGTTTCGCTGGTTGAGCCGATGGGCTCTGACACGATCATCTACGCCAATCTCGGGCAGCACCCGATCCATATCCGTATGGATGGGCAGGCAAGCGTGGCCCCGGGCGACATGGTCGAGATCGGGTTCCAGCCCGCCCGCGCCAACCTCTTTGATCCGCAATCTGAAAACCGGCTCTGAAGCCGACAAGACAACAGGAAACCCAAGATGGATATTTCCTTCCAGCTTTACTCCGCCCGCAACTTCAGCCCATGGGAAAACGTGATCTCCCAGATTGCGGCTCTGGGCTACACTCAGGTTGAGGGCTTTGGCGGGGTCTATGAAGATCCGGCAGCCTTCAAGGCCCTGCTTGACCAGCACGGGTTGACGATGCCTTCGGGCCATTTCTTCCCCGTGGGCGCGTTCGAAGAGGATCTCGACGCCAGCCTTGAAACCGCCAAGGTCCTCGGCATGTCGCGCCTGTTCTGCCCGGCGCCCGAGGATATGTGGCGCGACGGCACTGACGCCGCCAATTGGATCGCGCTGGCCAAGCGTCTCGAAGAGGCGTGCAAAAAGGTCAACGATGCGGGCCTGCGGTTTGGCTGGCACAACCATCATTGGGAATTCATGCCCCTGCCGGGTGGCGAGATCGCCATGGACCTCATTCTGGAGCACGCGCCCTCCCTTGAATGGGAAATGGATGTGGCGTGGGTGATCCGCGGCGGCGCAGATCCCAAGGCTTGGATCGATGCCCATGCGGCCCGGATCAGCACCGCCCATGTGAAGGACATCGCCCCCGAGGGTGAGAACAGCGATGAAGATGGCTGGGCCGATGTGGGCCATGGCACGGTGGACTGGAAGGCGCTGATGGCGGCCTTGCGCGCCGCCGGAACCGATCTGTTCGTCATGGAGCATGACAACCCCTCTGACATGCAGCGCTTTGCCGAGCGCTCCATTGCCGCTCTGCGCAGCTACTAAGGAGCATCTCTTCATGACTGACACACTTGGCATCGGCATCTTGGGCTGCGGCAATATCTCTGCCGCCTACATGAAGCTGGCCCCGCTGTTTTCAGGTATCGAAATCCGTGCCTGCGCAGACCTTGACCCGGCCGCTGCAAAAGCGCGGGCCGATGAGTTTGGCCTGCGCGCCGAAACCGTCGAAGGGCTGCTGTCGTCCGACGACATCGATCTTGTGGTCAACCTGACGATCCCGGCGGCCCATTTCGAGGTGTCGAAATCCGTGCTGGAGGCCGGCAAGCATGTCTACTCTGAGAAACCCTTCGTGCTGAGCCTCGAAGAAGGTGCGGAACTGGGCAAGATTGCTGCCGCAAAAGGGCTGCGGGTGGGCTCTGCCCCCGACACGTTCCTTGGCGGTGCGCATCAGTTGGCCCGGCACCTCGTGGACACTGGCGCAGTTGGTAAAATCACCTCTGGCACCTGTTTCGTGCAATCCCCCGGGATGGAGATGTGGCACCCAAATCCGGATTTCTTCTTCAAGCCCGGCGGTGGTCCGGTGCTCGATCTGGGGCCGTATTACATCTCGAACCTCGTGCAGTTGCTGGGCCCGGTGGCAAGCGTTGTGGCCATGACTGGCGCGGCCTCTGAGTATCGCACCATCACATCCGCGCCGCGCAACGGCGAGAAGATCAAGGTGGAAACCCCGACCACGGCGCATGCTGTTCTGCAGTTTCAGTCGGGCGCACAAGTCACCTTCATTTCCAGCTGGGATGTCTGGCAGCACGGCCATTCCAACATGGAGCTCTACGGTGAAACAGGCACCCTGCATGTGCCAGACCCGAACTTCTTTGGCGGCGAAGTGCGCATGACGCAGAAGGCTGCCTTTGAAAATGCGCCCGGCTTGGATCACCCGTTTGGGGTGCCCAATGGTGAGGATGGGCGCGGCACGCCCGTTGCCAACTACCGTTGCGCGGGCCTTGCGGATATGGCGCAGGCCATCCTCAACGACCGGCCGCACCGCTGCTCGTTGGAGTTCTCAACCCATGTGGTTGATGTGATGGTTTCGATCCTGCGCTCCGGCGAGGAACGGAAATTTATCGATATAGCAAGTACCTGTACGCGTCCTGAGGCCCTCGGGCCGGATGCAGCCCGCATGTTGATGCGGTAAAGGCCAGCGCGCGCCAAAAGCGGCGCGCGCGCGTTAAAAAGGGAGGACGTCATGGCAGGAATGATTAAGGGCCCGGCGCTGTTTCTCGCGCAGTTCGCGGGTGATGAAGCGCCTTTCAATTCCCTTCAGGGGATCGTCGAATGGGCTGCAAGCCTAGGCTATAAGGGCGTGCAAATTCCCACCTTCGACGGGCGGCTGTTTGATCTTGAGCGGGCGGCCTCCAGCCAGGACTACTGCGATGAGGTGAAAGGCATCTGCGCGGCAGCCGGTGTCGAAATCACCGAGCTTTCCACCCATCTTCAGGGCCAGTTGATCGCTGTGAACCCTGCCTATGACACGGCTTTTGATGCCTTTGCCCCGGATGCTGCAAAAGGCAATCCCAAGGCCCGTCAGGCCTGGGCTGTCGAGCAGCTCAAGATGGCGGCCATTGCCTCACGCCGCCTTGGCCTGAGCGAGACGGTGTCGTTCTCTGGCGCGCTGGCTTTCCCCTATCTCTACCCCTGGCCGCAACGCCCTCCGGGCTTGATTGAAGAGGCCTTCGATGAGCTTGCCCGCCGCTGGCTGCCGATTTTTGATGCTTATTCCGAGCAGGGTGTGCGCATCGGTTTCGAACTGCATCCGGGCGAAGATCTGTTTGATGGGGCCACGTGGGAAATGTTCCTCGATCGGGTCAAAGGGCACGAGGCGGCCTGCATCAACTACGATCCGAGCCATTTCTTGCTGCAGCAGCTCGATTATCTGGCCTTCATCGATCTCTATCATGATCGGATCAATGCCTTTCACGTGAAGGATGCCGAGTTCCGTCCCGATGGCCGTCAGGGCGTCTATTCCGGCTACCAGCCCTGGACCCAGCGCGCCGGCCGCTTCCGGAGCCTTGGGGATGGACAGGTGGATTTTGGGGCCATCTTCTCAAAGCTGACCCAGTATGGCTACGACAGTTGGGCCGTGCTCGAATGGGAATGCTGCCTGAAATCGCCCGAGCAGGGCGCGGCGGAAGGGGCCCCCTTCATTGCCCGCCATCTCATTGAGGTGACTGGCAAGGCATTTGATGATTTCGCCGGCGGCGACACGGATACCGCGGCGCTGCACCAGATGTTGGGAATTTCGTGATGCGACGCTTGCGGTTGGGAATGGTGGGTGGCGGCCAAGGGGCCTTTATCGGCGGCGTGCACCGCATGGCGGCCCGTCTTGATGGCCAATGGGAGCTCGTGGCGGGCGCCCTGTCATCGGATCCGCAGCGCGCCCGGGCATCCGGCCTAGAACTGGGCTTGTCCGAAGATCGCATCTACAGCTCCTACCGGGATATGGCTGCAAAAGAGGCGGCGCGGCCCGACGGCATTGACGCCGTGGCAATCGTCACGCCCAATCACATGCATGCCGCGCCCGCCATTGCCTTCCTTGAAGCGGGCATTCACGTGATTTGTGACAAGCCGCTGGCATCTACACCGGAAGATGGCGCAGCCATCGCCAAAGCGGTGCAGGCGTCCAACCGGCACTTCATCCTGACCCATAACTACTCGGGATATCCCCTTATCCGGCAGGCGCGTGAGATGGTGCGCGCCGGTTTGCTGGGTGACATCCGGATGGTTCAGGTGGAATACGCTCAGGATTGGTTGACCGAAGAGACATCCAACAAACAGGCCGATTGGCGGACGGACCCGGCCAAGTCAGGGGCCGGGGGCGCCATCGGCGATATTGGGACCCATGCGTTCCATCTGGCCGGCTTTGTCACATCGCTCACGGCAACGCAGCTTTCAGCCGAGCTGGATTCCTTCGTGCCCGGCCGGCGCGTGGATGACAACGCCATGGTGATGCTGCGCTACGCTGGCGGCGCAAAAGGCGCGTTGTGGGCCAGCCAGGTTGCGGTCGGGCAGGAGAACGCGCTGCGGCTTCGGGTGTATGGGTCGAAGGCCAGCATCGTGTGGCAGCAGGAAGATCCCAACCAGATGCAGTTTACGCGCTTTGGCGAACCCACCCAGACCATGACGCGCGGCGGGGCAGGCAGTTGGGAGGCCGCCGCCCATGCGACGCGCATCCCGCCCGGCCATCCGGAAGGGTATCTTGAGGGCTTTGCCACGCTTTACAGCGACGCGGCGCATCTGATCCGCCATAGTGATGATGGTGCCCCTTTGCCTGAGCACTGCATCCTTCCCAATGTGCAAGACGGGCTGGCGGGCATGCGTTTCATTGCGGCCTGTCTTGAGTCTGCGGGTGCACAGGGCGCCTGGGTTTCTTGCGACTGACACCGCTGAGCCGATCCGCCCATATATAATTTCAGCGAATGGCTAGAATTGCTGCGCCCTCTGGCATTGTGCTTGTGTGGGTATTTTTGTATTTAATACAATTGCATAGGGCTGATCTGGCGGTCGGGATCTGCTCTGGAGGGCGCATGATTGGCGCCTGCGCAGCGAACCTTACAAAACTGTAAATTTCGCGACAGGCGCCGGTAAACCTCCTCGCACATCTTCATCTCATGAAACGGAATGAGGAAAAGGAGAACCAACCGATGAAAGCCTTTATGAACAAAGTCACCGCATCTGCAGCCGGCATCCTTCTGGTGGGTGCCGGAGGCCTGATGGCCCTGTTTGGCCTGTCTGTTCTGGCCTTTGTGTCCATGCTGGGTTTGGCGATGGCCGCCATTGCTGCGCTTGTCGCTCCCTTCATCAGTTTGAACGAGGACAGTGCGTCTGAGTCTGAAGAGGCCGATGCGCGCTTCGAGGACACTGTAGCCGATGCCCAAGAGGTGGCGGCCTGATCCGGATTTCAGCATAAGGGAGCGCGACAATGGCACTTCAGGCACAGCGACACGGGTTTGTCACCAAAGGGATCCACTGGGTTTCGGCCGCCCTGCTTGGCTTCGGCTATCTCAAAGGGCTCGACAACGTGAACCAGTTGGCAGACCCGGCCTTGTTGCAGTTTGAGGTCACCTTCGCGCTGATCCTTGGGGGATTGTTCCTCGTCAGGCTGCTGTGGACGAAAGCAATCGCCGGAAGCACCCGCTTGCCGGAAGATGCGCCGCGCTGGGAGCAGAAGGCCTCGGGCCTCGTGCATGCGGGGCTGTATGCCGGGGTGTTTGCGATCGTGCTCTCGGGCCTTGGCATCGCGCTGGGATATTCGGTGCCGGTCTTGGGCGGGCTGTTTCTTGCAGCCATGCTGGGGGCCCATGAGATTGCTCTGGCAGCGTTGCCTCTGCTGTTGCTGGCCCACATCGCCGGTGCCCTGTGGCACAAATTGATCCGGCGCGATGGCGTGCTGGAGAGCATGACAGGCACGTGGATTTTCAAAGCCGTGCGCAGCTGAGCTTGCACATAAGAAAAAGCGCCCGCCGTGTTCTAGACGGCGGGCGCTTTTGCATTTTGGAGGGCGCGCGCGGCGCTGAAGCCTCAGGCAAAGGCCACGTCCACCCGGCCAAAGCCTCCGAAATCTGCCGTGATCGTGCTGCCTGACGGGCACTCGACGGGCCGGATGAAACTGCCCGACAAAATGATCTGCCCGGGTGCAATGCTCTGCCCGTAGCTGGCCATGCGCCGCGCCAGCCAGATGACACTTTCTATAGGATCGTTCAAAACACCGGCGCCCAGACCGGTTTCCTCAACAGCGCCATTGCGTGATGTGATCGCGCCAACCCAGCGCAGGTCAACCGCCTCGATGGGGTGTCGCTCGGTGCCCAGAACGATCCCGGCATTGGCGGCGTTGTCGCTGATCGTGTCGAACACGCTGCGTGTCCGGCCCGTGGCCGCGTCCTGGCGCTGGATGCGCGTGTCCAGGATCTCGATCGCGGGGGCGACATAGTCCGTTGCCGCGATGACTGCCTCGCGGGTGATGTCTGCCCCACCCAGAGGCGCTTTGGTCACAAAGGCGATCTCTGCCTCGACCCGGGGTTGGATAAAGCGGCCCGGAGGCACGGTTGCGCCCTGCGCAAACAGCATGTCGTCAAAGAGGATCCCACTGTCAGGGATGTCGATGCCAAGAGCGCTTTGCATCGCCTGCGAGGTCAGCCCGATTTTCCACCCGATAATGCTGCGCCCGGCAGCTTTCTTGGCGGCAAGAATGGCCATTTGGATGGCGTAGGCATCATCCATGTCCATGTCGGGGTAGTCCAGCGAGAGGAGCCCGATCTGCCTGCCGGTTTCTTCGGCGTCCAGCAAGGCCTGGGCGGCAGCGGCGTGGTCCTGCGGGGTCATGGAGTTTCATCCGCGACGGGGTTGCGCAGCGTGCCGATGCCCGTCACCTCCACCTCAACCACATCGCCCGGGGCCAGAAACCGGGGTGGGTCGAAGCGGGCGCCTGCGCCGGTTGGCGTGCCCGTCACGATCACATCACCGGGCTCCAGCGCCATGAATGTGGAGATGTATTCGATCTGCTGGCGGATTGGGAACAGCATCCTGTCCAGCGTGTCGTCCTGCCGGACCTCGCCATTGACGCGGGTGACGATGCGCGCTCCATCCAGCTGTTGAGCTTGCTTGAACGGCACCAGCCAAGGCCCCAACGCGCCAGATCTGTCCCAGTTCTTGCCCTGCGTAACGTTGAACTTCGCATGACGGACCCAATCGCGGATCGTGCCCTCGTTGCAGATCGTCAGCGCCGCGATGTGTTCATAGGCCTGCGCTTGCGGGATACGCCGCCCCCCTTTGCCAATGACAATCGCAACCTCGCCTTCGTAATCCAGCTGGTGGCTTTCAGGGGGCCGGATCAGGGGCTGGTCGTGCCCGGTAAAGCCGCTGGCGAAACGCGGGAAAAGCGACATGTGCGGCGGCTGCGCGCTGCCGTCTTTGTATTCGGCGTTGCGGTTGGGAAAGTTGACGCCGACGCACAGGATGCGCCGCAGGCCGGGCAGCACCATGTCAAAGGCATAATCCCTGTGGGTGGGCGCGCGCCCCTGTGCCGCCTGTTCGAGCCGCCCAAGCCCACCGGCCCGTACCGCATCCCACAGCGTGGGCCAGTCTGGCACTTCGCCGTCGAGCGCGATCATGCCCTCCGATGTGACGGCCCCATAATGCTGACGCCCTGCGCTGGTAAAGGTTGCGAACTTCATTCCAGCCCTTCCCAGACGTCGCGGATCACGTCACATGCGCCCAGCACGTCTTCCTGCGTGGTATCGAATTGCCCAACCTGAAAGCGGATGACCTTGCGGCCATCGAGCGCCCCTTGGGTCAGGTAGATCCGGCCATCATCATTGAGCGCATCGACCAGTCGCTGTTGGGTGGCGTCATCGCCGGGACAGCGAAACGAGAACAAGCTGAGGATCGGCTCCGAGGTGATCTCGAACCCGTCGAGGGCACGCAGTTGCTCGCACAGCGCCTCAGACCAGGCCACGTGATTGCGGATCCGCGCGCGCAGCGCCTCAAGGCCGTAGGAGCGCAGCAGGAACCAGATCTTGAGCGCCCGGAAGCGACGGCCCAGCGGGATCGTCCATTCCGAGTAATTCACCACCGCATCGCCGGATGTTTTCAGGTATTCCGGCTCGATCTTGAGGGTGTTGAGTTGAGCGGTCGGGTCCCGCAGGAACTGGATAGAACAGTCGAACTGGGCCCCCATCCACTTGTGCGGATTAAAGACGATGCTGTCATAGCCATCGACGCCCGCCCAGAAGTCTTCGCGAATTTCCGGGCAGATCATGGCGGCGCCCGCCCATGCCGCGTCCAGATGGGTGTAGAGGTCATGGGCCTTTGCAATCGCCAAAACTGGGGCGAGGCTGTCGCTGGCCCCCACGCCGGTACCGCCCGTGATTGCGATGATCCCCGCAGGCACGTGGCCCGCGGCGAGATCGGCCTCAATCGCGGCCTCAAGCGCGGCAGTATCCATGGCGTGACGCGGCCCGGAGGTGGGCAGTTTCACCAGATTGTCCTGCCCGATGCCTGCCACCCAGCAGGCGCGGTCAATCGAGGAATGCACCCCTTCAGAGCAATAAATCCGCAGCTGCCCTTTGGTTGAAAGCCCCTCGCGGTTGCCGGTAAAGCCCGTGGCCCGTTCCCGCATTGTCAGCACGGCAGACAGGGTGGCTGACGAAGCGCTGTCCTGAATGACACCGGTATAGCCTTCGGCAAGGCCCAGAGCCTGACGCAGCCAGTCCACCATCACCCCTTCCACCTCGGTGGCGGCGGGCGAAGTCTGCCACAGCATGCACTGCGCGGCGACCGTATTGACCAACTGCTCGGCCAGAATGGAGGGCGGTGCTGCATTGGCAGAGAAGTAGGCAAAGAAGCGGGGATGCTGCCAATGGGTCATGCCGGGCATCACGATCTGCTCGAAATCCTCCAGGATCACCGACATGTCTTCGCCGGTTTCGGGCGGCGCATCCTGCAACTGCGCCGCAATCTCGCCATAGACGGTTTGTGCCCGCACGGGCCGATCCCGCAGGCTCTTGTGATAGGCCGCGCCCCAATCGGCAATCTGGCGGCTCCAATCGGCGAATTCATCCCAGTTCATGTACGGCGCTCCTGCGCAAAAAGTGGTGCTGTGACGGCCTCAGGGGGCATCGGGGCATTATGGTGCGATGATTGGCGTGGCTTTCAGATCCGGCACCTGTGTTGGCACGCCAAGGAAGGGTGAGCCATGCTTGAACCAGCTTTCGGGGGCCGCAGCACCCCAGAGCGTTTGTCGCTGTGGATCCTTGAGATCCCATTTGATCGGCGCAAGGTCAGGGTCCACCGTTTGGTAATCCGAGCAATAGATCTCGATGCGGTGCCCGTCAGGATCCAGAACATAGAGAAAGAATGCATTGGAAATCCCGTGCCGTCCGGGCCCGCGTTCAATGTTGGCCACGTAGCCTGTGGTCGACATCAGATCGAGCAGATCGATGATGTTCAGCGGTGTTGGCACCCAAAAGGCCACATGGTGCATGCGCGGGCCCGTGCCATTGGTAAAGGCGATGTCATGAACGCCGCCCTTGCGGTGCAGCCATGCCGCCCATAGCCGGCCGCTTTCTTCGTCCTCGGTGTATTCCGTTACCCGAAAGCCGAACTTGCTGTAGAAGGCGACAGAGGCATCCACATCGTTGCTGAAGCAGTTGATATGATCGATCCGCAGCGGCTTCACGCCCTTGTAGAGCGCATAGGTCTGGTGGATGGGGGCGAGCTGGTCCATCCGGTAGTAGAATTCGATCGGGATCCCGCAATTGTCTGAGGTGCGCAAGGTGCGCCCCTGATAGGGCCGGTCGATCCACGCCACCGGCCGGCCCAGCGAAGCAAAATACGCGTGTGCGGCATCCAGATCGCGCTCATCAAACGTCTTGAAGGCCATGGCCTCGACGGTGCCCGGCTGGTCAGATTGTTGTAGAACGATGCTGTGATGGCCCCGTTCTTCCATGGCGCGCAGATAGACGTGCTCTGCATCCTCATCGGTGATCTGAAGGCCAAGAGTGTCAGCGTAGAACTGCTTTGAGGCGGCAAGATCGTGCACGTTCAGATAGGCATGGCTGACGCGCACCGTGTTGAAAACCGGGTAGAGGTTAGGCGCGGGCACAGGCATCAGGATGCTCCCAGCTTGCTGATTTTATGCGAACCCATGGCAAAGCCGATATGTTTCTGCTCCATGTAGAATTCAAAGGACCAATCCCCCCCATCGCGCCCGATGCCGCTGGATTTCACCCCGCCAAAGGGCGTGGGCAGGTGCCGGGCATTCTCGGAATTGACCCAGATCATGCCGGCCTCCAACTTGTCGGTAAAGCGCAAGGCGCGGGTCAGGTCATTGGTCCAGAGGTAGCCTGTCAGGCCGTAATCTGTGTCATTGGCAAGCGCGAGTGCCTCTTGCTCGGTTGAGAAGCCGATGGAGGTGAGTACAGGGCCGAAAATTTCTTCGCGGGCGATCCGCATGGTGTTGGTGGCGTTGGTAAAGAGCGTGGGCGCAACGAAGTATCCGGGCCCATCGATGGCGGCCCCGCCGGCGCTGATCGTGGCGCCCTCGGCGCGCGCGATGTCAAAATAGCCGGTGACCTTGTCGAAATGGGTGGCATCGATCAGCGGGCCCAGCTCCGTGTCCGGATCGAGCGGATGCCCCACCCGGATCTTGTTGATGCGCGCGATCAGTTTGGCCTCGAAGGCGTCGCGGATCGTGTCGTGCACAAGCAGCCGCGACGAGGATGTGCAGCGCTCGCCGTTCAAAGAGTAGATCATGAAGATCACCGCATCGAGGGCACGGTCCAGATCGGCATCTTCGAACACAATGACCGGGTTCTTTCCGCCCAGTTCGAGGTGGTTGCGTTTGAGCGTGTCCGCGCCTTGGCGGATGATCAGGCGGCCCGTTTGACTGTCCCCCACAAAGGCGATGGCCTTGATCCGGGGATGCGCGCACAGGGCTTTGCCCGCCACCTCGCCATAGCCATTCACGGTGTTGAGCACGCCGGGGGGCAAGCCGGCCTCTTCGGCGATTTCCACCAGCAGACGCGCAGTCAGGGGCGCGGCCTCTGCGGGCTTGTGAACAACCGTGCACCCGGCGGCCAGCGCGGGGGCGATCTTCCAGGTGGACAGCATGAACGGCGTGTTCCAGGGCGTGATCACCCCAACCGGCCCAATCGGCACCCGCGCCGTGACATTCATCAGGGTGGGGGATTTCAGGTGTTGTCCGTCGCGTGCCTGGATTGCCTGATCTGCAAAATAGCGAAAGTTCTCTGCACCCCGCAGGGCGGCCTTGGCCATAAAGCGCAGCGGCTGACCCGTATCCCAGCATTCGCACAGGGCAATCTCTTCCGCCCGGGCCTCGATGCCTTCTGCGATGCGGATCAAGATCTTTCGGCGCGTGGCGGCCGGCAAATCGCGCCAAGGGGCAAAAGCCGCGTGGGCGGCCTGCGCAGCCGCGTCGATATCATCGGCTGTGCCCAGGGCCACGTCGCAGATCTTGCTTTGATCCACCGGCGAGTGTGTCGCGAAGACACCGCCCTGCCCGGGCACATCCTGCCCCGCGATCCGGTTGGAAATGCCATCTGCCCGTACCGCAGAAAGATACCCCTCAAGCTTTTTGCGATTGTCCTCAAGTGCTGTCATTCCTGCGCCCCCAGATGTGACCGCACTGATCCGCCTTTCGGCGAAAGCGCAGCGTTGATGTCGCGCATTTCCACGGAGATCGCGATGGATCGGGTCTGCATCACCGGGGCCACAAACGCCTCAAGGGCGGCAAAGATCGCGGCTGTAGCGGCCTGTTTGACAGCTTCCGGGCGGCCTTCGCGCAGCCGGATGGACATGTCGATAAAGCCATGGCGGGGATCACCATCTGCCATCGCAAAGTGGTCCACGCGGGTGGCGCGCACCCGAATGCCCGGCATTGGAAACGCAGCGATCCCAGCCGCTGTGGCCCGGATTTCTTCGCACAGGGCTGCCATGTCGAGCAGGTCTTCCAAGTTGGCGGAATAGTCGATCTGGAAATGTGGCATGGTTTTGGTTAACATGTTAACAATTGAGTTGTAAAACCCAAATGCTCTGTGATGCCAGGGATGGCGCAGCCTGAAAGGGCGCAATGGCCTGAAGAAGGGGGGGCTTCGAATGATATCCGGTTTGCCTTCGACGGTGCGCTCGCTTCCCATGGCGTTGATCCGGGCCCGCGAAGGTGTGATGTCACCCATTCGGGAGATGCTCGCCGAAACAGGTATCACTGAACAGCAATGGCGGGTTTTGCGCGTGCTTGACGAGTTTGGCGCAATGGACACCAAGACATTGGCGGGCCGGGCAGGGCTGCTGCTGCCCAGCCTCACCCGGATTATCGCAACCTTGCGCAAGAAGGGCTTGCTCACACAGACGCGCGACACGGCCGATCGGCGCAGGCAGATGATTGCCATCACCGCCAACGGGGCGCGTGTTATCGCCGACCGCGCTGCACAGGCCGCACAGATTGCCGATGGGTTCAAAGCCAGGCTGGGGGCTTCGGATTATGAGCGCCTGCTGGATCTTCTCGAGAAGCTCGACCCGGAGACATCTAAGGAGGATGTCTAGCGCCTGAGGCGCCTAAACAGAACGCAGGCGGTGTGGTTTCCACCGTCACAGCGCGCCCAGCCCGGCCAGTCGTTCCTGTGCGCCTGTGAGACGGGCGCTCAGTGTCCGTCTTGGGCGATCAGCCAAGACATGCAGCGCACGGTGCACGCGACCGGATCGATCGCTGGGATGGAAAGCGCTGCGCCCACGTCGTCAATCACCTGCACCATGCCCGCGCAGCCGAGGATCACGGCATCGATCCCATCTTCAGCCGCTGCCCGTTTGCTTTCCTCTGCGATCAGGCGGCTGGCCCCGTCCGTGTCTGTTTCCAGTGCCAGTACAGGCACATCAGACGCCCGCACGCGCCCCAGATACGGTGCGAGGTTTTGTGTCCGGATATTGTCCTCGATCACCGGCACAGACACCGTCAGCGTCGTGACAACGCTGAAGCGCCAATCGCGCAGGGCAGCGTAGTGGTAGGAGGCCTGCCCGATCCCCAGCACGGGACAGCTGGCCATGCGCTGGGCCTCTGGCAGTCCGGTGTCGTCAAAGCAGCCGATGATGATGCCCTGCGCCCCGGAGCGGATTGCTGCGCTGACCAGGTCGAGCAAGGGGGGGATTGCGGTCGCCCCATCCTCGGGGCCTTGGATCGCGGGTGGCCCTGCATGGGACGTCCACCCCTCGAAGTGCACGGTTGGGGCAGCCGCGCGCGCCTGAGACAACATCGCCTCCGTCATCGATGCCGTGCTGTTGGGGTTGATGATCACAACCGTCATCAGAGCAAGCCTTTCCCGGCATCTGAACCCTGCCGGGCCCGGGCCCGGTTCATGAACCAGACGACGGCCAGAAACAGCACAATGATCAGCAGGGAAAACACGGTTGTCAGGGTGCCCAACGCGAACAGAACGGGGGTTGTCACGTTTGTCGTCATCCCGAAGATTTCGAGCGGCAAGGTGTTGTAGCTGCCTGATGTCAGAAGGGTGCGGGCGAATTCATCATAGCTGAGCGTAAAGCCAAAGAGCGCCACCCCGATCAGCGAGGGGGCAATGATTGGCAATACGACATGGCGGATCACCTGCCAGGGGCTGGCCCCAAGATCGCGCGCCGCTTCCTCGTAGGAGCGGTCAAACCTGTTGAAGACCGCGAACATGATCAGAAGGCCAAAGGGCAAGGTCCAGGTGAGCTGTGCCCCGTAGCCTGACGTGGACCAATGCACCGTCATGCCTGATTGGGACCAGATCAAACCAACACCAAGTGAGACGAGGATCGACGGGATCACCAGTGACGTGATGATGAGGTAGAAAAGGATCGTTGCGCCTGCAAATCGCTTGCGGAAGGCCAGCCCCCCCATCACGGACACGATCACAGTTGTCACCATCACCATCAGGCCCAAAGTGAAGGAGCGGTAGAAAGACCCCCAGATATCGCCGACGGCCTGCTGTTCGAACAGGTCGCGGAACCAGTGCAAAGAGACCCCGCGCATCGGGAAGGTCAGGCCGCCGCCCGGCCCCTGAAAGGACAGGATCGCGATGGTGATCGTCGGTCCATAGAGGAAGATCAGGAACAGGACAAAAAAGGCGGTCAGGGCGTAGAAGGATTTGGGGCGCGGCTCCATGTCAAAGCTCCTTCCGGATATCGACAAAGCGCAACAGGGTGCCGATCAACAGCAGCACGGTGACCAGCAGGATCACGGCGGTGGCGGCAGCAGAGGGGTATTGCAGCAGGCCGATGTCGTTTTGGATCATCCGCCCGACATTTGCGGACTGGCTGCCTGACATGAATCGCACGGTGATGAAATCGCCCATCACAAGGGCGACCACAAAGATGGTTCCGATCATGATGCCCGGCTTGGTGAGTGGAATGATAACATGCCGGAGCGTCTGCCAGCCGCTTGCGCCCGCATCGGCGGCGGCCTCGATCAAGGATTTGTCGATGCGCATCATCGTGTTGAAGATCGGCACCACCATGAACAGCGTATAGAGATGCACGAAGGCAAGGATCACGCTGAAATCGCTGAACAACAACCATTCCAGAGGCTCATCGATCACGCCCAGAGAGATCAGGGTAGAGTTGGCAATGCCGTTGCGCCCGAGGAACGGGATCCACGAAATCATGCGGATGATGTTGGACGTCAGGAACGGGATTGTGCACAGCAGGAACAGCGCAACCTGCCACGTCAGGCTGCGGATGTGAAAGGCAAGATAATAGGCCACCGTAAAGCCGATGAGCAGCGTGCAAGCCCATGTGATTGCAGCATATTTCAGTGTGTTCAGAAACACCCTGTAAGTGACATCGGATGTCAGCAGGAAGGCGTAGTTATCGAACTGGAATGCCGGATAGATTGACCATTCTGTCGCTCCCCAGAAACTGACGACAACGATCATAACGATCGGCGCCACCAGAAATACCAGCAAGACCAGCGACAATGGCGCCGCCAGAAGCCAACCAATGACCGAGTTGTTGCGCACGCTCGCCCCTGCTCATTTTTTGTGTGATCTCTGGGTGCCGGAGGGCCGCAGCCCTCCGGCGGGTATCGCTTACGCTGCGATAAACTCGTTCCACTTGCGAACCATGTACTGGTTTTCGTCCATGACCGCGTTCCAGCAGGCCACGGCGCCCATCCGGTCGTAGAAAGAACCGCCATCGCGCACGGCGCCGGCTTTCTCCATGACTTGGCCGAAGGGGTTGGTAATGTCGCCAGCCGCCGGCTTGCCTTCGAACCAGAAACCCCATTCGTCTTCCGACATGAAGTTCTTGGAGGTTTCCGGCACCGCCGAGTAGTAGCCTTGGCGCATCAGGAAGCCGCCAACCCAGCCCGACAGATACCAGTTGATATACTCGTAGGCAGCGTCCAACTCCATGCCGGACAGGGATGCGGACAGGCCGATGCCACCGCCCCAGGAGCGGTAGCCCTCTTCCAGCGGCTGGTAGACACAGGGGATCCCCTGTGACCGCACGGCGGTGATGGCCGGGGACCACATGGACTGGATCACAACCTCGCCCGACGCCATGAGGTTCACGGATTCGTCGAACGATTTCCAGAAGGCACGGAACTGCCCGTTCTGCTTGGCCTCGGTAAAGATGCCCAGTGTCAGGTCGATCTCTTCCTTGGTCATGTTGCCTTTGTCGGGGTATTTGTATTCGCCCATGGACTCGACGACCATGGCCATATCCATGATCCCGATCGACGAGATGTCCAGGATCGAGGCCTTCCCCTTAAATTCCGGGTTCAGAAGCTCAGACCAATTGCTGATCGGGCGACCAATCAGGTCGGGGCGAATGCCCAAGGTGTCCGCGTTATAGATCGTTGGGATCAGCGTCATCCATCCGGATTCTTCCTGCACGAACTCTTTCCCATCCGCGCCGGTCGTAAAGCCAACGGTGTGCGGAGCGGTGCCCTGAGCAATCACGCTTTCCGGGGTCAACTTGCCCGACCGGAATGTTCCGACAATCTTGTCGTAATTTGCGATCTTGGAGGTATCCATCGCTTGCAGGTTGCCCGTCGGCCAGACCTTCTTGCAGATCCAGTACTCGATATCTGCAATGTCAAAGCTGTCCGGCTGGGTGGCTGCACGCTGTGTGACGCTGTCGGAATCCAGCGCTGTCATTTCCAGCGTGAACCCCAGGTCCTCCTTGACCTTCTCAGCCACTTCATTGAGGTTGGACACCCCGGTGCCGAACTGGCGCAAGGTGATGTTTTTCGTCTCTTGTCCCCATACCATCGGAGCCGGGAGCGCGGCGGCCGCCACCGCCGCGCCACCTGCCTTCAGCAGCGACCTTCTGGAATATCGGACCTTCGAAATTGTCGTCATAGGTAACATCCTTGTTTCTAGGTTCAGTTAGCTTGCCAGGGCATGGGCTGCCCCGGCGTCCCAGTCGAGGCCGATGGCCTCTCCCAAATTCTTCGGGTTCTCGAAGAAATCTCTGTCTGGCAGCAGGGCCGTCACTTCCTGATCGCCCGGGATCGTGGCGGTCAGCGCGACGTGTGTGCCCTGATACTCGATATTGGTAATGGTGCCCGGCAGACGCGCGGCATCCGGCTGTGTGAACTGCAGCGCGTCTGAGCGGACCGCGATCATGCCATCCGGCATTTGCATCACGTTATGGGAGCCCAGAAAGCGCGCAACAAAGGCCGTTTGTGGCGCTTCGAACACCGCGCGCGTCTTGCCGGCCTGTTCGATCTTTGCGTCGTTCATGACGACGATTTCATCGGCCAAGGCCAAGGCCTCATCCTGGCCATGGGTGACATGCACGAATGTGATGCCCAACTCCCGCTGGAGCTTTTTCAGTTCCGCACGCATGCGGATGCGCAGGAAGGGGTCCAAAGCTGACAGGGGCTCGTCCAACAGCAACACATCGGGCTGGGTGATCAGTGCCCGTGCCAGAGCGGCCCGTTGTTGTTGGCCACCCGATAGCTGGGCGGGCAACCTGTCGGCGAGCGCTGTCATATCGACCAACTCAAGCATTTCACCGGCCTTGGTGCGGCGGGTTTGGGCATCTACCCCAGCCATTTTCAGGCTGAAGGCCACGTTGTCGGCCACGCTCAAATGCGGAAAGAGCGCGTAGTTCTGAAACATCATCGCAGTGCCGCGCTTGGCCGGCGGGAGCCGTGAGATATCGCGACCCCCCAATGTGACCGAGCCCGCACTGACGGTCTCGTGCCCGGCGATCATGCGTAAAGTCGAAGATTTTCCGCAGCCGGACGGACCCAACAGGCACGCATAGGTGCCCGCGCTGAAATGATAGCTGATCGCGTCCACGGCCACCGTGTGCCCATAGCGCTTTGTCAGCCCGATCAATTCAAGATCCAGGGTCAAGCTCATCTGCATCATCTCCTCGCGTTGCAAAGAGGATGGGCGTGCAGGCCCTTTCCGCCAAAGCGCAAACCGCTTTTGGGGGGGGCAAACTGTCAGGGCGGTGGGAAAACAATCGAGCCGCGATTTTATTGTTCAGAATTTAGGCGAAAATTGTATACGATCCCACGTCATTTTGTGTTGGGCGTTGAGTGTTGGCAGCCGGTTTTGCACATTGAGCCGAGGAGAGGGCCATGGACGCGATAACCGAATCTTCCAAATCCAGTGTCGACGGCATTATCGCTGCGCTGACTGAGGCTGTGCATGAGCATCGCCTGCAGCCAGGGACGAAGCTGCGCGAAGATGAAGTGTGTGCATTGTTCGGTGTCAGCCGCACAATCGTGCGTCAGGCGCTGCGGTCTATGGCGCAGGAAGGGTTGCTGACCATCCGGAAAAACAAGGGCGCGATGGTCTCTCAGCCGTCGTTGAAAGAGGCGCATGAAGTGTTTCAGGCGCGGGCTCTTCTGGAGCCCAGCACAGCGCGCGCTGCGGCTCAGCGCGCAAGCCCCGAAGACATCGCGCGCCTGAATGCACACATTGAAAATGAGCACGCAGCGGTTGATCGTGGTGAGGCGGGCTTGGCGCTCAAACTGTCGGGCGATTTTCACTTGGAAATTGCGCGAATTGCGGATCAGCAAACAATTGAAGCGTTCCTCCGACAGCTGATATCGCGGTCTTCGCTTGTGATTGCGCTGTACTGGCGCCGCAGGAATGCTTTATGCGAAAGCCATGCCCATCATGCGTTGGTAGACGCGCTGGCATCGGGGGATGGGGAGGCTGCTGAGCAGCTGATGAAGGGACATTTGCTTGATTTGCTCTCGCAATTGGACCTCAGAGAGCGCGAAGCGGGCCCGGCCACCCTGAGGGAAGCTTTGAAACGATGATTCAATGTCGAACGGCACGTCTGGCGGATCTGCACACCATGCTGGACTGGGCCGGATCGGAGGGCTGGAACCCGGGGCTGGATGATGCGGAGGCGTTCTTTCAGGCGGACCCGGAGGGCTTTTTTGTTGGGGTTGATGACGCAGGCGAACCGTTGGCTGCCATCTCTGTGGTCAATCACAGTGCCGATTTCGCGTTTCTTGGCCTCTACATCGTCCGCCCGGAGCATCGCGGCAAAGGCTATGGTCTGAGGCTTTGGACCCATGCGATGCAACATGCGGGCCAGCGTGTTGTGGGCTTGGATGGCGTAGAGGAACAGCAGCAGAATTACCGAACCTCCGGCTTCGCCTATGCGGGGGGCACAACGCGGTATAGCGGGGTTGTGTCTGGCCAATCTGCGCCAGATATCGATCGGGCCACCGCTGACGATATCCCAATGCTGATCGCGATGGAGGCCGCCGCATCCGGCGTGGAGAAGCCCCGCTATCTGGGCGCTTGGCTAGACCAGACGGCATCGCGCAGGACGTTTGTCTGCCGCAGCGATGCCGGGATCGCAGGGTTTTGCACCGTCAGGGCGTGCCGCTCCGGGGCAAAGATCGGCCCGCTTTTGGCGTCTGACACAGAGAGTGCCGCGCGTCTGATCCGCGTGGCAGCCGCCCAGTTCGCAGGCCCCGTGACCCTCGATGTGCCAGAGATGGCGACCGGGCTGACACAGCTTTGCCAAGGCTTGGGCCTGCAGGCAGGCTTTAAGACGGCCCGCATGTATCGCGGCGCATTTGCGGGGCCACCGCAGCCATTTTTCGCAGTGACCAGCCTGGAGCTTGGCTGACACAGGCCCAGCGCGCAGTCGCTTTAGCGGCGCCCCCTCCGATAGGCTGCGATAAGCATACGCCCCGAGCGGGAGCGGAGCCCGTGCTAAATCGGGCTAAGCTAGGCCTGCCGCGCCTGATGCATTTTCTCCAGATGACTTGCAAAGCCCGCTGCGTCGAGGCCTTCGGACAGGGCGCGCTGAAAGAAGGCTGCCTGGGTTTCCGGGGCGAGGCCGTTCACCGGTGGGTCCCGGTCCAGATTTGTCGGAAACGCATAGCCCTCCGCGGTGGAGGCAATCGCCGCTGCGATTTCTGCGTTGCTCAGCCGGCCACTGCGCTGAGCATCCAATGCATGGGGGTAGGTCAGGCGGCACATCTTGTCTCTGTCGACCGTTTCCATCGCGCGGCCAAAGGCCGAGGACACCTGAAGCAGATTGGCAAAGCGGTGAATATCGGCGCTGGTATTGGCGCCTGCAGCGTGAAACAGGGCGGGGCTGAAAAAGACGGCATCGCCCTTTTGCAGGGGCAATTGCACATAATGCGCCTCGAACAGGGCGCGGAAATCCTCCCGACGCCACGCTGCATAGCCCGGCCGGTAGGCCTGCGAAAACGGCAACAGCTTGGTGGGCCCGCTTTCGATGGGCATATCGCAATGGGCGACGGCCCCTTGCAGCGTCAGAATGGGCGAGACCTCATGGACATGGGCCGGGTAGGATGCGCTGACATCGGCTGTTTGAAACCCGAGGTGATAGTCGCGGTGCGCTTGCTGGGCCGCGCCGCCGGGGTGCACGAGGTTGACCTGGGCCGTCATCTGATAGTTGGGCCCAAGCCAAGCTTCGCAGATCGCGGCAATCGCGGTGTTCGCGAAATAGTCGAGGAACACATCGGGCGCTGCTTCGCACAGCTTTTGGAGCGCATTCCAGATACGGTCATTGGCGCCTGAGGCAGCAAAGTGGTCACCACCGCCACCGCTTCCCTCTTTCTCGGCCGCGATAATCTGCTCGTAGATCTGCGTGGCGCGATCCAGCACGGCCGTGTCTGCATAGGCGGCTTTGAGCACCACGACACCTGCCCCGCTGTGCATCACACGGGCCCATTCCTGCTGGATGGCGCGGCGGCGCACCGGGTCTTCAAGATCGGGGCGCAGGGCCGCCATGTCATAGAGGGGAATGTTCTTCTGGATTTCACAGGCAAAGGGTGCGTCTTCGGCCTGCGTGTCCTGCGCGATCAGCGCTTTGAATTCCTCTGGATCGCAGGTTTCCGGATCGTAGTAGCCGATATGGGTGTCGCGAATATCTTTCATGAGAGGCCTCCCTTGCTGCCCATCACAATAGCGGCCCCAGCATTGAAATGCGCGCAAAAACACATCAAAAACACATCAAATGACCCATCGCTTTCCAATAAAGGAGATCGCCCGGCAGGCTGGCCTTGGCACAGCAACTGTCGACCGCGTCCTCAATGGGCGGGCCCATGTCAGCCCGCAATCCCGGTTGCGCGTGGCCGCGGCCGTGGAGGAATTGCAGGCACAGGAAACGCAATTGGCAGCCCGCGGCAGGCGCCTGTTCTTTGATTTCGTGGTCGAGGCGCCAGCCCGGTTCAGCCGGGAGATTCGCGCTGCTGTCGACGCTGTCGTGCCGGGGATCGGCGGGGCTGTCTGCCGCCCCCGCTTTCTGATGCAGGAGATCATGGAAGAGCAGGCGGTGGTTGCGGCCCTGCGCCGGATCGCCAAGCGGGGCAGTCATGGGGTGTGCCTCAAGGCGCGGGATACGGGTGCGATCCGGGACTGTGTTGCGGCGCTGGCCGAGGCCGGAATTCCAGTTGTCACCTTTGCAACGGACATCACCACCAAAGCACGGCTGGATTATGTGGGGCTCGACAATGCGGGCGCGGGCAGAACCGCTGCGGGGCTGATCGCGCACATCTTGCGTGATCGCCCCGGTGATGTGCTGGCCACACGCAGCCATGAGCGCTTTTCTGGTGAAGAAGCGCGTGAAACCGCGTTTCGCGCCAAGCTGGCCGACTGCGCGCCGCATCTGCGGGTGGTCTCGGTGCAAGGGGGCAGTGGCGTCGGGGGGCCAACATCGCGGGCGCTTGACCGGGTGATCGGCACATTCGGGAGTTTGCGCGCCGTCTACTCCATGGGAGGAGGCAACCGCTCGATCCTGGACACCCTATCCAGCCATGGCCTGAGGCCCGAGGTGTACGTGGCCCATGACTTGGATGCGGAAAACCGGGCGCTGATTCACGCCGGGCAACTGGATTTTATCCTGCATCACGATCTCATGCAGGATATGAGAAACGTCTTTCACGCGTTTCTGGCGTTTCACAGGCTACAGGGAGACCGGGCCGAAGTCCGGGTCTCGACCGTTCAGATCGTGACACCGGACAACGTACCAGCGGGGCGCGCGCCAAGGGCGCACACCCCTCCCCATCCCGTCAGTGGCGGCTGACGAGTTTCGCGTTCATTTCCTTGATCATGTTGCCTGCGGTCTTTTCAAACAGGCAAGGAATGATGGCATGGACCAAAGCTGCACACCCTGCCAGAAGCAGACGGGTGGCGAACCAGCCGGCAAAACGCATGTGCTCGAAATATGTCTCATCAACCGAGTTCGGGTGGTCGATGAAGATCTGGCGCAAGGTGCGTGTCATGGTGTGTCCTTTCCAATTCTGGAGTGTTGCACCAAAATTAGCGTCTACCCTGCGCAAAGAGGTCCCAAATGTAATGGTAAATTCCGATTTTATTGGGATAGTCTCACGCTTTTAGGCGCCAGAGCGAGAAAAAATCAACCTATGGTCTGATTCCATCGACTCGCACCTGTTTGGACTATCCGAGTTCGATCGTTCTGCCGGACAGGCCAACCGTCACAGACAAGCTGCCCTCGTTGATTAGCCAGCGACGCAGAGTAAAGCTGCGGCAGCCGGTCAAATGCATCGGATCCTGTGCCGCCAGATCATGGGCGGCCTCCATCGTGTCTGCGCGCAGCACGAGCATGCCCATCGATTGCATTTCCATGCCTGTTTCATCCGAGAGCGGTCCGGCCATCATCAAAGCCCCCTGCGCCTCTAGGCTGCGGATATAGGCCAAGTGATCGGGCAGCACGGCGCGGATCTCTTCTGGCGGCGCAACCGGAGTTGAAACGGCAACAAATACTTCCATCGCGAGCGCCCCGCGCGCTTTCGCTTCAGCCCGATAGCTGTCCCAACTCGGCATATTATCGTCTCCTGTCCTGTTTTTCTCATAATATCGATTTTATTTGACGTTTCAAAATATAATCGTCAAAAAAAGAATCGAACAAATTTGGAGGACCAGATGCGGTTTCTTGTGGGCACGTCCGATGGGGCGCAAAGCGTTTACGCTGTGGACGGAGACAGCGCCACCAACCTGACGGCGGCGCTTCCGGCGATCGGCGCGGATCTGAGCGCGCTTGCGGCCTCACCAGAGCTGTTGGCCGAGGCTGCCAAAGTATCGGGCCCGCAAGTTGCTGCCTCTGACATCACGCCAGCCCTGCCTATTACGGCGCCGCCCACGATCATCTGCCTGGGCCTCAACTATGTCGAGCACATCAAGGAAGGGGGCTATGACATCCCTGACTACCCGGCCCTGTTCATGCGGGGCAGGAACTCGATCATGGCTGCGGGCGCGCCCCTCGTGCGGCCAAGCTGCTCTGAAAAGTTGGATTACGAGGCAGAGCTAATGGTGATCATCGGCAAGGGCGGACGCCACATTGCCGAGGAAAACGCGCTGGAGCATGTCTTTGGCTATACGGTGTTCAACGATGGGTCCGTGCGGGATTATCAGCGCAAAACTCACCAGTGGACCCCGGGTAAGAACTTCGACAATACCGGCGCCATCGGCCCCTTCGTTGTCACGCCCGATGAGGTGCCTGCCGGCGCCTCCGGCCTGAAGATCGAAAGCCGGGTTGGTACGGAAATCCTGCAATCGTCCAACACCGCCAACATGATCTGGGGCGTGGCCCGTTCGATCGCGATCATTTCCGAATACACAACGTTGATGCCGGGGGATCACATTGCATTGGGCACGCCGCCGGGCGTTGGGCATGCAAAGAAGCCCAACCCGCGCTGGCTTGTGCCCGGCGAAACGGTCGAGATTGAGATCGAAGGCATCGGGATTTGCGCCAGCCCCGTTCTGGATGAGGCCGCCATCGCAGCACAGGCGGCCGCGGAATGATGGGCGAGGGCAATGACAGCATGGACGGTATCCGCGCACAAGCGCAGGCCGCAGTGCGTGATCTCAGATTGCGCAAGCCTCAGCTGGATGAGGCGTCGATCGATCTGATCTTGCGGGATGCCCGCTCCCACTATGCTTGGCAGGATCGGCCCGTACCCGAGGAGATGCTGCGCAACCTCTATGATATCGTGCGGCAGGGCCCGACCAGCATGAACACATGCCCTGCAAGGTTCCTGTTTGTCACTTCTGCCGAGGGAAAGGCCCGCATTGCCAAGGCGCTCAAGCCCGCGAATGTGGCCAAGATGCAGGCCGCGCCCGTTACGGCCATTGTGGCTTGGGATCCTGCTTTCTGGGAGGCGCTGGATTTTCTGTTTCCCCATGATGACCGCAAGCCCCTGTTCGAAGGCAAGCCGCAATTCATCCATGACACGGGCTTTCGGAACTCCACCTTGCAGGGCGCCTACCTCATGATTGCCGCCCGGGCGATGGGGCTGGATGTGGGGGCGATGTCGGGGTTCTCGAACGCGGTCATTGACGATGAATTCTTCGCTGAGACGGGCTGGAAATCGAACTTTTTGTGCAACATCGGATACGCGGAGGAATCCGCCTTGTTCCAGAAGTTGCCCCGGTTCGACTTCGATGATGTCTGCGCGATTGTCTGAGGGCGGTGTGACGATGAGTTGGGGGTCGCACGCGCAGTACCCCAGTGCCCACTGGGCCGACACGCATCTTCATACCGAATGGAAGGAAGCCTGAGGGATCAGGTGTAAAGGGAGGAAAATCAATGATTTCACGGATTGTACGCCGCACGGCCATCGCGGCCTTGCTGGCAGCCACGACGGCTGTGCCAGCACTGGCCCAACAAACCATCAAGGCGGTGGTGATCGATGGCTATCCGGCGCGCGCGCTTTGGGTGAAGGAGTTCACAAACTTCTTCATACCCGAGGTGGACAAGCGGCTGGCCATGACCGGCAATTACAAGATGGACTGGCAGGAAAGCTATGGCGGCACAATCGTGAAGCCAAAAGGCGTGCTCGAAGGGGTCAAGCTTGGCCTTGGAGATATCGGCATTGTCACGACGATTTTCCACAGCTCGAAACTGCCCAGCCAAGCGCTTTCAGCTGTCACGCCCTTCGTTGCGGCCGATGCCCGCTCGGTGGCGCAGGCCGTGGATGAGATTGCCAAGGAATACCCCGCCATGCAGGCGGAGTTCGACAAGCAGAACCAGGTCTACCTTGCCACGGGCGTGGTGCTGGATACCTATCAGGTGTTCTCCCGCGAGCCGATCGATGATCTGTCTGACATGGAAGGCACAAAGATTGCCGGCGCCGGGATGAACCTGCGCTATCTCGAGGGGATCGACGGTGCGGCCGGTGTGCGTGGCGGGCTGACCGATTTCTACAATATGCTGCAGACCGGGCTCGTCGACAAAGCGATGCTGTGGCCAGAAGCCGCCAAGACCTTCAAGATCGCCGAGGTGGCCCCCTATATGCTGCGGGCCGATCTGGGCGCGGTGAATTCCAAAACGATCACCGTGAACAAGGATTACTGGGCAAAGCTGCCCGATGAGGTGAAAACGGTTCTGCAGGAAGTGGCCGTGGCCTACCGCGACCATGTTGCGGGCATCGCCATGGACCGCGCAGAGGAAAGCCGCGCCGCCTACGTTGCCGATGGGGGCACGATCGTCGAAATGGATGCCGATCAGCGCGCGGCATGGGCCGCTGCCATGCCTAACATTGCTGCTGAATGGGCGGCGGGCCTCGACGCGGCCGGCCAGCCCGGCAGCGACATGCTCAACAGCTACATGGCAAAGCTGCGGGCCGCTGGGCATGAGCCGGTGCGGGACTGGGCTGCCGAAGCCGTAACCAACTGATCGGGGACGACACAGGTGAGCCTGTTTGCAAAGATCGCCGGCGGCATCGCTATGGCTGCGAATGCCGCCGGCACCCTCGTGGTGGTGGGCCTCATCGCTGTGGTCAACTACGACATCATCGCCCGTGGCCTGTTCAACAAGCCGTTTCTAGGTGCGGTGGAGGTGGTGCAGTTCTCCATGGTGCTGATCGTGTTCCTGCAATTGCCGGATGTGATCCGAGTGGGCCGGTTGACCCGCTCTGATGGATTTCTTGGGCTGTTGCGGCGCAGATCACCGGCTGCGGGCCGCGCCCTGAGCCGGGCCATCGATCTGATCGGCGCGGCCTTCATGGTGCTGGTCGCGATCGCGATCTGGCCTGAATTTACCGAGATGTGGGAAACGGGCGATTTCTTTGGCGTGCCGGGCGTGTTCACCGCCCCCTGGTGGCCGGTGAAGCTGGTGATCTTTCTCAGCGCCTGCCTCTGCGCCGTGCATTTCGTCCTGCACATTCTGCAGCCGGGCGGCGAGCAAACAACTGATGCGGGACACGGATCATGACGCCCATCGATATTGGCCTTGTGTCCATCGTCGCAATCATTCTTCTGATCTATCTCGGGGTCTATATCCCGATTGCGCTGGGCATGGTGAGCTTCATTGCGATCTGGATCATGCGCGACAACATCGACCTGTCTTTCGCGCTGTTAAAGATCGCCATCGGCGACAGCGCCATGGAATACACCTTCGCCACCATCCCTTTGTTTACCTTCATGGGATTGATTGTCTCAAAGGCGGGGCTTGGCGCGGATGTCTACAGCGTCATGAACCAGGGCTGCCGGCGCATCACCGGCGGGATCGGCATGGCCACGGTGGGCGCCAACGCAGTGTTTGCGGCCGTCACGGGATCCTCGATCGCCTCTGCCTCCGTGTTCTCCAAGATGTCCGTGCCCGAGATGGTGCGCCAGGACTATAACCCGCGCTTTGCTGTGGGTGTTGTGGCGGGCAGCTCGGTTCTGGGCATGATCATCCCGCCCTCTGCCATGCTCATCATCTATTCCTTCGTGGCAGAGCAATCGGTGGGTGAGATGTTCCTCGCCGGTGTGGTGCCCGGTTTGCTGCTGGCGGCGGCATATGTGGCGGCAATCTGGTTTATGGGGCGGTTCACCCCCGGCTTTGTGGGCGGACGCTTGCTGGAGCCCGAAGACATGATGGGGTGGGGCGAAATTGCCGCGAAAACGCTGCCGATCCTCGCCCTGATTGTTGTGGTGCTCGGGGGTATCTACACCGGCTGGACAACCCCGGTTGAGGCGGGGGCGGCGGGGTCTTTGCTGGGCATTGTCATCGCTGCGCTGCGTGGCCGGATCACCCTGAAAAGCTTTTGGGAAACCGTCATCGAGACGGGCCATATCACCGCTGCGATCCTGTTTCTGATCACCACGGCCTCGATGTATGCCCGGATGCTGGGGCTGGCGGGGCTGCCCAACGAGTTGCAGGCTTTTCTCGCCGACAATGCGTTCAGCTTCTTCTGGGTGATGGTGCTGCTGGTTGTGCTGATGTTGTTTCTCGGCACTATCCTCGACACGGCCTCCATTATCCTGATCGTGGTGCCTCTGTTCCTGCCGCTGATCGAGTCCATGGGGCTCAGCCTTGTTTGGTTTGGCATCGTGGCGGTTGTTGCGGCTGAGATCGGGTTGCTGACGCCGCCTCTTGGGCTGAGCTGTTTTGTCATCAAGGCCACGCTCGATGATGATAGGATCAAGCTCAAGGATGTGTTTCTTGGGGCCTTGCCCTTCGCTTTCGTAATGTTGCTGGTGCTGATCTTGCTGATCCGGTTCCCTGCACTCAGCCTTGCCATTCTCAACTAGAGGAGCGCACCCATGCGTGACGTGACAAAAGACAACATCACAGATGTCTTCATGGGCTATATGGGGCAAAACACCGACCCCCGCCTGAAAGAGGTGATGGGCAGTCTCGTCAGGCATCTGCACAATTTTGCCCGCGAGGTGAATCTGACCCACGCAGAGTGGAACAAGGGCATCGCCTTTCTTGAACAGGCCGGTGAGATCTCGGATGCGGAACGGCACGAGTTTGTGCTGCTGTCAGATGTGCTCGGCCTGTCGTCCCTGGTTGATATGCTGCACAACCGGCCTGAGGGCACATCGTCTTCCGTGCTGGGGCCCTTCCACATCACGGGTTCTCCGCCGCTGGAAGTGGGCGGGGATATGCGCCAGGATTTCACGACGCAGGTGCTGCTTGTGGAAGGGGTGGTAAAGGATCCCGATGGCAATCCGATCCCGGGTGCAACGCTGGATATCTGGCAAACCGCACCAAACGGACTGTATTCCAGCCAGGATCCGGATCAGGACACCTATTCCTTCCATGGTTTGCAGACAGTCGGCGCCGATGGCCGCTACGCTTTCACTACTGTAAAGCCAGTGGAATACACGGTGCCGTCAGACGGGCCTGTCGGGGATATCTTGCGGGCCTGTGGCCGTCATCCCTGGCGCCCGTCACATCTGCATTTCATCGCCGAGGCTGAAGGGTTTCGCCCGCTGGTTACGGAGGTGTTCCCGGAAGATGATCCCTATCTGGATCAGGATACCGTGTTTGGGGTGCGCGAGGATCTCGTCATGCGCTATGAGCACATGCCCGCAGGCAGCTTTCCACAAACAGGCTATGCGCTCTCGGGGCAGGTGCCGGACGCCTATCTGAAGGTGGCGTTCGACCTGACTTTGGTTCCGAAATAAACACTGCCGCTACGGCGATCTAAACGCACGGTCTGCCAAGGGTAGCCGCGTTTGCGGGCGGGCGCTGGGCTGTGTCTGGTCAGCTCAGCTCGTTGCGCTCAAGAAGGCCCGCGAGGAAGGCGCCTGTCATTTTGTAATGATCCAGCAGACGGCTGCTGGCGGCGTCGGCATCGCGGGCAACGGCGGCAGCCAAGATCCCACCATGCTCGTCGCTGACATCACGGCGCTGATAGTTCAGAGCCCGTCCCGCAAGGAAGCGGTAGCGGATGTTCAGATCATAGAGTTGCGAGCAGAATTTCAGCAGGATTGGGGAACTGGCATTGGCCAGCAGAGCCATGTGAAACAGTTTGTGCAAATCCTCGAATGTGGCCTCGTTCCCGTCCTTGGCGCGTGCCATGCGGTGATGGGCAAGCACCAGTTGCTCCTCCCATGCGTCATCGGCTTTTGCGATGCTTTCGCGCAACGCCAGATCTTCGAGCGTGCAGCGCAGCTTTAGGATTTCGTCAAAATTCTGGGCGCTGATCTCGGCGGTGCGAAATCCGCGCTGATCAATCCGCTCAACCAGATTGTCCGAGGTGAGCAGGCTGAGTGCTTCCCGGATCGGAGAGGCCCCCGTGTCGAGCCGCCCGCGCAGACCATCGATCTTTAGCTTCTCGCCGGGTTTTAACTCTCCGGTGACGATCATTTTGCGCAGCACCCGGTAGGCGCGTTGTGTGGCTGAGCCATCCCGGGCGTCGGGAAGATCATTTGCCATCAGCATGTGTGCGTCCTTTCACCGGCTCGGATCGTGCGCGTACAGGTCTGAACTTGTTGACGTTTTGGGCAGGATTCAGCCCGGAGTTTTGCTGGATATGCGATGCAGCTCTGCGCCACACACCCTTCTTGAAAGCAGGCCTGATACGGTCAAAAAAAATCGATAATTTGATCGTATCAGGCCTGTTATGAGGCTGCAAGGTTCTCCGAATTCAAGTCGGACCTGACCTTCTGAGATGTTAGCAGCCTGCGATTTCAGTTGTCGCCACAGGGGTTTGAGAGAACACGCTGCGTGCGGTTTGACCGGCATGCATCAGCGAGACGGCAACGCCTGAGAACTCCGCGCCACTGACGGTGATTTCGCGCGCACCCAGCGTATCATCGAGGTCGGTGGACAGGGTGATCACCTCGCCCGGTGCCATGCGGGTCACGTCCAGCGTCAACAGCGTGGCGCCATCCTCGATACTCGGGGGAACGGCAAGAAGCGTCGCGCCTTGCTCTACCACGAGGGGTTGGAACACTTCGACGCCGGCGCCCGTGCCCTCGGTGTCAAAGATGAGTTGGCCTGCGCTGTCGGCCAGATCGATCACGACGGTCGCATCGTTCAGCGGGCACCCGCCCAGATGGCTGAGCACGATACGGTCTTTCGGAGCGCCTTCCTTGAAAGCAATCGAGAGATTGGCACTGGCCGGGAGGCCCAACGAGAGTGCCGTGAGAGCGGTCAGGATGATCTTCATGGTTGGGCCCTTTCCCCTTGGACTGTTCGTTGAAAACTAGGGCTGCGTGAAAGCTGTTAAACAGGGGGAAAGGGGATTCTCTCGGGTGTCTTGTTTCAAACTGCAGCTTCACGTTAGGTTTTGATCTTGCGTTTCGATGAGAGTGGGGGCGCTCGCGCTATTGGAAAAGTTCAAACAAGTGCCGCTGAGTCACCTAAAGCAGTCGACCTTTAACCTGAGGCATATCCGGCAGCCTTGAAGTAGTTCCAACATTCCTCTGGCGAGAAGAGGTCGCAGATTTCTGTGAGTGCGTGGAACATATCGGTGCATGTTCGCGCGCCGATCCTGCGCAGGTGGGCCTTGAGCTTGGAGAACGCCATCTCAATCGGGTTGAGGTCGGGGCAATGGGGCGGCAGGAACAGGAATCAACATCCTGCTTCTCGCATGGCTGTGGCGGCGGCTTCATTCTTGTGCGTGGCGAGGTTGTCCAGGATGACAACGGTGCCCGGCTCCAGTTCCGGAACCAGCACCTGCTCGACATAAGCAGCGAAGGCTTCGCCATCCATCGGGCCCTTGATGACCCAGGGTGCAATCAGCGCGTTGGCGCTGATGCCCGAGATAAAGGTCTGCGTGCCCCATGAGCCAACGGGCGCATCCATCACCAACCGCTCGCCTCGCTGCGACCACCCACGCTGGCGGGTCAGGTTGGTTTTGACAGAGGTTTCGTCAATAAAGACAACGCGATCCGGTCGAGCCGTGACAGCCGGCAAGCGTTGTTGGAACCAATCGTCGCGTTGTTTTCTTACCCGCGCTCGGCGTCGCTCGGTCGCGACCAACGTCTTCTCTTTACGTGAAGCCGAGCTTGCGTAGGAAACGTCCAATCGCGTCAGGATGCGCCTGAACGCCGGTCGCGTCCGCCAACGCGCCTGCCAGTTCGGGCATGGTCATATCGCCGTCCTGATCGATCAGTTCGATCAGAAACAAGCGATGAGGACAAAGCTTGCCTTTGCCCCGAGGCCGATCTTGCGGGGCAGCGCGGGCGTGTCCCCTTCGTCGGATCGCAAGGCCCCAACGCGCCCCGGTGGCAGGTGAAAGCTTCAAGCGCAACGTCGCCGCGCGCCCGATCAATCCTTCTTCAACCAACTTCTGAAACCGCGCCCGAAGCGCATCCGGCAAAGGGGCTGACATGATCCATCCTCCCAAAAAGGATGAATCACAGATCGGCTCTCATGGGAATCCCTTGCGATTCAGGTTTTGAGCCGGACGCTTTAGGCTGGGTACTGCGCCGCATAAATATCCATCTTAGTGCCGTAGCCATTCTGTTTAGCTAGCAGCTGGTAATCTGAACTTCGCTCCTTATAGCAACAGCTTGTCTTCATG
>JAKVBK010000026.1 GCA_022447275.1 Oceanicola sp. | reverse complement strand
TGAATTGGACCTGGCCGAGGTCACGATCAAGCTGCATGTCAAAAATCTGTGTCGGAAACTGGATGCGCGTAACCGCACTCACGCGGCGATGATTGCAAAGGAAGCCGGGATGGAATGACGCGCTTGCGTCAATCCAGCGGGGGCAAGCTGTCGAGGCGCGTGCGGAGGTCAGTTTTCAGGATTTTGCCGTAGTTGTTCTTTGGCAGATCATCGCAAACGCAATAATGTTTGGGCCGTTTGAACCGCGCCATCTCTGACAGGCAGTGCGCATCAAGTTCTTGGCTAGACGGTTTGGCGCCGTCCCTTGGTGTAATGACGGCAACCACCACTTCCCCCCATTCCGGGTCAGCGCGACCGATCACTGACACTTCGTGCACATCCGGGTGCTGCAGCAAGACCTCTTCGACCTCACGCGAATAGATGTTGCTGCCCCCGGAAATGATCACATCCTTTGAACGATCAAGCAGCGTCAGAAAGCCCTCCGCATCGATGCGCCCAAGATCGCCCGTATGCAGCCAGCCTTCGCGCAATGCCTCGCGGGTTGCCGCGGCATTCTGCCAATAGCCCGGCATCACGGGCGCGCCCCGAACCAGAATCTCACCGGTGGCTCCATGTGGCGCGGGCTGCCCGGTGCCGTCATCAATGCGAATTTCGACCACAGATTGTGCCTGGCCAACCGATCCCAGGCGGGCTTCCCAATCCGGATGAGCCCTGTCAGCCACCTGTTCTCGTGTCAGTGAGGAGATGGCCATAGGGCACTCACCCTGCCCGTAGATTTGAACAAAACGTGGCCCAAACCAATCGACCGCCTCGACAATGTCGCTGACATACATGGGCCCGCCGCCGTAGATGATGGTCCGAATGCCTGTGCCGCGCTGGCCGGTGGCTCGGGCGCGGTCCAGCAGCCTGCGCACCATCGTGGGGGCCATGAACATTGATGTGGATTTTTGTTCGGCAGACAGGGCAAGCACTTCGTCTGCGTCAAAGCCTCCTGAAAGCGGCACCATATGCGCCGCGCCCATCAGAACGTGAACCGGAGCATAAAGGCCCGCTCCATGGGACATGGGGGCTGCATAGAGCGCGGCATCGTCAGGCAGCACGGTGTCGACATCGGCCAGATAGGCCAAAGAGGTGGCCGCGATCATACCGTGTGTGATGCGCACGCCTTTGGGTCGCCCAGTGGTGCCAGAAGTGTAAAAAAGCCACGCCAAGTCATCCTTGCTGCGGGCGATGGGATCGCAGGTTGGGCCCGGTTGGCACAGCTTTGCGAAGGCTTCTCCCTCGAGATCGAGCCAGGGCAGGGGACAGGCCTCGGCCAAGTCCGCGCCGCGGGCCGTGCTGGCCAGTACCAGGCAAGCGCCAGAGTTCTCAAGGATCCAGGCGGCTTCCTTGCGGTGCAACTTGTTGTTGATCGGCACGATGACCGCCCCAATTAGCCAGACCGCGTAATAAGCCACCAGCACATTCGGGTGATTGCGTGCAAAAATCCCGATCCTGTCATCGGGCTGGATACCGCGTTCCAGAAGTGCGGCCGCAAGCGCCCGTGCCTGTGCGTAGAAATGCGTGTAATCCCCGCAGCTTTCGTTTCCGTGGAGCAGGGCAGGGCGCTGTGCATGTCGCACGGCGGCGCGTTGCAGCCAAATGGCGAGGTTCATTTATGCAGGGTCCGGGTCAGGGGCCATGCGCAGGCCCGGTGTCTCAAACGGGTCACGGGCTGGCAAGGCCTTCGATCAGCTGACGCAAACCGAAACGGGCACCAATGAAGATGCCTGCCATGGCCAGCGGTGCGCCCAGCGACAGGGTGGCAATGGCCGAAAGCCCCTGTCCGACTGTGCAGCCCACAGCCAGGGCGGCCCCGCATCCCATCAGAAGTGCGCCCACAAGTTGCCGCTTGAGCTCTCTGGGGTCTTCGCAGGCTTCCCAGCGGAAATGGCCCTTGATCAGGCTGCCAGCAAACGCCCCGGCAACGACACCGGTCACGGATCCCGTTGCAAATGTCATGGAGCCGGCAGTGGATGTCATCCAGTAGATCAGGCTTTCCCCGATCGGGGCAGAGAAAGTGTGTCCCTCCACCCTCCCGGCTTCAAAGGTGACATGGGTGACCCAAGCGGAAAGGCCGAAGCCCGACGCAATGGCAAGACCCACCACAACGCCCCAAAAAAGCGCCGCGGGCTGTGCCCTGAATGTGGGGGCGCGCAGGCAGACAACAGCGATCGCAACGGCAAACACACCGCCCCATGCCAGCATCGATATGCCCGTCAGGCTGCTCAACACCTGAGCATAGCCAGAGCTGGAAACGGGCAGGCGTGTCATGTCAACCAAGGCGATGCGCATGGGCGCAAGGGGGCCTGACAGGGCGACATAAGACGATACCCCTAAAACAAGCACCATCACGAAGGCGCGGATGTCCCCGCCGCCCATCCGCGCAAGGGCGCCGTAGCCACAATTGCCAGATAGCGCCATGCCATAGCCAAAGAGCCACCCGCCGAAAATCGCCGCAAGCGGAGAGAATGCCGCTTGGTGGTATATGGTCTCTTCAAGCGCAAAGATCCCGGCACCGACCATCGCAAAGGTGGCGCCCATGGCTGTTGCAATTGCCAGCCCCCACATGCGCATCCGTGTGTCGTCGCCGCCGTAGAGCAGATCCTCGATCGCGCCCAGCGTACAAAAACGCCCCAAGCGCGCGGCGAGCCCCAACACGACGCCTCCGGCCATCCCGGCGAATGCATACAGCATCCCGTCCGTGACAAACTCCATAGGCGCATCCTCCTCCCAAAGGACGCCATGACCGGAGTAAATGTGGTTTCCCGGTCAGCTAGCGCCGGCCTTCTTGAGCACAGAACAGATCGTAGACCACATCAAGGATCTTGATCGCCCGCCTGTCTGCAAGGCTGTAGTAGATAGTCTTGCCTTCTCGACGCGGTTGCACAAGACCCTCCATGCGCAGCCGCGACAATTGCTGTGACACTGCAGCTTGGCGCGCGGACAGCAAATCTTCAAGCTCAGTGACGGATTTCTCGCCCGTTGCGAGATGGCACAGGATCATCAACCGTCCCTCATGGCTGATCGCCTTGAGGAAGTTCGACGCCGTTGTGGCATTGTCCATCATGCGGTCGAGCTCTTCGCCCGTCAGGCCTTCATTGATGACTGGCAGTGCCATTCCGTGTTCCTCGTGGTCTCGGTCCGTCCCTGCATCCCGGTGAGACCGTTCCGGGCGCCAAATGCCGTCAGGATCCCCCGGGCATGTAGGTTGTATTCTGTTCAAGGAGGGCTTCAAGCAAGGGCCAGAACCAGTCATCGCCCGGATACCCCTCGATCCGTGCCAGCTCCTTGCCGTCCTCCACCAGAATGAATGTCGGCGTAAAGGCTGGGTCGCTTACCAGCGTCAGGTCGTCTGGAATCTCGTTGATATGCACTCGTCTGAGTGGCGCAAAGCGCCCCTCGGCGGTTTTGGGATAGGCAGGGGCGATCTCCTCGTCCCATTGCTCGCAATAGTGGCATCCGTGTTGCTCCACCATGATCAGCTCCATTGCGTGGAGCTGTGTTGTCAGGATGGCTGCCAGAGCGAAGGCAAGAAACCCTTCCAGAGCGCGGTGCCTGAGTGCGATCATGGAGAATGGCCTGCTCGGTTGCGTGCGTGTACGTGCGCGCCATTGATGGCGTTGCTCATATAAGATAGTTTGAATGTGAGGTGCTGGCAAGGAGGCGCAATGTTCGATGTTTCGCTGATCTCGGCCTTTGTAGGGGGATTGGTGGTCTTCTTCAGCCCCTGCGTTCTTCCGATTGTCCCGTTCTATCTGTCTTACATGGCAGGTGCCTCCATGGCAGAGATTTCAGCGGACGGCGCATTGCCTGCTGGTTTGCGCCGGCGCGCTGTCCTGTCCTCGATCTTTTTCTCCGCTGGCATCATCACGGTGTTCGTACTGCTGGGGGCAGCCGCCTTTGGCCTGAGCCAGAGCTTTCGCAGCCTGCAGACCGAGTTTCGCCTGATCGCGGCGGCGGTGGTGTTCCTTATGGGGCTCCATTTTCTTGGGGTGTTTCGCATCGGCTTTCTGAACCGGTCTTTCCAGGTGGATGGCGGCGACACGCGTGAGATGAGCGTATTTGGTGCCTATATCGTCGGCCTGGCATTTGCCGCCGGCTGGACCCCTTGCGTCGGCGGTGTGCTGACAGCTGTCATCTTCACGGCCTCAACGGAGGCCACCGCAATGCGGGGCCTCGTCTTGTTGCTGGTCTTTGGTGTGGCGATGACAGCACCATTCGTTGTTGCAGCGCTTTTCATTGGCCCATTTCTGAGATTTGCAGCCCGGTTTCGGCGCCATCTGCCAAAAGTTGAGAAGGCGATGGGGCTGCTGCTGATCGTTTTTGCTTGGCTGATTGCCACAGACAGCGTCAATTATATTGCACAGTGGATGCTGGAGGCCTTTCCCGTTTTCCAGAACATCTAGGCGCGTCACCATCCAGGGGAGGACCCAAGACATGACCCGACTAATCGCATTTGCGGCGGCTTTGCTGCTGGCCCTGCCTGCCGCAGGCGCAGAGCTTGGCGATGATGGCCTGCACAAGACCAGCTGGATGCGGGATACGTTCAAAGACCTGCGCGAAGACCTCGACGAAGCCAATGCGGAGGGCAAGCGCCTTGCGTTGTTCTTTGAGCAGCGTGGATGCGTCTATTGCACCAAGATGCACGAGGAGGTTTTCCCGCGCCCGGACATCGCCGCCTATATCGACGAGAATTACTTTGTTGTGCAGCTCAATCTGCACGGAGATATCGAGGTGACAGATTTCGACGGGGAAACCCTGACAGAAAAACAGATGGCCCGAAAATGGGGTGTTTTGTTCACACCGACGATTATGTTCCTTCCTGAACAGGTCCCCGAAGATGTCGCAGCCCCGCAAGCTGCAGTGGCCCAGATGCCCGGCGCATTCGGGCCGGGCACAACGATTGATATGTTCACCTGGGTGGCTGAAAAGCGCTATGAGATTGAAAATGGGGAAGATTTTCAACGCTATCACGCGCGTCGCATACAGGAGCGGAATGACGGAACGACAGACTGAGCCGTCTGAGTTCCTTAAAGTTTGAGTCATGCTGCGGCGCGGCAATATTCAAAAATTTGAATTCGTTGTTGCGACAACGCGCACGAATCCGTTACCGTTCTAGCAAGCACACCACGCTAACGTGGGAAATACGTTTGGGAGGAACCATGAAATCATATGTATATGGCATCGCCTTTGCCTGTGCAGCTTCGGTTGTTCATGCAGGCGAGACGGCACCCACCGCAGTGCAGTTCGATGAATATGGCGCTGTTCCCGTAAGTCTTACGGGCGTGGCCGGTGACCCCGCGAATGGCCGAAAGGTGTTCGCCAACCGCAAGCAGGGCAACTGCCTTGCCTGCCACCAGAACGCCGAACTGGCCGAACAATCCTTCCACGGGCAAGTGGGGCCAGCTTTGGATGGTGTGGCAAGCCGGTGGGAAGAGGGAGATCTGCGCGGGATCGTCGCCAATTCCAAGATGATGTTCGAGGGAACGATCATGCCAGCGTTCTACGTGGATGCAGGCTATACCCGTCCCCTTGAGAAATTCGACGGCAAGACGATCCTTTCCGCCCAGCAGGTGGAAGACCTAGTCGCCTATCTGCTGACCCTCACAGACTGACCTGAATTCCGTAACTTCGGAGAACCCAAATGAACTTTACACGCAGAGAGACCGTTCTGTTGGGCCTCGCCTCGGTGGCGGCAACAGCAACCGGGCTTCCCGCTTTTGCATCGCTAACCGATGACGCCATCGCCGAGTTTACCGGTGGGGCGGATGTTGGCAGCGGTGGGATCACGCTGACAACGCCTGAGATCGCTGAGAACGGCAACACCGTTCCGATCGAGGTAAGCGCGCCGGGGGCGGTGTCGATCATGTTGCTCGCAGACGGCAATCCCCGTCCTGCAGTGGCCACTTACAATTTTGGCCCCCTTGCTGCCAGCCAATCCGGCTCCACCCGGATCCGTCTGGCGGGCACTCAGAACGTCATTGCGGTGGCAAAGATGGCAGATGGAACATTCCAGCAAGCCGCGAACACCGTGAAAGTGACCATCGGCGGCTGCGGCGGCTAAGCAAGAATTTAAGAGGAGAGACACCATGGCATCCGGCGTCAAACCCCGCGTAAAAGTGCCCCGCTCTGCAGCTGCAGGTGAGGCCATCACGATCAAGACCCTGATTTCGCATAAAATGGAATCAGGCCAGCGTAAGGACAGTGACGGAAACGTCATTCCGCGCTCGATCATCAATCGGTTCACGGCTGACTTTAACGGTCAGAACGTGGTCGACATCACGATCGAGCCGGCCGTGTCCACCAACCCCTACTTCCAATTCGAGGCCGTTGTGCCCGAAGCAGGTGAGTTTGTGTTCACTTGGTATGATGACGATGGATCGGTCTATGAGACCAAGAAGTCGATCACGATCGCATAATTGAGACGCAATAGCAGCCAGCGCGGGAGGCCTAATCCGCGCAGCTACGGGAGGAGATAACATGACGTTAAAGGCACTCATGTTGGGCTGTGCGGCAGCTGCAATGGCGACGGTCGCGTTCGCTGACGAAGATGCTGTTCTGTCCATCGAAGGCGAAACCATGGTGACCCAAGCTGCGGCGCCAGCGCATATGGAAAATGTCGATACGGTCTATTCCGGATGGACGTTCCGCACGCCGGAAACACAGGCGCTGCAATTGGACGACTTTGACAACCCCGCGTTCGTCTTTGTTGACCAGGCGCTTGAGCTTTACGAAACCGCAGATGGTACGGCCGGGAAATCCTGCATGGATTGCCACGCCAATGTCGCGGATTTTGCGGGTCTGAAGACATCTCTGCCACGGGTGGAAGATGGCGAACTGGTCACCATGACCAATCTTGTCAATGAATGTCGCACCGAGCGGATGGGCGCAGAGCCCTGGAAATACTCGGGCGGCCAGATGTCTGCGATGACGGCTCTGCTCGCGCATCAAAGCCGTGGCATGCCGATGGACGTCACGATCGACGGGGATGCCGCCCCGTTCTGGGAGAAGGGCAAAGAGCTCTACTACACCCGGGTCGGTCAGCTCGATATGTCGTGCTCAAACTGCCATGAGGACAATTACGGCGTCATGATCCGCGCCGATCACTTGTCTCAAGGCCAGATCAACGGCTTCCCGACGTATCGTCTGAAGAACGCCAAGATCAACACGACCCACGGGCGCTTCAAGGGATGCATGAAAAACATTCGGGCCACGCCTTTCAAAGAAGGCAGCCCGGAGTTCAAGGCACTTGAACTGTATGTTGCCTCGCGCAGCACTGGGCTTTCCGTCGAAAGCCCGTCCGTACGCAACTAATCATCGTCAAAGCCCGCTTAGTTCCGCTGAGCGGGCTTTGGTCTGCCTAAAGATATTCAACTTTCTGAATGGGTTAATTCCCAGACGACACCGAGGAATTCCAATATGATTTCGCGCCGTGATTTCTTGCAAAGCGCCATGGCGGCCACTGCGCTCTACGGCGCTTCTTCTTATGGGAATTGGGCGCGGCTGGCCGCACAACAATCCATCACGCAAGATGATCTTCTGCGCTTTGATACCTTTGGCAATGTCAGCCTGATCCACGTCACCGATATTCATGCGCAGCTCAAACCGATTTATTTCCGCGAGCCGTCGATCAATCTTGGCGTGGGGGACAATCGTGGGGCCCTGCCGCACATCACCGGGGCTGATTTCCGCAAAGCATACGGCATCGCAGATGGCTCTGCGGCGGCTTACGCGCTGACCTACGATGATTTCGCGGCCCTTGCGGCAAGCTATGGCCGTGTTGGTGGCTTGGACCGTGTGGCAACTGTCATCGACGCCATTCGGGCCGAACGCCCTGATGCGCTGCTCTTGGATGGTGGAGACACTTGGCACGGATCGTACACCTGCTTTCACACGCAGGGGCAGGATATGGTCAATGTGATGAACGCGTTGTCCCCGGATGCGATGACATTCCATTGGGAGTTCACCCTTGGCCAGGACCGGGTGCGCGATCTGGTCGGTGGATTGCCTTATGCCGCGCTGGGCCAGAATATTTTCGACGCGGAATGGGATGAGCCATCCGAAGATTTTGAGCCCTACCGCTTCTTCGAACGCGGTGGCGTCAAGATTGCGGTGATCGGTCAGGCTTTCCCCTACATGCCCATTGCCAATCCGGGCTGGATGTTCCCGGATTTCTCTTTTGGTATCCGCGACAGGCGCATGCAGGAGATGGTTGACGAAGTGCGCGCCGAGGGGGCGGAGCTTGTGGTCTGCCTCAGCCATAACGGTTTTGACGTGGATAAGAAGATGGCTGGGCGCGTGCAGGGCATCGATGTCATCCTGTCGGGCCACACCCATGACGCACTGCCCGAACCCGTGCTGGTGGGAGAAACCGTGATCGTTGCTTCCGGCTCCAACGGGAAATTTGTCAGCCGCGTAGACCTAGATGTGCGCGATGGCAGAATGATGGGCTTCCGCCACAAGCTGATCCCGATCTTCGCTGATGTGATTGCGCCGCAGCCTGAAATGACTGCGTTGATCGAGGCGCAGCGGGCGCCCTTCGCAACCGAGATGGCGGAGGTGATCGGCAAAACGGCAGAGGATACGACGCTTTTCCGGCGCGGCAACTTCAACGGCACGTGGGACGACGTCATCTGCGACGCGCTGCTCAGCGAACGGGAGGCCGACATAGCTTTGTCACCCGGGGTGCGGTGGGGGCCGTCCATCACGCCCGGTCAGGATATCACCCGCGAAGATATCTGGAACGTCACCTCAATGACCTACCCGAACGTCTATCGCACTGAAATGACGGGTGAATTCATTCACATCATCCTCGAAGACGTGGCGGACAATCTGTTCAATCCCGACCCGTACTACCAGCAAGGTGGCGACATGGTGCGGACCGGCGGTCTGGGCTACCGGATCGACATTGATCAGCCCCAGGGCAGCCGTATCTCGGAGATCACCTTGCTCAAAACGGGCGAGACACTCGATCCCGCCAAATCCTATGTGGTGGCCGGTTGGGCCAGTGTGAACGAAGGCACAGAAGGCCCTCCCATCTGGGATGTGGTCGAAAGCCATATTTCTAAGCTGGGCACTGTTGCCAGCACTCCAAATACATCCGTGAAGGTGGTCGGCGCCTAAGGCGGCGTGGCCACAAAGCTTGAAGGAGCTTGAAATGGATCAAGACGACAAGAAGGGCCCGGCGCCGTCTCGGCGTCAGTTTCTCACAGGTGCTGCGGCGGCGGGGGCGGGGGCTGTAGCCGCCTCCAGCAGCGCCGCGTCTGGCCCGGATCCGCTGATCACAGAGGTGCAAGACTGGGCATCCGGTCTGGGACATGGGGTGGATGAGGTGCCCTATGGCCTGCCGATCGAGTTTGAGGGAGACGTTGTGCGTCGCAATGTGGCGTGGCTCACAGCCGATACGATCAGCTCGATCAATTTTACTCCGATCCATGCGCTGGACGGAACGATCACCCCCCAGGGCTGCGCATTTGAGCGCCATCATTCCGGTGCCATCGAACTGCGCAAGCAAGATTACCGCCTGATGATCAACGGCCTTGTCGAGAGGCCGCTTGTTTTCACCTATGCCGATCTGGAGCGATTTCCGCGGGAAAACCACGTGTATTTCTGCGAATGCGCCGCCAATACCGGCATGGAATGGGCCGGCGCGCAACTCAACGGTGTTCAGTTTACCCATGGTATGATCCACAACATGGAATACACCGGCGTGCCCCTGCGGCTCTTGCTGGAGGAGGCAGGCGCAGACCTCAGCGACGTTGCCAATAAGTGGATTTTTGTCGAAGGGGCGGATGCGTCCTCGAACGGGCGCTCGATCCCGATGGAGAAGGCGCTGGATGATTGTCTTGTCGCGTTCAAGGCCAATGGGGAAGCGCTGCGCAAGGAGCATGGCTACCCTGTGCGCCTTGTGGTGCCGGGCTGGGAAGGCAACATGTGGGTGAAGTGGTTGCGCCGCATCGAAGTGATGGACGTGCCCGTCGAAAGCCGCGAAGAAACTTCGAAATACACAGATACGCTGGCGGACGGTATCAGCCGCAAGTGGACCTGGGCCATGGATGCGAAATCCGTTGTTACGTCGCCCAGCCCACAAGCGCCTATCAGCCACGGTCACGGCCCCCTGGTCATTACTGGTCTGGCGTGGTCAGGGCGCGGCGCGATTACGGCGGTCGATGTGTCGTTGGATGGTGGCAAGAATTGGCAAACAGCGCGTCTGGCCAAGCCCGGCGAAAAGATGGCGCTCACCCGCTTCTATCTTGATATCGACTGGCGGGGAGAGGAAATGTTCCTGCAGTCGCGGGCGCGCGATGACAGTGGATATGTGCAACCCAGCAAGGAACAGTTGCGCGAAGTGCGCGGCCTGAATTCGATCTACCACAACAACTGCATTCAGACCTGGTACGTTAACGCCGAAGGTGTCGCGGAAAATGTCGAAGTTTCCTAATATCTTCGCGCCCGCCGCGGCAGGGGCCGGGGTGATGTTCGTTTTGGCGTATACGCTGGCCGACGGCTTCATTGTGCCTGTGCCTGATACGGACAGCCTGTTTCAGGTGGCCGCCCCGCAGCCGGCACCGGTTGCCATTGCTGAAGCCCCCGCACAGGCCGCCTCGGGTGACGCCACCGCCACCGCCACCGCCTCTGGCGGCGTGTTTGCCCTGGGCCGGGCGGCTCTGCCCGAAGAGATCGCGGCATGGGACAGGGATATCCTGCCGGACGGAACCGGGCTGCCGGTTGGCTCAGGCGATGTCTACACGGGCGAGGAAGTGTTCGGCGAGGTCTGTGCGGCCTGTCACGGCGATTTTGCCGAGGGCATCGACAATTGGCCCGAACTTGCCGGCGGCTGGGACAGTCTGGCCGATGAAGACCCGGTCAAGACGGTGGGCTCCTACTGGCCCTATCTGTCGACCACCTTTGATTATGTGCGCCGCTCGATGCCGTTTGGGGGCGCGCAGACGCTGACCGATGACGAGACCTACGCGATCGTTGCGTACATCCTTTATTCCAACAATTTGGTAGAAGACGATTTCGTGCTCTCGAATGAGACATTCTTCGATGTTTCCATGCCCAATGCGGAAGGCTTCATCGTGGATGACCGCCCCACCGCAGAGGCGCATTTCTGGACGGATGACCCCTGCATGTCGGATTGCAAGGACAGTGTCGACATCACCATGCGCGCCACCGTGCTGGACGTGACCCCTGAGGATGAAGCGACCGACCCAGAGCCTGTCGCGTTGGCAGCGCTCGAAAGCGACAGCGCCGAGGCTGGTGCCACTGGGGCTGGCGCGGCACTGGATCCCGCTTTGGTGGCGGCAGGCAAGAAAACATTCGGGAAGTGCAAATCCTGCCACCAGATCGGCGCGGGCGCGAAAAACCGCAGCGGGCCGCAGTTGAACAATGTGATTGGCCGCCAAATTGGCGGCGTCGAAGGGTTCAAGTACTCGGCTGCGATGGCGCAGGCTGGGGAGGGTGGTGTTGTCTGGACAGACGAGAGCATGTCTGCCTTCCTGGAAAAACCGAAGGCGTATATCAAAGGCACTAAGATGTCTTTTGCCGGTTTGAAGGATCCTGCAGATCGCACGGCCTTGGTGGCCTATCTCAAATCCATGGAGGAATAATCGGCCATGCAGCAGGGTGCATTCAAATCTATGGGAGTGGCCCTTGGCCTTGTCATGCTGGCGCAGTCTCTGCATGCAAGTGATGCATCGGATGTTTCCGACTGGAGTGTCGCGGAAGATATCCTCGCGATTGAAGGGGATCGGGAGTACGGGGCCTATCTGTCCAGCGAATGCACGACGTGCCATCAAACCGAGACCAGCACAGAGATCCCGGCCATTGCCTATTGGCCGCGCGAGGATTTCGTGACGGCGCTCCACGCGTACAAGGACAAGGTGCGGCCCAATCCCGTCATGCAAATGATCGCGGGACGGCTCAGCGCCGAAGAGATCGCAGCTCTGGCGGCCTATTTCGAAAACCCTGAATAAAAAAAACAACGAAGGAAACGAAAGGGCATGCTAGGCTGACGTAAGGGCAATCTGGCTGCAAGACCGGAAGCCCTCCCAATCCCCCGCATGAAAGTGCGGGAGGCCAATAGGAACGGAGGATACCCAATGAAACTAAATCGTCGTAACTTCCTCGGTACATCGGCCGCTGTAGCCACCTCGCTGTCTGCGCCGATGGTCATGGCTGGTGGTCATGGCAAACCCCGCCTTGTCGTTGTGGGTGGTGGGGCAGGGGGCGCAACCGCCGCCCGCTATGCCGCCAAAGACAGCAAAGGCGCGATCGACGTAACCCTGATCGAACCTACCCGCCAGTATTACACCTGTTTCTTCTCAAACCTGTATCTCGGCGGCTTCCGTGACATGGACAGCCTCGGACATAGCTATGGCACGCTGGCCTCGGATTACGGCATCAATGTCGTCCATGACTGGGCAACCGGCGTGGACCGTGACGCCAAGACCGTGGCCCTCGCCGGTGGGGGCGCAGTGCCCTATGACAAGCTCATTCTCAGCCCCGGCATCGACTTCATCGATGGCTCTGTGGCCGGCTGGGATCTGTCGGCACAGAATGTGATGCCCCATGCCTACAAGGGCGGCTCACAGACCGAGTTGCTGAAAGCACAGTTGATGGCCATGCCCGAAGGCGGCGTCTTTGTGATGGTGGCCCCGCCCAACCCCTATCGGTGCCCGCCTGGACCCTATGAACGGGTGTCCATGATCGCGCATATGCTCAAGGAGACTAATCCAACGGCCAAGATCATCGTCGCCGATCCCAAGCCGAAATTCTCCAAGCAGGGTTTGTTTGAGGAAGGCTGGGCAAACCACTATGACGGCATGATCGAGCATCTCGGGCCAGATTTTGGCGGGGATGATGTGTCGGTGAACCCGGCGGACATGACCGTCAACATTGGCGGGGAAGTGGTGCAGGCGGATGTGGTCAATGTGATCCCCGCGATGAAAGCGGGGCGCATTGCAGAGCTTGCAGGCGTCACCGACGGAAACTGGGCCCCTGTCAACGCGGTGGATATGTCGAGCAAGGCGGACCCGGATATCCACGTGCTGGGAGATGCCTCTTCGCAGGGTGATATGCCGAAATCTGGCTTCTCGGCCAACAGCCAGGCGAAAGTCTGTGCCAATGCCGTGCGCGGTGCCCTGACGGGCTCCCAAGTCTTCCCGGCGCGCTTCTCCAACACCTGCTGGTCACTGATTGACACCGATGACGGAGTGAAAGTGGGCGCAACCTACGAGGCGACAGACGAAAAGATCGCCAAGGTGGATGGCTTCATTTCCAAAACCGGCGAAAGCGCAGACCTGCGCAAAGCCACCTATGAGGAAAGCCTCGGCTGGTACGCGGGCATCACCTCTGACATGTTTGGCTGAACACGGTTCCGGGCGGGGATCCGCCCGGAGAAACAATCAGGCGCGGCGGGGCCTTGGCTTGGATCAAGGCCCCGCCTTTTTGTGACGGCCAAAGGGGCAAAGCGAGGGGGGCATCCTGCCATGAGTATCCGGGCATCAAAGCTGTGCGCGTTGCTTTTTGTGACTGGCGTGGTTGCCGCCACGGCTGTGCGGGCAGAAGAGCGGGCGCGTCTGGTGGATTACGATGGCACCTTCGAGGATGCGACCTTCGCGGTTGAGAGCGCGCTTCTGGATGCGGGCCTTGTGATTGATCATGTCTCCCACACAGGCGATATGCTCGCGCGGACGCGGGCCGATATGGGCTCTGACGTGGTGCTTTTTGACGGGGCTGACGTGTTTCTCTTCTGCTCCGCGGCGATCAGCCGGCAAGTGATGGAAGCTGATCCAATGAACGTGGTGCATTGCCCATATTCCATCTTTGTGATCGATCGAGGCGGCGTTGTTCAGATCGGTCATCCGCTCTACCGGGCGGACAGCATGGACCCCGTTGAAACGCTGTTGTCAGATTTGGTCGACGAGGCGGCTGCTTTTTGAACCCTATGCTCCCAGCGCCTCAGCCGATCACCTGAGAGCCCGCCGCCGCCAATAATCGCAGCTGTGCAAGACTGTGGTCTCTGATGGGCGCCTCTATTCCCACTCCATCTCTGCATAGACGTGGCCCGCGTTGCGCGTGGCCAACTGCTCGAAGGTATCAAGATGCGCATAGGGCGTCTGATCCACATAGTAGGCCTCTTCGAGCGTGCCCCCGGCATCCAGCACGGCGCCCACTTTCTCACGCAGGTACACCAGGTAGTCATGGGTGTAGCGCCGCACTTGCGCCATGTTGGTTGGATGGCCATGCCCGGGAATGACATAGGTGGCATTCAACCCTTCGAACGCATTCACCCATGTGTCCAGCCAGTCCAGCGTGAGCGTATCCTGAAAGATCGGCAGCATGCGCTCGTGAAAGGCCATATCGCCGGCAATCACAATGGACTGGTCCGGCAACCAGACCTGAATATCCCCCGGCGAATGGGCTGGCCCAAGATGCAGGACTTCGATGGTGAAGTTGCCCATGGAGGCATCATAGCTGTCTTCGAATGTCAGGGTGGGGGCGACAACGCGCGTCTCGCCCGCCTTGTCCCGATTGTAGCGCCGCATGCCTTGCAGGATGAAATCCCCGTTCTCTGCAATTTCATCGGCCGCATCCACATGGCCCAGGATTGGAACGCCAAGATCCGCCCAATAGGAATTGCCCAGCATGGCATGACCCTGGCCATTCTCGATGATCACCAGTTTGACGGGCTCGTCGGTGATGGCCTTGATCTCTGCGTGTAGGGCCTGGGCCAAAAGCTCTGTTGCGCCACTGTTGACAACCACCACGCCATCGCCCGTGACGATGAAGCTGAGGTTGTTGTTGTGTCCGCTGTTCTCATAGGTTGGGGGAGCGGTGGCACCGATCGCGGAAAACACGCCGGGGATCACCTCCACCGGTTTTGCGTATAAGGTGTTGCCCGGGTACTGGTCCGGAATGTCCTCGCTGGCGGATGCTGCCAAGGGGCTGAGTGTGGTAATGGCGAACGCTGCCAGAGACGCGAATAGAAATTTCATGGGCTCCTCCTTGGCGTGCATGATGACATGCAAAAATATGCATATGACTGCGTCGCCCTGACGCAGCCCGTACCAACGCCATCAGAACGGCTCAGTAGCCTGTCATCTCGAGATAGCCGCGCCCGTCATGGCTGCCTGTCACGGTGACGGGCCCCTCCCAGTAGGGCACCGACAGGGCCATCCAGGCATCACGGTTGACCGCCTCGATCGTCACATCCACGCCTTCCGCGGGCAATTCCACCCGCCATGTGGTGGGCAGGGTGCGCTCGGCAACGGTGTGGGTCTCCTGCGGGGTCAGCGTGATGTCTGTGTCCGTCAGCGCGCGGGCGCTGCCATCGGCTGTGATCCAGGTGCCAAAGGTGTATGAACCTGCGCCGTCGCGCACCCGGGCTGCCATAACCTTATGGCCGCCTGATAGGTGAAGGGACACCCAATCCCATCCTGTTTGATCGCCTTCCAAAGGCTGGGAGGACCACTCCCGGTCGAGCCAGGCTTGCCCGGTCACGTCCACGCTGCGGTCTGGTAGGTGCAGTGTGCCGCTGACCGTGTAGAACGGCTGTGAATAGTAATGGCTGGCCTGGCCGCCTTCGGATTTGATCGAGTAGCCCGCTTCGCCATGGGCAATGAGCGGGCCATCGGCTGTGAGCGTCAGGTCATAGGCCGCGCGCTCTGCGCCGGCGCGCAGGGTGAGCGCGGAAATGCCGGGGCTGCCTTCGGGCGCCGTCATCTGCCATTCGTCGATCCAGGCGGAAAAGGGGTCGGCGACAACATCTGCCTGCCCGGTTGCGTCCCGTGCGAACCGCTCCATTGGAAAATGTTCCTGCGGGGTGGTGATCGCTGCATGGCCCAGCCAAAGCTGCGGCGAGCGCCAACTGCTGCCGCGCTCGGGGGCAATGGCCGATCGGAACAGCGTCCATTGCACCCCGTAATCTGTGCCCTCCGCGTCGCTCAGATTGGCCGTCAGATACCACCATTCGATCCGAAACGCGGGATGGGCGCCATGATCTTCGGGAAAGCTGAGGGCTCTGGGTTCGGGCAGGGCAAACCCTTCTGCCGCGCTGCCGAGGCCAGCAAAGCCCTGTGCCTGCGGGGATGCGGGCCAGGCGGCCAGAACAGCCAAAAGTGCTGCCCCGCAGATCATTGGGCGCAAAGCTCTCCAGAGTGGCTTAGCGTTCATTGGCAAACACCCTCAAAAAGTCAGCCGGGCTGCGGCGGGCAAGGCGTCTGGCGGGCAAGGCGGCTGCCAGCAACGCGGCCAGCAACGCAGCCAACCCGAGCCAAACCCATTGGCTCGGAAACAGGAACATTGGCAAGCGCCAGCCAAAGGCTTCGACATTGACAACGGCCAGCAGGCTCCAGGCCAGAGCAAGCCCAACGGGCAGGGCCAGCACATAGGTCAGCCCGGCCAACAACACGGCGCGCAAAAGTTCGAGCCGGGCCAGGGCGGCCCTGGGCTTGCCCAGAGCCCAGACAGGGGCAAGTTGGGGCAGGCGCAAGGCGGCCAGTGTTGTCAGTGAGGTGAATATGGCAAAGCCTGCCACCGCAAGGGTGAGCACATTGAGCGCTGCCGTTACCGCGAAGGTCTGTTCGAAAATCGCCAGTGAAAAGGCCTTTATGCCGGCCTGATCTGTGATTTGGCCTTGGCTCAGGCCAAGGTCTTGCAACTGGGTGCGGGCGCTTTCTGTGTCCGGTGCGATCAGACCAAAACGCAGTCGCGGCAGACCGGAGAAACGGCTTTCCAACTCAGGCAGTGCAACGATGGCCTGAGCCTTAGGGTTGCCGTAATCCGAATAGACACCTGCGATGGGAACACGCCAGCCGGGGGCCAGGGTGATCTCCTGGCCGGGCCAAAGCGCTGCAGAGCGCGCCAGTTGCTCGTTGATCAGCACGGCGCCTGCGTCGTGGAGCGCATCCCAGGGTTCCGCTATGGCCGCGATAAGGGGCCAACTGTCCCGGTATAGGGGATCATCCTTGACGCCAAAGATGTCGCCCGGGCGACCGGACAGGGTTTGCTCCGCTGAGACAAGCGGCAGCAGTCGCAATCGAGACGCTTGCGCCCAGTCGGTAATGGCCGCGCCCTGTTCCTCACTGCGGGCGGAAATATAGAGATCCGCTGCCAGCCGCTGGTCGAGCCAGCCCGTGAAGGTGAGGCGAAAGCTGCTGACCATCGTGCCCACCCCTATATTGGTGGCGAGCGCCAGCATGAGCGCCATCAGCGCCATGGACAGGCCCCGAAGCTGTTGCTGCGCGTCCGCCCAAAACCATGCGCCAAGAACCGAGCGCGCCTGACTGCGGCCCAAGCGAAGTACCAGTGCAAGCGAGAGGGGCAGCATCAGGGCCGCCCCCAAAAGCAAACCGCCGAGCAGGGTGAAGCCCGCGACCAGCCCGTCGAGGGCCCATGCGGCGACGACGCCCAGCCCCAACAGGACAAGCCCGAATGCGGCTTGCATCCACAAGGCCCGCTCTGACACGCGTGACCAGGCCCGGGGCCGCGCGGAAGCCAACAGCGGCATGCGGGCCAAAGCCCATAGCCCCGTGGCTGCGGCCGTGCCTGTTCCCAGCACAGCCATGGCCATGCCCGAAAGCGCCCAAACCGGACGAAACAGAAGCCCGTCCCCCACAGCCGCACCGTAGAGCCCGCGCAGCGTGGCCGCCACATCGGGCAGAAGGGCGGCGGCCAGAAGATATCCCAAAAGTACCCCTGCGCCGCCGGCGATCAGAGCAAGGCATAGCAGTTCAACCAACAGGGCAATCATGACCGTGCGCAAGGGCACACCAAGGGCGCGCAAGGTCCGAACCGTTGCGCGGCGCTGCTCGAAGGCAAGGCCGATACCCGCATGGACGATGAACAGGCCAACGGCGAAACTCAGCAAGCCAAAAGCCGTGAGGTTGAGGTGGAAACTGTCGGTCAGGCGGGTGGCGTCCACGCGCCCTGTCCCCGCTTGCAGGACGAGGTCCGGAGCAATCTGTTCCAGCGGCGTCTGGAACCGGGGCTGTTGGGGATGCAGGGAAAGGCGAACCAGCTCTGCATCGGGCAGGGCCGCAACCGTGGAGATGTCCGTTACGATCTCGCGCGGCGGTAGCCCGGGGGTTGGATCGAGGGGGGGCAGCAGGCTCTCAGCGGGCAGTTGGGCGACAAGCTCAGGCGCCGCAAAGCCGCGTCCGGGGGCTGTCATGACGCTGGCTGGATCACTGGCAAGCTGCTGCGCCATGGCCGGGGGCAGGGTCCCCGGTGCTGCGGTAAAGGGATCGAGGCCGGTCACGCGCAACCGCAAATTTCCAACGACGACGCGCGCCTCCATCACCGGGCTGACCCGCCAACCGGCCCGTCTAAGCTGGGCAAAGCTGTCCATCGGAATGGCGCCGCCATCTGCGCGGGCGAGGAAGGTTTGCTCGGTGCCGCCGAGTTGTTGCGCGGCGCGGACGTAGTCAGAGCGGGCCTGGCCATTGATGGCCTGAACGGCTGACCAGAGCGCGGTTGCCAGGGTGAGGCCCGCCAGAAGGGCCAGCAACTGCCCGCGATGACGCCGCCAGTAGGAGGTCAGCGCGCGCAGGGTGAGCAAAATCATGAGGCAGCTCCGACTGCATCGGAGGGGGCGCTCAACCGGCCCCGAGACAGGTGCACGCGCCTGTCCATCTGGGCGGCAACGGCGGCGGAGTGGGTGACGATCAGCAATGTCGTTCCGGTTTCCCGGACAAGGGACAACATCAAATCCAGCACCCGTGCCGCGCTGTCTTCATCCAGGTTGCCCGTGGGTTCATCGGCCATCAAAACGGGGGGGCGCGAGGCAAGCGCGCGTCCGATTGCCACCCGCTGTTGTTGTCCCCCCGACAGCTCCTCTGGGTAGCGCGACAAGAGATCCGACAGTCCAAGCCGTTCGGCCAGGGTGCCCGCCCAGCCCGCATCGTAGCGGCCATTCAGGCGGGCCTGGAAGGCCAGATTGGCCCCGACATCAAGCGACGGGATCAGGTTAAACTGCTGGAACACGAGGCCGATGCTATCCCGGCGCAGCGCGGCGCGGCCCGCTTCATCCAAGGCTCCGACGTCCTGGCCCGCGATGGTCACGATGCCCGTGTCGGCCGCTTCAAGCCCGCCCAGAATGTGCAGCAATGTCGATTTTCCGGATCCGCTTTCCCCGGTCAGGGCAACAGTTTCCCCGCCAGACACCGCAAGAGACAGCCCCTGAAGCACCGGCACCGCGCGCGGGGTGCCGGGATAGGTTTTCGTGATGTCGCGTGCGTCAATCATGGCCCCTCCCGCAGGGTCTGTGTCAGAGCCTAGCCCTGTTCACTGTCGCGGAAAGTGCGTCAGTCCCGCACTCCGGCAAAGCGTTCGGCCCAGGCATCACGCTCGTCATCCGTGATCTTGGCGAAAAGCACCTCTGGCACGGTGAAAGCGTGTCCCGCAGGCAGGGCATGCAGTGCCTCAGATACACCATCGGGCCAAACGGTATTTTCGGCCCCCATGGCCTCCAGCATGCGCTGGGAGGTGTTCGGGATGAACGGGGCCGACAAAACCGCATAGAACGGGATCAGGTTCAGCGCCAGACGGGTATCGGCGGCGGCGGTTTCGGGATCCGTCTTGAAGCTGGACCACGGCGCGGCTGATTGCAGGAATTCGTTGCCCGCAACCCAGATCGCGCGCAGTTCGGCCGCGGATTTGCGCACATCCATCGCATCCATATGGCTTTCATAGGCCCGCACGCGTGTTTCCAATTCGGCGATCAACGCGGCGCCGGCCTCTGTCAGTGCGCCACCTTCCGGAACCGCCTCACCAAACTTGGAGCGACAGAACTTGGTAATGCGGCTGACGAAATTGCCAAGAACATCGGCGAGGTCCTTGTTCACGCCAGCCTGGAATTGCTCCCAGGTAAACTCGGCGTCAGAGCTTTCTGGAGCGTTCGACAGAAGCCACCAGCGCCAATAGTCGGCGGGTAGAATTTCAAGCGCCTGATCCATGAACACGCCGCGCCCGCGCGACGTGGAGAACTGTCCGCCATCATAGTTCAGGTAGTTGAAGGACTTGATGTAATCGACCAGTTTCCAAGGCTCGCCCGAGCCGAGGATGGTGGAGGGGAAGCTGAGCGTGTGGAACGGCACGTTGTCCTTGCCCATGAATTGCACGTAGCGCACATCCTGCGCACCTTTGTCCGTGCGCCACCAGCGTGCCCAGTCGGCCCCCTTGCCAGCGTCCACCCATTCCTGAGCACAGGCGATATACTCGATCGGTGCATCAAACCAGACGTAGAAGACCTTGCCTTCCATGCCTGGCCAGGGCGCGCCACCTTTCGCAACAGGCACACCCCAATCGAGATCGCGGGTGATCCCGCGATCCTGCAGGCCGTCGCCGTCATGCAACCATTTCTTGGCGATGGACGTGGTCAGCACGGGCCAGTCCGTCTTGCTGTCGATCCAGGCATCCAGTTGGTCTTTCATGGCGGACTGGCGCAGGAAGAGGTGCTTGGTTTCGCGCATTTCCAGATCGGTCGAACCGGAGATGGTCGAGCGTGGGTTGATCAGGTCGACAGGGTCAAGCTGTTTGGTGCAGTTGTCGCATTGGTCGCCGCGGGCGTCTTCAAAGCCGCAATTGGGGCAAGTGCCCTCGATATAGCGATCGGGTAGGAAGCGCCCGTCCGCCTTCGAATACATCTGGGTCTGGGACACTTCGCGGATCAGGCCCGCCTGGTCGAGACGGTCTGCGAAATGTTGGGTGAGGGCTTTGTTCTGGCTGCTGGAGGAGCGCCCGAAGTGATCGAAGGACAGGCCGAAGCCCCGGCCCAGCTCATCCTGAACGGCCCACATCTCCGCGCAGTATTCGGCAACGGGCTTGCCCGCTTTGGCGGCGGCCAGTTCCGCCGGTGTGCCGTGCTCGTCCGTTGCGCACAGAAACAGAACTTCATGGCCGCGGCCACGCATGTAACGCGCATAGAGGTCTGCAGGCAGCTGTGATCCCACCAGATTGCCCAAGTGTTTGATCCCGTTGATATACGGAATGGCTGATGTGATCAGAATGCGCGGTTTGTCGCCCGACATGTGCTGTCTCCGGATGTGCTGTGGGCCGCTCATAGCAATGAAGCCGGGGCAGTACCAGACGCTGTTGCATGCGCGATGCGTCTTGTTCTGGACTGGATGCAGTGCGAAGCGCCTATGTGGCAGGCATGTGGTGTGCGGATGTGGGGGCGCGGCGGTGGATGTTGGTGTGACATCCTCGGTGCGCGCTTGCTGCTAGAGGGGCTGCATATGGGCCGGTGGTGTGGCCCGTTTTGGAGCCCGTGTTTGGGGCTGCATGCTGGGCACCAGCCGGATTCGACCATCCGCATCCTGGCTTTCGGTGAGATCCCAATGGGCTGGGGGCGCCGTGCGCGCCCGCAGGCGTGCGAGGTGCCAGTTGCTGCCTCCCTCTACCTGCCGCACATCCCCGTCGGGCTGGTCAGGGCCGTGCCGGGCGTCCAGTTGCCAGCGGCTTTCAACGCCCGGCGCGCCGCCACTGTCGGGGGTGAGTATGAGGCCGAGGGGCAGAGTTTTGCCCTCTTTCCCACCTGTTTCTGCGGCCAGGTGCAGGCGGCGGATCGCAGTGAGGCCGGGCAGGGCAGGAAGCGTGCAGACAACCAACATGACAGCGCCGGCGCGCAGAGCTTCCTCCATGCACCACAGCAGGTCTTCTGCCCGATCTGGTTGGCACAGGATCAACCGGCCCGGATCGATGTGCTGGCACATGCCTGCGCCGTGCAGCCGGTCCGTCTCCCAGCCGGGGGCAATCCAGATCACAGGCCCCTGAGTGCAGGCGGCCACTTGTGTCGCCAGGGTTTGGCGGGCGGTGCCGCACAATTCATGCACGCGGCCACGGGCCAGTGTCATCTGGCCTGCAAGCACTTCGAGCTGCGGCCGTGCGGGGCGCTGATGGCGGGTCAGAAGGGGATGCTCCATGTCGACACACTATATTGTTCCTGTTTTGTTCTCAAGTGTGCGGGCTCGAAATTTGGCCCATGCCTTGTTCTCGGCGTTTGGCAAGCTAGTGTGCCGCTGCGCAAGGATGCCGTCTGCATCCGACACGCCCTTGTACGGCCAATGAAAGGATCCCGCCCATGCCCATGACGACCAGCCCCCTCGGTGCATCCGATCTCATGGTCACGCCCCTATGCCTTGGCACCATGACCTTCGGTACCCAGACGTCCGAGGCGGATGGCCATTCACAGCTGGACCGGGCACTGGACGCAGGCATCACCGTTCTGGACACCGCAGAGATGTATCCTGTGAACCCGATCAGCGCCGAGACTGTGGGCCGCACCGAAGAAATAATCGGAAATTGGATTGCGCGGGGGGGAAACCGCGATGGCTACGTGATCGCCACAAAGATGAGCGGTCAGAATGGGGGCTTTGTCCGGGAGGGGCGTGGGATCCATCCCGACACATTGGAAGATGGCCTGACCGGATCGCTCAAACGGCTTCAGGTCGACACGATTGATCTGTACCAGTTCCACTGGCCCAACCGCGGCTCTTATCACTTCCGCCAGAATTGGAGCTTTGACCCGTCGGGCGTGGACCGGGCAGAGGTTGAGGCCAACATGGTGGCCTGTCTCGAGTTTTTGAAATCTGCGCGGGCGGCGGGCAAAATCCGGCACTTCGGTCTGTCCAATGAAAGCGCCTGGGGTATGTCAGAATGGCTGCGCCTGGCCCGTGAGATTGGCGCACCCGAGCCGGTTGCGATCCAAAATGAATACTCCCTGATGTGTCGCCTGTTTGACACGGACCTCGCTGAGCTGTGCCTGCATGAGAAGGTGGGGCTGCTTGCGTTCTCACCTCTGGCGGCAGGTTTGCTGACCGGCAAATACCGGGATGGCGCCATGCCCGAAGGCTCGCGCCGGACCCTCAATGAAAGCCTTGGTGGCCGCTGGACAGAACGCGCGCAGCCGGCGGTTGCGGCCTATCTCAAGGTCGCGCAGGAGCATGGCGTTGATCCCACCCATATGGCACTTGCCTGGTGCGGAACGCGGCCTTTCATGGGCACGGCCATCTTCGGGGCAACCACGATGGCGCAGCTGGATCATATCCTAGCGGGGGCTGATCTCGTTTTGTCGGCCGAGGTGTTGGAAGCCCTTGACGCTATTCACCGAGAGCATCCCTTGCCCTATTGATGCGCAGGCTGCTGCGGATGGGCTTTCCCATCTCTATAGGGATGATTTTGCCAACGGGTTGCCGCCTGCCTGACAAATAGTTGGGTTTGGAGCCGGGGCCTGTCAGGGCCTTGTTGACACGCTGAGCGGCATCCCGTTCCGCTCGCCTAATCACATTGATGGTTTCGCGAATTGGCCGCCTGCCTGACGTGCGCTTACTCGGCCGCAGTCTTTAGACTGGCCATCAGATGGTGGAACTTTTCGCCCTGCACGGCGACATGGGCGCGGATTGCTGTGGCAGCTTGCTGCGCATCGCCTGCCTCCAATGCGGAAACGATCTGCTCATGCTCCCGCATGGATTGCTTGAGACGCCCGCGTAGGCGCAATTGTGTGCGGCGAAAGGGCTGCAACCTGCGTTGCAGGCGAAGGCATTCCTGTTCCAGGAAACTGTTGCCGGCCTCGCGGTAAAGGATCGCGTGGAATTGCTCGTTTTCCCGGTAATATTTGTCCGTGTCGTTCTCTTCGACGGCTGCAGTACAGCGCAGGTTGACGTCTTTCAGTTCCTGGATGGCGGCATCGGACATGCGGGAGGCTGCAAACCCAGCCGCGCTTGCCTCCAACTCGGCCATCACTTCGAACATTTCCATCAAGGCGATTGGACCGGGCTGACGCACAAAGACACCGCGCCGTGGCAGATGTTCGACAAGGCCAGATTGGGCGAGTCGCAGCAGTGCTTCGCGGACCGGCGTGCGCGATACTGAGAAACGCTCGGACAATTGCACTTCGTCAAGGCGCGTACCATCGCGAAACGCACCTTCGAAAATCAGCTCTTCGATCTGGTTTGCAATGATGTCGGAGCGCTTTTGTTCCATGGCTGGAAGGGTAGCAGTTCGGAGTTTCGTGCGCAAGGATCACATTCTTGTATACAAAAAGTTGACTTAGTATGCAAAAGTTGCAATCAAATTCGCAGCCCGAAGGGAAATCGGGATTTAAGGGAGGAAAAAATGACACTGAAATTCACCGCTACGGTTGCCGCTGCAGCCATGTTTGCCGGAACGTTTTCCGCAAGTGCCACTGAACTACGCCTGTCGCATCAGTGGTCCACCGCAGATGTTCGCCATCAGGTCGCGCAGATGGTTGCCGATGATGTCGCGGCGGCTGGCGTCGATCTGGAGATTAAGATTTTCCCGTCAAAGTCCCTGTTCAAGCCGCGCGAGCAGTACAAGCCGCTCAGCCGTGGCCAGTTGGACATGACGGTGTTTCCGCTGAGCTACGCAGGGGGGCAGCAGCCAGCCTATAACCTCACCCTGATGCCCGGCCTCGTGAAAAATCACGATCATGCCGCGCGCCTGAACGAAAGTGAGTTCATGGGTGAGATTGAAGAGATCATGGCTGGTGACGATGTGATGGTGTTGGTGCATGGCTACCTCGCCGGAGGGTTTGTCGGCAAAGACAAGTGCATTACCGCGCCCGAAGACGTGCAGGGCCTGCAAACCCGCGCGGCAGGCAAGGCGTTCGAGCAGATGCTTGCGGGAGCCGGCGCATCGATCGCTTCGATGGCGTCTTCAGAAATCTATAACGCCATGCAGACCGGGGTTCTTACCGCGGCCAATACGTCTTCATCGTCCTTCGTGAGCTATCGCATCTATGAGCAGGTGGCCTGCTATACACCCGCCAGCGATTTCGCGCTTTGGTTCATGTACCAGCCGCTGATGATGAACAAATCCACCTTTGAAGGCCTGACAGAAGAGCAGCAGGCGGCCCTTTTGGCGGCGGCCGAAAAGGCAGAAGCGTTCTATCTTGCGGAGGCCAAGAAGCAGGATGCGGCATCCGCGCAGGTCTTTGCCGACAATGGGGTAGAAATCGCACAGATGAGCCAGGAAGAGTTTGACGCTTGGCGCGCCCTTGCCCAGGAGACCTCCTACAAGGCCTTTGTCGAGGATACCCCCGGCGGCCAAGCCCTTCTGGATCTTGCGCTCTCCGTAGAATGATCCCTGGTTCGGGGCGGCGTTTGTGTCGCCCCGAACGCACACGACCCGTTCACCAAGTCAGGAGGCCGCCATGGCAGGCCAAAGCAGCGCCGCCGTTGCGAATGTCGGTACCAACCCATTCTTGCGCTTTGTCGCGGCCCTTTCGACGCTTGCCGGGTGGTGCTCGGCGGGCATGATCGTGACCGCCGTCTTTATCACCTGCCAGATGATTTTCATCCGCTTCGTCCTGAACGGCTCGACCGTTTGGCAAACCGAGGCCGTCATCTATCTTGTCGTCGCCGCAACGCTAATTGGCTTGCCCTATGTGCAGCGTTTGCGCGGCCATGTGAATGTGGATCTCATCCCCCTCGCATTGCCGATGGGAGCGCGCAGAATCCTGGCCTATGTGACGCTGTCTCTGTCGATCCTCATCGTGGGTGTGATGCTGGTCTATGGCTATGAATATTGGCACTTCGCCTGGGAAAGGGGCTGGCGTTCCGACACGGTCTGGGGGGTCCGGTTGTGGATCCCATACCTGTCTATCCCGGTGGGCTTTGGCCTTTTGATGCTGCAACTGATCGCCGATCTGGTCGCCGTCATTCTCGGAATTGATAAGCCCTTTGGTTTGGAGGACGCCTGATGGATCCGCTTCTGCTGGGTGCGATTGTCGCGTTGGCGACGATCCTTGTTCTGTTTTCTGGCGTCTCTGTAGCGCTTGGATTGCTAATTGTTTCGGCGGGCTTTCTGATCGTCTTTGACGGGATGCGGTCGCTGGAGCTGATGCCTGAAATCCTGTTCGGCAAGCTTGATAATTTTGCGCTGCTGTCGATCCCGATGTTTATCATCATGGGGGCCTCGATTGCCTCAACTCGGGCTGGGGCAGACCTCTATGAGGCGCTTGAGCGCTGGCTGACCCGTGTGCCGGGCGGGCTTGTGATCTCAAACCTTGGTGCCTGCGCCCTGTTCTCGGCCATGTCCGGATCTTCTCCGGCTACCTGTGCGGCCATTGGCAAGATGGGCATCCCGGAGATGCGCAAGCGGGGCTATCCCGATGCCATCGCGTCTGGCTCGATCGCAGCGGGTGGAACGCTGGGCATTCTGATCCCGCCCTCAGTCACCATGATCGTGTACGGCATTGCCACAGAGACGTCGATCGGGCGTCTGTTCTTGGCGGGTGTCTTCCCGGGCCTGTTGCTGGTGGCCCTGTTCATGGCGTGGTCTCTTTACGCCACGTGGCGGTCTGGCGATGCAACGGTTCTGAGCGCAACAAGCTATTCCTGGCGCGAAAAGTTTGAAATTCTGCCGCGCGTTCTGCCCTTCATCGCAATCATCATTGGCGTGCTTTACGCGATGTATGGCGGGGTCGCGACCCCCTCAGAGACGGCCGCCGTGGGCGCCCTCATGTGCCTGTTGATCGCGGTTGTGATCTACAAACTTTGGGATCCGCGCGATCTTTGGATCGTTCTGCGCGACAGCACCAAGGAAAGCGTGATGATCCTTTTCATCATCGCGGCGGCGGGCGTGTTCAGCTACATGCTGTCCTCGCTCTTCATCACGCAGGCCATCGCAGAATGGATCGGCACGCTCGATGTCAATCGCTGGGTGCTGATGTTCGCGGTCAATATCTTCCTGCTGATCGCGGGCTTCTTCCTGCCGCCGGTGGCGGTGATCCTGATGGCCGCTCCGATCTTGTTGCCGATCATCACGACCGCCGGGTTTGACCCGATCTGGTTTGCGGTCGTGCTGACAATCAACATGGAGATTGGCCTGATTTCACCGCCTGTCGGCCTCAACCTCTATGTGATCAACGGCATTGCCCCGGACATTTCGCTGAAAACCATCCTGATGGGCTCGCTGCCCTTCGTGGCCTGTATGATCATCGCAATCGTGCTGCTGTGCCTTTTCCCGGGCATCGCAACATGGCTGCCCGATGCAGTGATGGGGGCCATGCGGTGACGCTTTTTGCCGACATTCTTTCTGCGGTTTTCGAGCGTCGCATCCGGCGCGGGACGACGGAGCAGGCCAAGGATGGCAGGCCCCTGGAAGACATGGCGCTGGCCCTCGTTAAGACGACCGGTGAGACCTCGGGGCTGGCCTTAGCGCGGGAGATCCTCGCGCGCTACGCTGATCTGAGCGACCCTGAAAAACTGGCCTTTTTCACCCATATTGCGCGCTCGATGAACATCGATCCTGAGGCTGTGCGCACGACGCTGGATGCCTATGAGCGCGATGCCAGCAAGGACAGCTACCGAGCCTTTGCCCAAGCTGCAGAGCCGCCGCGACAGGAGTTGATCCGCCGCCTCAACATGGTGCCGGGCGCAACCGGCGCTTTGGTCAAGATGCGGGCTGATCTGCTGCGCCTGGGGCGCAAAGACCCTGAATTGCAGGCGCTTGACCTGGATTTTCGTCATCTCTTTGCAAGCTGGTTCAACCGTGGCTTTCTTGTCTTGCGCCCGATCAGTTGGAACAGCCCGGCGCTGATCCTTGAAAAGATCATTGCCTATGAGGCCGTGCATGCCATTGACAGCTGGGAGGATCTGCGGCGCAGGCTAGAGCCGCCGGATCGCCGGTGTTTTGCGTTTTTCCATCCCTCTATGCCCGATGAACCGTTGATCTTTGTCGAGGTGGCCCTCACCCAGGGGATCCCGTCTTCGGTGCAAGCGGTGCTGGCGGAGGGCCGTGCCGCGCTGCCAGCCGAACAGGCAGATACGGCTGTCTTCTACTCGATCTCGAACTGTCAGACCGGACTGGCGAGCATTTCCTTCGGCAATTCCCTGATCAAGCAGGTTGCCTCTGATCTGGCTGCCGAACTGGAAGGCTTGGAGACGTTTGTCACGCTGTCACCAATTCCGGGATTGACGACATGGCTGCAGGACGCGGGCCTGAACTACAGCAGTGCGCACAGCGAAAACATGCGCGCGGCAGCTGCCCACTACCTGTTGAATGCGAAGGCCAGCAACGGGCTGCCCTATGATCCGGTGGCGCGGTTCCACCTTGGAAATGGCGCCATCGTCCATGCAGTGCATGCAAATGCAGATACGTCTGAAAAAGGGCTACAGCAGTCGGGCGGCGCAATGGTGAATTACCTTTACGATCTCGCGCAGGTCGAAGAGAACCACGAGAAATTCGTGACGACGTATGCGGTGCCTGCAACGCAGCCCGTAAAGGACTTGGCAGGCCCCGTGGCCCTGCCGGTAAACGATGAAAGATAGACCGATGCACAATCCTCTGTACGACAGCCTTTTCGGAGTTCATGCCGGAAAGAGCACACCGTTTCTGAGGCTGGCCGAAGGGGAGGTGATCACCCATGAAGCGTTTCTGGCGATGGCCGCCCGGATCGCCCATGTGTTGGTCCAGCATGGTGTGAGCCCGGGGGATCGGGTGGCAGTTCAGGTTGCGAAGTCGCCTCAGGCTTTGGCGCTCTATGCGGCCTGTGCGCAGGCAGGCGTGGTGTTTATCCCGCTCAACACGGCCTATACCGTGGAGGAACTGTCCTACTTCGTGGAAAACAGCGGGGCCTCGCTGATTGTCTGTGATCAGCGCAGCGCGGCTGATCTGACACCGCTGTCTGAGACTGTCGGGGCCCGGATCGAGACCCTGAACGCCGACGGAAGCGGCCAGTTGATGGCGGCGGCACAGGCGATGCCGTCGGAATTTGAAACGGTGGCACGCCGCGGCGACGATCTGGCGGCGTTTCTCTACACTTCGGGCACGACGGGGCGCTCCAAGGGGGCAATGCTGACGCAAGACAACCTGCTGTCCAATTGCAAGACGCTGACGCAGGCGTGGCGCTTTACCGAGACCGATGTGCTGTTGCACGCTTTGCCGATCTTTCACACGCACGGGCTCTTTGTGGCCACCAACATCATCCTGGCCTGCGGCGGCTCGATGTTTTTCATGCCAAAATTCGATGTGGACGAGATTATTCGGTATCTCCCCGATGCCACCAGCATGATGGGCGTGCCCACGTTTTATACCCGCCTTTTGGGGGACGCGCGTTTTACGGCAGACCTGACGCGTCATATGCGCTTGTTCGTGTCTGGCTCAGCCCCGTTGCTGGCTGAAACCCATAACCAGTTTGAAGCGCGCACCGGGCATCGTATTCTGGAGCGCTACGGCATGACCGAAACCAACATGAACACTTCCAACCCATACGATGGTGCGCGCAAGGCTGGCACGGTTGGGTTGCCGCTGCCTGATGTCGAGTTGAAGATCACCGATGCCAGCACCGGAGAGATGCTGCCGCAAGGGGAGGTGGGCCAGATCGAAGTCCGCGGGCCCAATGTGTTTAAAGGCTACTGGCAAATGCCCGAGAAAACTGCCGCCGAATTGCGGGAGGATGGGTTTTTCATCACCGGCGATCTCGGGCTGGTGGATGAAGACGGCTATGTTCATATCGTCGGCCGAAACAAGGACCTGATCATTTCCGGCGGCTATAATATCTACCCCAAGGAGATCGAGTTGGTGCTCGATGAACAGCCCGGTGTTCTGGAAAGCGCTGTCATTGGTGTGCCCCATGCGGATTTTGGTGAAACTGTGCTTGGGCTCATCGTTCCCAGTAAAGACCAAACGCCCGATCTTGAGCAGATCAAAGCGGCAACCAAGGCGTCTTTGGCACGCTTCAAGCATCCGCGCGAACTGATCGTTGTGGATGAACTGCCGCGCAATACAATGGGCAAAGTACAGAAAAACGTGCTCAGGGAAGCCTATAAGGGCCTGTTCGTGCCGGCCTAATCCGCACGCGATTTCCGCGTTCGCCTGACATTTTGTGGTTGTTCTGGCACCGCCCGCCCATCATAGGGGGCATGATGTTAGAGCCATGGATTGCCTTCACGCTTGCAGCCGCGCTGCTGCAATCGATCCGTTTCATGCTGCAGAAACGGCTCAGCGATACCGGTTTGTCTGCGGTTGGGGCAACCTTTGCGCGGTTCGCCTTTGCTGCGCCCGTTGCCGGTGTGGCTTTGCTGGCATGGTTGACGCTTGAGGGCAGGGGACTGCCCAGCCTGTCTGGCACATTTTGGGCCTATGCCGTCATGGCCGGTTCTTCCCAAATTCTGGCCACCATTTGCGTGGTTGCGCTTTTCAAGCAGCGCAATTTTGCGGTCGGGATCACATTCAAGAAATCAGAAGTTCTGCAAACGGCCTTCCTTGGTCTCGTCATGTTGGGGGATGCAATTTCGCAGGCCGGTGGCATTGCTCTGGCGATTGGGGTGATTGCTCTGCTGATCCTGTCGGAAAGCGGTGACGGCGCGACGGGCGAGACAGAAAGCAGTTGGCTTGCCCGCTTTGCAACGCGTTCCGCCGGCTTGGGCCTTCTGTCGGGTGCGCTGTTTGCCATGTCGGCCGTGGGGGTGCGGGGCGCAACCTTGCAGGTTCTGGATGTCTCTACCGGGCTGCGCGCTCTGGTGACCCTGTCGATGGTCACGGCCATGCAGGCCAGCGCCATGCTGCTTTGGTTTCTTTGGCGGGATCGGCAACAGCCAGTTAAAGTGCTGCGGGCCTGGCGTGCGGTTGCCCTGACGGGGGCGGCCAGTCTTGGCGGGTCCTTTTGCTGGTTCGCTGCCTTTTCCCTGCAAACCGCAGCTTATGTCTATGCACTGGGTCAGGTGGAAATACTGTTCTCTATGGTGATTGGGGCGCTCATTTTGAAAGAACGCCTGCGCCGTCAGGAGGTGCTGGGCATTGTGTTGCTGATGATTTCGATCGTTGTCTTGGTCCTGTATGGCTAGGCGCGCTTAGCGCAGCCGCCGCACGGAAGAAATTGGGTCATCGTTTTCGACAAAAGGCACGCTTTGGGGCGCGTCACCGGACAAGATCAGCGGTCCCAGTTCGGCCAGCACCACTTCCGTAATAAAGGGCAGGTCAAAGCTGCGGGCACGGGACAGAGGCACCCATTGCAGATGAGACAGTTCATCGCTGGCCCGGGAGAAGTCATCGAGATCCCCCACCAAAGCCGAAGCGGGCGCCAGAAGGAAACGGGCATCAAACCGACGGGGCCGCCCCGGTGGCGTGATGGCACGAAACACATAGCGCAGCGCGGCTGCATCGGGCGCGTGCCCGGTCTCGGCAAAGCCTTCCCAATCTGCATTGGGTGCGTCCCAGCGCTGGGGGCGCCCGAGGATCAGCCCGGTCTCTTCCCAAACCTCGCGAATTGCGGCCACGAGGCACGCAACAGGCATATGCGCGGGGGCATCGATGGACAGTCTGCGCATACTGTCCGGATCAGCGGGCGCTGCCAGGGTAACTTGCGCATCTGATGCATCCACAGCGCCGCCGGGAAATACGAACTTGTTGGGCATGAAGGCCGCTTTGGCGCCGCGCTGGCCCATCAGCACCTCTGGGCCCTCAGGGCCCGAGCGGTGCACGATAACCGTTGCGGCGTCCCGGATACGGGTCTTATCAATCGGGTGTGCGGTGCTGGCCTGTTGTGTCATTGCTGTCCTCCGCGATCGGAGGCCATGCCTCCTGTCCGCTCTGATCCGTTGCAAACCCATGCATGCGCTTAGACCACTGGATCGCGACCAGTGCGCCTTTCACACGGGGCAACATGTAGAGCGCCAACGCCGCGCAGGCTACTGTCAGAACACTTGCCATGACCAGAGGATCCGGCCGTAAAGACACGAAATAGATATGCATGACGGGGGCCATGAGATGGCCAACGATCAGAATCGTAATGTAGGCGGGCCCGTCATCCGCCCGGTGGTGGTGGAATTCCTGACCGCAGGCCGGGCAGGCCTCGCTGGTTTTCAGGTAGCCCTCAAACAAGGTGTTTGCACCACAGCTTGGACACCGACGTTTCCACCCGCGTCGCAGCGCGGGCCAAAGCGGACGCTCGTCCTCTACATGTGCAGTGGCGACATTTGTCTGTGTGTCCAAGGCTTGCCCCCCGAAGGTAGTGTGCTGAGCCGAGTGATCTGCCACCCGCTTCGCTAGGGGAGTTAGTTGCCCTTGCCCGTATTTGCGATGGTCCAAACTGTCATGCGGCGCCGTGTCGCCATTAGGTTGTGTGGCGCATTGAAAGGACTGCTCTTCCCGGGCCCAAAATTTTTTTTGACGGAGTTGCGACGGAAATCCAAACCGTCGCCGTTTTACCTGCATCGAACAGACGGACACAGCGTCCCGAAAACCTGATCGAGCAGATTGAAACGAAAGGAAGCAAGAATGGAAACCAAGACACATACCGCACGCATCGCCCTGCTTGCTGGCCTGATCGGCCTCGGTGCCGTCGCCGCTGTCAGCGTGCAGGCCCGCGAAGGGACGCAAGACACTGCCAGCTTTGCTGAATTCGACCTCGACGGAAATGGTGAGGTCACGCAGGCTGAGATGGACGAAGTGCGCGCCATCAAGGCGGCAGAGCGTTTTGCGGCAGCCGATGCTGATGGCAATGGCGAGTTGACCAGCGAAGAGATGCTGGCCGCAGCCCAGGCCCGCATGGGCGAGCGCATGGAGCGCCGGATTGCGCGGCAGTTCGAGCGTCTTGATGCAGATGAGTCCGGCGCCCTGTCCGCAGAAGAACTCGAGGCCGGGCGTGAGAAGGGCCGTCGCTTTGATCCCGCAAGGATCTTTGAGCGCATGGATGCCAATGACGACGGTGTTCTGGATGCCGAAGAGTTCGCCTCAGCCCAGGAACGCATGGAAGAGCGTCGCGGCGGAAAAGGCGAAGGCAAGGGCCGTAAGGGTGGCCAGCGCGACTAATCGGTTCTGTCAGGGGAGCAGGTGCCTGCGTGCGCCGTTTCCCCGGACTGCTCAAGGGTCTGCCGGATTGCCATGCAAAGGCAGACCCGCTACCGAACTAGGAACGCCCCGGATTGGCGGGGTATGAGCTGGGATGCCTCTGGACAGGATGGATCATCTTTCCGACGACGCACTGCTTGCAGCGTATGCTGCAGGTGATCAGGCGGCAGCAAGGACCCTTACGCTGCGGCTCACGCCGCGCGTTTTTGCCCATGCAATGCGTCTGCTGGGGGATCGGGCAGAGGCGGAGGACGTGACGCAGGACGCTCTGATGCGGCTTTGGAAAGTTGCGCCGAACTGGCAGGCAGGCACTGCCAAACCCTCCACATGGCTGTTTACTGTCACGGCCAATCTATGCACGGACCGGCTGCGCCGGAAAGGACGGCAGGGCGTGGACATTGACGCCATCCCCGAGCCTGAAGATGACGCGCCAAGGGCGGAGCATGTTTTGCAAGAACAGGCGCGGATAGCAGCTTTGGAAAGCGCCCTTCAAAGCCTGCCCGATGGGCAGCGACAGGCGGTTGTCCTGCGTCACATAGAAGGCCTTGGCAATCCCGAGATTGCCGAAATTATGGACATCAGCGTGCGTGCGGTAGAAAGTCTGACTGCGCGCGGCAAGCGGGCACTGGCCGCTGCGCTTGCCGAGAAACGCGAAGCTTTGGGATATGATCATGACGGATAAGCGAAAGCATAAACCGACGCCCGATGGGCCGGGCGATCTGTCAAACCCATCCGCTCAGGCGCTGGACGTGGATCTGGACATCTTTTTTGATGCCGCGCGCAGCGCCCAGCCCGAGCCGTCACCGGAGTTGATGGCGCGCGTACTTGATGATGCGCTCGCGATGCAACCGCCCGCGCAGCCGCTCGCTGCGCGTCCGGCGCCTTCTGTGCCGACGAGAAGCTGGTTAGGTACGCTCCTCGACACGCTTGGCGGTTGGCCCGCTGCGGCGTCTCTTGCAACGGCCACGCTGGCGGGCGTCTGGATCGGTATCAGTCCGCCCGATGCGGTCAGCGCCGTGACAGCGCAACTCGGCCTTGCCGCGGAAGCCGCAATCGCTCTGCCCGATGGGGAAGAGCTGATCACAACCTATCTTGATGAGGGCTGAACATGGCTGATCCTGTCGAACCGGCTGCCCAGCCGCCGCGCCCATCGCAGCGTTTGCGCGTGCTGCTGATTGCAAGCCTTGCGTTGAACCTGCTGGTGCTTGGGGTGGTTGTTGGCTCATTCCTGAATGAAGATCGCCGCAAGGGGCCGGACAGATCAATCCGTCAACTCGGCGTCGGGCCTTTTGAAAGAGCGCTTACGGCCGACGATCTTGCAGCTCTTGGCCCTGACTTGCGCGCGCGTCGCCCGGGGCTGCGCGCAAGCAGTCGCAACCTGCGCGGTAGTTTGGTGGAGGCCACAGAAGCCTTGCGTTCCGTACCTTTTGATCCGGCGCGCTTTGAGGCGGCCTTGCAGCAGCATGTTTCAGCCGTCGCGGGCATTCAGAAGCAGGGCTTTGAAATCCTTTCGATGCATGTGGCGAGAATGAGCGATGCGGAACGGGCCGCCTTTGCAGACCGGATCGTTGCGAACATGAAAGCACGCAAGGGACCGCGTGCTCCGCGCGATTAGATCTGTTCTGCTAACCGACCCCTGATCCGAGCGCAGACAATTTGCTTATTTTGAAGCTGCGCCGAAGTACGCGTTTCGCTCAGGCAGCCATCTGGCCAACTGTCACACTGTTTCGGCCAGACAGTTTCGCACGATAGAGAGCGCGGTCCGCCTGCTCGAGCAAGGCGTCTTCAGACCGGCAAATCATCAAACGGGTATCTGTGTCGCCATATGGTCCGACAGCGACAACGCCAATGGAAACCGTTTGCTGGACCAGCAAAGGCTTGCCTTCAGAACCTAGACCGACCGGTACCGGCGTCGCCTCCACCGTTGCCCTTAGGCGTTCGGCTGCGCGCGCCGCATCTTCGGCAGAACAATCCGGCAAGACTGCAAGGAACTCTTCGCCCCCGATGCGTGCCAGCAGATCAACGCCGCGCAGATTGCTCGCGATACGTTCGGCAACCGAGCGCAGCACCAGATCACCCGCCGCATGGCCGTGGGTGTCATTGACCAGCTTGAAATTGTCCAGATCCAACATCATCACAGCGAAGCTGCGGCCTTCGCGGCGGGCATGTTCACGCACCCGCGTCAGGTGCGACATCGCATATCTCCGGTTATAAAGGCCCGTCAAAGGATCTGTGACAGCCATTTGCAGCCCGTCCGCCACTTTCCGGCGCAGACGGTCTGCATCATGTTTGCGGCGCAAATGGGTCGACAAACGCAGCGCCATCTCTTCGGGGTCCAGCGGGGCAATGAGGATATCGGAGGCCCCAAGATCAAGGGCCATTGCGGCCTGTGACCGCGAGTTCTCGCCCAACTGCACAACGATTGCTGAATGTCGGGTTTCTTCCCGGGCCCGGAGTTCGGGGATCAACTGCAGCCCATCGCCAGAGCCCGACATATCGCAGGCAATCATGTACAGATCAGCGCCAGTGTCACCGGACAGCGCCTCTTCGATGCTCATGGTCTTGACCTTGTGGTGCACAAGGGGCTGCAGCAGCTTGCGCCAGGCGTCACTTTCCTGATTTTCGCCGGCCACTAAGGCAATGCTGCCCGGCACATCCAGACCGTCAGCGCCCGCTTCGGCGAGGCCAAGTGCGCGAGAGGTGCCGTCGCGCAAAGACAGTTCCTGCGCAATGTGGCGGGCGCGCAGTAAGCTCCGAATGCGGGCCATCAATGCGATCTCATCGAAGGGTTTCGACATGAACTCTTCTGCACCGGCCTCGAGGGCGCGCAGCTTGATCCGGGTTTCACGATAGGCAGAAAAAATGACAACGGGGATCTTGGCGCATTCAGCCGTTGCCTTGAGGTTCCGGCACACTTCCAAGCCATCCATCCCAGGCATGGACAGGTCCATCAGGATCAGATCTGGCTTTTCTCTGCGTGCAATCTCAAGGGCTTCGATCCCATCGGCGGCTTCAAGTACATGATACCTGGCTGCAGAAAGCTTGACGCGCAGGATCACCCTGTTGGTCGCGACGTCATCAACTATGAGTATACGGCCTGGCATTCTCGCTCCCTGCGCGCCCCCCAAGCCCTGCGTTACGCCGCAGACTTGCCCAATGCGCTGTTACTCCTTAACACATGCGCGACGATGGTTAAGAAAACCTTTCCAAACGCGAAACCAAACCGTTTAAGGTATTCAATAGGCGGAAAAATGACACAGGGACAGGCGGAAATCCTCGCATTGCAGGCCTTGGGTTGGCTGGCGGCAGAGGAAGATCTTCTTGGCGTTTTCCTCGGCGCCGGGGGTGTGACGCACAGCGATTTGCGCGAACGGGCACAAGATCCTGAAGTGCTGGCTGCTGTGCTGGATTTCATCCTCATGGATGATGCCTGGATCATGGGTTTTGCCACTGCGGCCTCGATCCAACCTGAAACCGTGCTGCAAGCGCGCGGCGCCCTCCCAGGCGGCGCAGACCCCCATTGGACATGAGATGAATAATCCTGCCCGCCCGCTCAAGGGCCTGCTTTTCGATAAAGATGGTACGCTGTTTGATTTTCAGGGCACTTGGGGCGCCTGGGCCGTTTCCTTTATCACAGAGCTTTCAGAGGGGGTGCCGGGCCGTATGGAGAAGCTCGCGCAGGCTGTCTGGCTTGACCTCGACACCGCAAGCTTTGCGCCAGAAAGCCCGGTGATTGCCGGCACGCAGGATGAGGTGCTGGAACTCGTTTGTGGCAGCGTGCCAGACGTGTCACGTGCTGAGATTTTGTCCCTGATGGAGCGTTCGGTGGTGCGGGCGCCACTGGTTCCGGCAGTTCCGTTGGAGCCTTATCTTACGGGATTGCGTGAAAGAGGTTTGGCCCTGGGTGTCGCAACCAATGACAGTGAAGCCGGGGCACGCGCCCATATTGGCAGGGCCAATGTCACCCATTTATTTGATTTTATCGTAGGCTTTGACAGTGGCTATGGAGGCAAACCTGAACCCGGCCAACTTTTGGCATTTGCAGAGCAGATGGGCCTTGCTCCGCAGGAAATTGCCATGGTCGGCGACAGCACACATGACCTGCACGCAGCCCATGCCGCGGGCATGGTTGGGATTGGTGTTCTGACGGGTGTTGCCCCCCGGGAGGAACTTTCGCCCCATGCGGATGTCGTGCTGCGGGATATTGGCGAGATTCCGCGTTGGCTGGATGACATCTGATCCCTGAGGGTGGCGCTCAAGCGGGGCCGAGTTGACCATTTTTTGTCGGAATCGGGCAAGTGGATTGAGTGCAAGGCTGTCAGGCTGAGTCTACCGCAAGGAGACGACAATGACTGAAACCGCCTCGACATCCCCTGACGCAGCACGCGCAAAGCCAGCCCGTCGTCGGCGGTCAGGTGGGCGGGCCGGCAATGTGCGGCGCACAGCGCCAGAGGTCATTTCACAAATGCCTTGGCACTTGCCGGAAAACATTGATCGTCCAACTGAGCCATTGACCGAAGAAGGGGTTCTGGCGATCCATGATGCCGCCATGCGCATCCTCGAAGAAACAGGGATCGAATTTCTGAATGAGGAAGCGCTTGCGCTGTTTGCGCAAGCCGGCTGCACCGTGGAGGGCAGCAATGTCAGGATGGGGCGTGACTGGGTGATGGAGATGGTCGGCCATGCCCCATCGGAATTCACAATCACGCCGCGCAATCCCGCCCGTAAATTGCACGTGGGCGGAAAGACGATCTTGTTTGGAAATGTCTCTTCACCGCCGAATTACTGGGATGCCGATACTGGGAAGGTGCCCGGAACACGGGCGCAATGCGCCGATTTGCTCAAGCTCACCCAATATTTCAATTGCATGCATTTCGCCGGGGGATATCCCGTCGAGCCCGTCGATGTGCACGCCTCTGTCCGCCATCTCGACGTGCTGTTCGACAAACTCACGCTGACCGACAAGGTGGCCCATGCCTATAGTCTTGGGCCTGAGCGCGTTGAAGATGTCATGGAAATGGTGCGGATTGCCTCTGAACTGTCCCATGAGGCCTTTGAGGCCGAGCCGCGTCTTTACACCAACATCAATTCAACCTCACCGCTCAAACATGATTGGCCGATGATTGACGGCTGTTTGCGCATGGTGCGCCGGGGACAGGCAGTGTTCGTCACCCCCTTCACGCTGGCCGGTGCGATGGCGCCGGTGACAATGGCCGGTGCGGTTGCTCTATCGCTGGCGGAGGCTCTGTGTGCGATTGCGCTGTTTCAGTGGGTGCGGCCGGGATGCCCCTGCGTCATTGGCACGTTCACCTCAAATGTGGATATGAAAACCGGCGCGCCTGCCTTTGGAACGCCGGAATATATGCGGGCCACTCAAATGACAGGCCAAATGGCGCGGTTTTATGGGCTGCCGATGCGGGCATCGGGCTCCTGCGCGGCCAATGTGCCCGATGGGCAGGCCATGTGGGAGACATCGAACGCGCTCTGGTCTGCGGTCCAGTCTGGCACACATGTCGTCTATCATGCGGCGGGCTGGCTCGAGGGCGGTCTCATTGCAAGCCCGGCAAAATTCGTGATGGATTGCGAAGTGTTGCAGATGATCCAAAGGTATTTCGATCCGGCTATCACGGCGACGGATCCCGGCAGCCTTGCGGTTGACACAGTGGCTGAGGTTGGCCCCAACGGCCACTATTTCGGCTGTGAGCATACTCAGGAGCGGTACGAAACGGCCTTCTATCAACCCTTTGTGTCAGATTGGTCGAACTTTGAGGCCTTTGATTTGGCGGGCAATGTCTGGACAGCTGATCGGGCGCACCGGATGTGGAAAGAGATTGTGAACAGTTTTGAGCCACCACCGATGGACATAGCCGTGCGCGATGCGCTGGCTGATTTTGTCGCGCGCCGCAAAGCGGAAGGGGGCGCCCCAACGGATTTCTGAAGGTGCTTGGGATTTGACAGGCGCGAGCCAATAAACTGCTTCAGTTTTTAGACACCTGCAGAACTTTGGCGGGATATTAACCCCGGATGAGCCACAACAGCTACATCGCAGTTGGGGACATCATGCACGGCCTGGTAAATCGATCTATTGAGTGCTTTGTGCGCGATACTTACGGCCAAATGGCGTGGGAGGATGTGGCGCGCTGCGCGGGGCTGGAGCCTGCAACATTTGAATCCATGCTGCACTATGATGATCGGCTTACCCACGCGGTTTTAGAGGCGATTTCTCAGCGTCTCAACAAGCCCCGCGAGGCGGTTTTAGAAGACGTGGGCACCTATCTGGTTACCCATTCGAACACAAAGGCGATCCGCCGATTGCTGCGTTTTAGCGGCGATAGCTTTGGGGATTTTCTGGCATCGCTGGATGATTTGCCGGAACGTGTAAAACTGGCTGTGCCCGATTTGGAGTTTCCGCGCCTCGAACTGGAGGAAAGGGGAAACGGACAATTTTGCCTGTGGGTGCGGGGTGCGCATGCGGAATTCATCTGGGTTATCTGCGGTGCGATGCGGGCCTTGGCGGATGATTATGGCGCGTTGGTTCTGATGGAAGGGCATGATCCTGTTGGCGGAACTGATGGTTTCATTGAATTACATCTGGCCGCGCTGTCCTTTGCGGAAGGCAATGCCTTTTCGCTTGGGGCCGGGGGAGCAAACTAATGGCGTTGCCGAGGCTTGATGCGCAGGCGCTGATGGGGGCTGCCTTGCTGGCACCGGCTGCCTTGGACAGGCTGATGCCCATGCATCTGCAAATCGCAGCCGATGGCCATGTGGTCCATGTGGGGCCCACGCTGGGTCAGGTCTCTCCCGTGCCGCTAGAGGGGCTGGGCTTCAAGGCATTGATGGGGGTTTTGCAGCCCCGTGGCATTCAGGATCTTGCCGGCTTGCGGGCTGCAGATGGGGGCCAAGTTCGATTTCGACTTGCCACAGAGCCAGAGATCCCGATGAAAGGTCTGTGCGTTCCAACCCATGATGGCGGAGCACTGCTTAACCTGTCTTTTGGCTACGCGGTGACATCGGCGGTTGAGCATTTTCATCTGACCTGTGGGGATTTCGCCTGCACAGACCTCACCATTGAGATGCTCTTTTTGATCGAGGCGAAATCGGCCGCCCAAGAAGAACAGCGCAAACTCAACATGCGTCTGCAGGGCGATAAGCAGCGTGCAGAAGCCGAGGCGCTTTCGGATGGTTTGACAGGGTTGGCAAACAGGCGCGCTTTCGATGCTGCCCTGATGCGCTGCATCGAAAACGGTGCGCCCTTCGCCGTGATGCAAATCGATCTGGATTTCTTCAAGGCAGTGAATGACACGCTGGGCCATGCTGCCGGGGATGCTGTTTTGGCAAAGGTCGCGGCGGTCCTCAAAAAGGAAACACGCGCCAGTGATCTGGTTGCGCGCGTCGGAGGGGACGAGTTTTCCATCCTGTTTGTGCGCTTCGTAGACGTGGGCAGTCTGCTGGACGTTGCCGGCCGGATGATCGCGCATATCGAAGAACCTTTGCCGTTTGGAAAGCAGGCCTGTGAAATCTCCGCCAGCATAGGGATTGCGGTGGCGCAGGGCGCACATAGCGATACCGCCGCAGATCTCGTGCACAAGGCAGATACTGCGCTTTACGCGTCCAAGTTTGCCGGGCGTCGGCAAGCGACAATCTATTCCCAAGGTTTGGAAGAGGAGGTTGCGCGCAACGCCGCAGATCTGCCGCTCCCACGCCAATAGCCTGGTGCTCCATGTCAAAGGCTCGCCCCCAGATACCCTGTGGTTGGGCCCCGTTTCGGGCAGAGCCGGAGTTGCGCACCAACATTACGCCTTTTGTAACGGACCTGAAAACTACTTTTAGATGAGGGCGCAGGCACTGCGCAGCAGCGGGGCTTTTTCCAAAGAGAGGGGGCCTGAGCCGTGACGCGCCGTGCGACCGGGGAATGGCCGAACACCAAGGCGTCAGGTTCAGCCAATCCGCCCATTTCGCTTGCAACGATTGTTGTGCCGAGATACCCGCTGTGCATGGCCAGCCCATCGACGCCCTCTGACAGGGACCCCCGACATTCCTTGATGCCCAACATTCGCGCGTTGCTCGTGTTGGGACTGCCTTTGACAGGCGGCCATCTGGCTCAGATCGCGATTTCGGTCACCGATACCGTCATGCTGGGCTGGTATTCGGTGGATGCATTGGCGGCTGCCGTGTTGGGAACCGCTTGGTTTTTCAATTTATTTTTGGTCGGGTCCGGGTTTGGTTGGGCGGTCATGCCACTTGTGGCAGAGGCCGCAGAGCGCGAAGATCAGATTGCCTTGCGGCGTGCAACGCGGATGGGTCTTTGGCTGAGCTTCGGTTTTGCCGTACTCGCTTTGCCCGCCATGATGTTTTCAGCGCCGATCCTGCAGCTTTTGGGGCAGCCTGCAGAGCTGGCAAACGCTGCGCAAGAGTATCTGCGCATCGCCATGTGGGGCTTGCCGGCAGCGCTCGGGGTGATGGTGCTGAAAAGCTATCTTGCGGCTCTGGAAAAAACCAACGTTGTCCTGTGGGTTACGTTGACCGCTGCGGCGATCAATGCCGTTGTCAATTACGGATTGATTTTTGGCAACTTTGGGCTGCCCGAACTGGGCCTGCGGGGGGCTGCTCTTGGGTCTGTCATCGTTCAGGCGGCCTCTTTCGTTTTGCTGATTGTCTACGCACGCAGGATGTTTCCCGAACATGCGCTGTTTCACAGGCTCTGGCGCCCGGACATCGCAGCTATGGGCAAGGTGTTTCACTTGGGATGGCCAATCGGTCTGACAAATTTCAGCGAAAGCGGGCTCTTTTTGGCCTCCACCTTGATGATGGGCAGCCTCGGGACCGTGCCTGTCGCGGCCCACGGCATCGCAATCCAGATTGCCTCGGCCACCTTCATGTTTCACATGGGCATTTCCAACGGAGCTACGGTACGGGCAGGGCGCGCCTTGGGGCGCAGAGATCCCGAAGGTTTGGCACAGGGTGGGCGCGCTGCGATTGTCGTTTCAGTGGCGTTTGCGCTGCTCACGATGGTGGTGTTTGTCCTTTTCCCTGAGCTGCTGATTGGCTCTTTTATTGATCCGGAAGACCTTCAGCGTGATGCGATCCTTGCCCTTGGAACAACCCTTCTGGCCATGGCGGCATTGTTTCAGCTGGCGGATGGGCTGCAAGTCATGGCTTTGGGTATGTTGCGCGGTGTGCAAGACACGCGCATACCCATGCTACAGGCAGCTTTTGCATATTGGTGTGTTGGCCTGCCCGTGAGTTATCTATTGGGGTTCAGGCTGGAATGGGGCGGCGTTGGCATTTGGGCCGGCCTGATTCTTGGATTGTCTGTAGCGGCTGTGCTGCTGATGCATCGCTTCTGGCAGCATTCCCTCCCCGAGTTGAGATATTCCTCCCATTTTTGGTGTTGAACCGAGCAAGGGTTGCGTCTGAATTGCGATTTTTTATTGCCCTACACCATGGTATTTTAAGATCTCGGTGCTGGATTGCTGCTAGATTGCCATCCAAGCTGTGATTTCGAAAGTGTATTTGGCGTTCTGCTGCTCCGGCTATTGTGCCATGTTTGCGCAGTACTTGGTGCCGCACAATTTAATTTCTGTCT
>JAKVBK010000025.1 GCA_022447275.1 Oceanicola sp. | reverse complement strand
GCTAATCATCGTTCGCGATATCGGCGTGGTTTGATGGGCTTGCGGCATAAACACTGACGATACTGGCCAAAACCGTAGAAGAAGCGCACCTGACGCGGAGCACCCTTCAGGGAGAATCTTCCCTAAAATCAGTCCATATCGCCTCGACGCTTTGTCACATAAAACAGAAACCTACCGCGGAAAGTCCGCGGTAGGTGTGTGATGTATGTCCCGAGAACCTGAATGCGCCGCCCCTAGCGGGGGCGGGCTTTTGTCGCCAGAGACACAACAAACGCCGCCCAATGGGGCGGCGTTTTCTTCGTTCATCGGTGCTGCGCAAAGACGCGCGAGCGGCACCGCCGCCAGATCAGGGATTGGTCGGGCTGATGTCAAACACCATGTTGACCGTCGCGCGGAATTCCAATTCGCCCGGGGCCATTTGAAGCGTAGATTCCGAGCGCATATCCGCCATGGCCATCATGGGCGGGCTGGTGCGGGCACCGGCTTCTGCAATCTCCCGGATATCGCCCAATGCCACGCCTGCCGCCTCGGCATAGGTTGTGGCTTTGCGCATGGCGTCTTCCACAGCCAGGGTGCGCGCAAGGCTCATCTGCTGGGTTGAATCCGACAAGGTAAAGCTGACGCCCTCAAACCGGTTTGCGCCTGCCGACAGAGCACTGTCTGCCACATCCCCCAGATTGCCAATCTCCGAAACCCGGATGGTGAGGCCCGTACTGGCTCGATAGCCGTCGATCTTGGGGGCTTGCCCCGGCTCCCTGTCATTGTAAGGGGCAAAGACCGGATCGAGCCGCAGCGAAGTGGTCTGAAGATCGCGCTCAGCAATCCCTGAAGCTTTCAGCGCCTCCAGCACATCCGCCAGTTTCCTTGCCAGCTCGTCCATCGCAGGCTTTGCACGTGGCCCAGTCGAGAGCACGGAAAGGCGCAATTCTGCGCTGTCGGGCACAGCGGTCACCAGCCCCTCTCCGCTCACCTGTAGGCGACCGCTCTGCTCGGCGGAGGCCCCAACCGGAACCGCGATGGCCAAAAGCAGGCAGACGCCCGCCCACCCAATCATGCTACGGCGTTTCATTTCTTTTCCTCCGTTTAAGGGTTGCCTTTCATATGTCTGGGCAAAGGTGCTGTTTTCAAGAGCCGCCAACTGCTATAGTAGGCGGGTTGGCTGGATGGCGCGCGTTGGGGAACGCTGGGAGCGCTCCGCTTGCCGACGGGCAGGCGCCAGCCCAGCCGGGTTTCCGGCGATGGAGAGAAATAGGCATTCGGGTGCGTATATGGCGACCAATCTCGCCCTCGATCTCAGTCAAGATGCGGTGCGTCTGCTCCACGATACCGGAGCAGGCTGGGTAGAGATTTGCGCAGCCCACTTTGACAGCGCCGATCTTGCGACAGACCTCGCGAGCCTGCGCAGCACAGCTGTGCAAGTGGGCGGAGACGCCTTCGAGACCCTGCTCATCCTGCCCGACAGCCAAATCCTGTATACCTCCGCCTCCGCCAGCGGCCTCGATGAGGTGGCGGATAAAGCGCGCATAGAAACCGCTCTGCAAGGCGCGACGCCCTATCCCGTGGCAGAGCTTGTCTATGATTGGCACACCGAGGATGACCGGCTGCGGATCGCCGTTGTTGCCCGCGAAACACTGCAAGAGGCCGAAGCCTTTACCACGGAACACGGCCTAAACCCGATTGGCCATACCGCACGCCCTCAGCCTGATCGGTTTGGACAGGCTCCCTGGTTTGGCGCAACAGCACATGCCCGCAGCACGCGGCCAGAGGCCACCACCCGGCCAGACATTCCCGCAATTGAAATCGTGGGCAAGGTAACAGCCGCTGCCTTGGCATCGCTGCTGGCAGAGCTTGCCGCTGAAGCGCAGCCAGACCCGACACCGCAGGCGGCTGAACCGGAGCCTGCATCGTCAGACACCCCCGCCTCTGGGCAACCTGACAGCGATGCAAAAGCCAACGCTTCAGAAACCGCCGAAACCGCCCCGAACCCAGAACCAGGTGCGCCGCCCGCGCCCAGCGCCCAGCCCGATACGGCAGACGCGCCACAGGACAGCCCCATTGCGACGGATGAAAGCCCAACGGCACCTACGCCTGAAAAGGCAGCCGAAGCAGACGTCCAGCCCCCCCAAGACAGCGCTCCGCCCGCGGCTGACAGCCCCTCCCCGCTGACATTTTCAAGCCGACGCCGGGCAGCCACCTCCGCCGCGTCTTCCACTGAAACGCCCGCGGCACAGGCTGACACGCCGGCACCTGTGTCGAACGCACCTGCGCCGTCTGCGAAGAAGCCAAAGGCAGGTTCAAAAGCTGCAAAGCCGCCTGCAAAGCGCAAGGCACCAAAGGCCAAAGCAGCCAAAGCGCCCCCTGCAAAGCCCAAAGCCGCAAAGCCCCTTCTGGGTTTTGCATCGATCCGCAGCAAGGCCCCAGCCACACCTGAGCCTGACACCGATGTCACCGCCGAGGGGCAACCACCGGCGACCCCGCCATCCATCGAGAAAACGCCGCTTCCCCCCACGCTGGAAGAGCCCAAAGCGCCCGCACTTGTGGCCGCCCGCCCGGATACGGCACCGAAAGAAGCGGGCCTCAGCGGTTTCCTCGCCACAACGGCCAGTTCGCTGACCGCAGCCCCTGCGCCCAAGCCGGACCCCCGTGCCGAAGAAGAAGAGGCACTGACAACATTCGGAGCCCGCAAGGAACAGCGTCTTGCCCAAGCGGGATCGCCCCCGGGCCGCGCCGGGCTCATCGCTGTCGGCAGCCTGATCTTGCTGCTCATGGTCCTCGGCATCTGGGCGAATTTCGCCTATCGCGCCGAGATCGAAGCTTGGTGGCGCGGAGATGCACCGCAATCCCCAACAGAACTGGCGATCGCCACACCCGATCGTGTGGCAGCGCCCATCCCGGCCCCATCCCTGCCCGAAACAGACGCGGGCCCGACGGCCACGGTGGACGGAGATGCCCCCCCCAGCCTTCTGCCCGTTTTGCCAGGCAGGGAGCGCCCCGACGGCGCCGCCGAAGCCACCGCCATTCAACTGCCTGCCACGGGCCCGGGCCCGGCAGTCACACCGGATCTGCCACGTGCACCAGAAACGGGCGTGGCCGACCAACGCCTCGCCAGGTTGCCCGCGCCCACGGCGCAACCATCACCGGGCACATCTGCGCCAACCGCAGAGCTGCCCTTCGACGACCCCGACTTTACAGACCTCCTCGACGATGAAGAGCCCGAAGTGGTTCTCATGTCACCGGAGGAAACTGCGGCCCAATATGCAGCCACAGGCATCTGGCAAGCGGCACCGCCCCGCCCGGAACCCTCGGACGAAACCGGCCTCAACCAGCTTTATCTCACCTCGATCGATCCTGTGATCCGGGGCAGCGATGCGGTGGATCTGCCGCGCAACCGCAGGTTCCTCCGGGACGACGCGCTGCAGCGCCAGTCTCCGCCCCTTCCGCCGGGCAGCGACATTCTGCTCGGGGCGGACGGTCTGGTGACCCCAACGCCTGACGGCACCCGCAATCCCGATGGCATCCTGGTGATCGCGGGACGCCCCACCATCGAGCCTCCAAGACGCCCCGGCGCTGCGGAAGAAACCGCCCCCAGTAGCCCCCCTGGCACGCAGGAGCGTTTGGCCGGGTTCCGGCCCCTGGCCCGGCCTGACACCCTGTCAGAGACCGCGCAGCGGACCCGTCTGGGCGGACGCACTCTTGAGGAGCTCGCCAGCCTGCGCCCGCTGGTGCGGCCCGACGCGGTAGAGGAGCGCGCAGCCGCGCTGCTGGCCGAACGTGCGGAAGAAGCGCGCCGCGAGGAGGAAGATCTTGCCGTCAAAGCCCGCGCAGAGGCCGCTGCAGCCGGACGCGCCGGAGCCAGCCCACTCGCCGTCAAGGCCTCGCTCATCCCGCGTGCCCGCCCCGCGGGTCTGCCACGGCCCTCGCGCAATGCCGATCAGGATGACGGGCAGGACGAAGGCCGCTCTGGCCCGGCGCTGCAACGCGCCCAGCGCCTGCAGCCAGATAATCCAACGCCAGTCTCTGTTGCCCGACAGGCGACCGTTGAAAACGGGATCCGCCTTGGCCGTGTCAACCTGCTCGGTGTGTTTGGCACCCCCAATGACCGGCGCGCGCTTGTGCGCATGCCATCCGGGCGCGTGCTCAATCTCAAGATCGGAGACCGGCTCGATGGGGGCCGCGTGGCCGCCATTGGGGATGGCGAGCTGCGCTATACAAAGGGCGGGCGCAACATCACCCTGCGGATGCCCCGCGGCTGAGGCAGCGCCCACCGATCTGGCTCACGTCTCGGCAGACGTCAGCACGCCCCGCGCGATCTGATCCGCTTCGATCGACTCGAACAGGGCCTTGAAGTTGCCCTCACCAAAGCCGTCATCCCCCTTGCGTTCGATAAACTCGAAGAAGATCGGGCCGATCACCGTTTTGGAAAAGATTTGCAGCAGGATGCGCGTCTCTCCGCCATCAACGACCCCTTCGCCATCGATCAGGATCCCGTGTTTGATCATCCGATCCTTGGGCTCGTCATGGCCCACGACACGCGTGTAGCTCAGATCATAGTAGCTTTCAGGTGGTTTTGGCATGAAGCGAATGCCACGCTCTGCAATCGCGTCAACCGCGTCATACAGAGAGACATCCTTTGTGCCCACGGCAATATGTTGGATGCCTTCTCCATTGTAGCGCTTGAGGTATTCCACGATCTGCCCGGTTTCTCCGCGATCTTCATTGATTGGAATACGGATGCGGCCACAGGGGGATGTCAGTGCCCGGGACAGCAACCCGGTATACTTGCCCTCAATGTCAAAAAACCGGATCTCGCGGAAATTGAACAGATCCCCGTAAAACCGGAACCAGACATCCATGTTGCCCTTGTGGACGTTGTGGGTGAGGTGATCGAGATACTGGAAACCAACGCCCGCAGGATGGGCATCGCTGATCCAGTCAAACTCCTCGTTATAGGGGTTCTCATCGTAATATTGATCGATGAAATAGATCAAAGAGCCGCCGATCCCCTCGATCGCCGGAGCATCCATAACCTTGCCAGGCCCTTCATATGGCACTGCGCCCTTTGAAACGGCATGGGCGAAGGCATGCTGGGCATCGGCAACGCGCCACCCCATCGACGCAGCACACGGACCATGTTCCTGCGCAAATTGCAGGGCATGGCTGCCCGGTTCCATATTGAGCAGGTAGGAAATATCGCCCTGCTGCCACAGCTCAATCGCGCGGCTGCGGTGGGTTGCGGTATGGGTGTAGCCCATTTTGGCAACGAGGCTGCGCAGCACTTCCGGGTCAGGGTGGGCGAATTCAACGAACTCGAACCCATCGGTTCCGGCCGGGTTTTCGGGGGTGATCGTCGCCCTGGGGGCGTCATGCGGAAACGGTCCCATATGTGCTCCAAAATCTGAGTGTCTTGCAAGTATCCTGCTTTTTCCATGCGAGATGCGCGCGACTTTTCATAGATTCAGTCAAAAACGCGCGACTTTATTGCAAAATCAGAATAGATAACGCAATTTACCCGCATGGAACGCGACTCAACTGACAATCGACTGCTGCTTGCGCTGCAAAGCGATGCCCAAACCACGTCGGAAAAACTCGGTCAGATGTTGGACCTGTCAGCCAGTCAGGTCGGGCGGCGGCGGCAGAGGTTGGAGGCCGCCGGGGTGATCACTGGCTACCGCGCGCAATTGGATCCAGAGGCGCTTGGCCTCGGCGTGCAAGCCTTTGTGCAAGTGCAGATGGCGTCCCACTCCAAGGAAACGGCGCGGGAATTCGCAACGCTGCTGGACACGCGCCGCGAGATCGTTGCCGCATGGACGCTGACGGGCGAGGCTGACTACCTGCTGCGGGTCTATTGCTCGGATCTGAGGGAATTGCACCGCTTGGTCCATGATGTGCTGTTGCCCCATCACGGCGTCGCCCGCGTGCAAAGCCAGATCGTCATGCACGAACCAAAACGCGACGCCCCCCTACCCACCTAAGCTGAGGCGGCGCGCCAGCACTTGCCGTTCGAGGATGTCAGGCCAGCCCCGCCGTTCATGCCGCCATACATGGACGCTAAATAGGAAAACGCCGCGCCCGGTACAGGGCACGGCGTTTCAAGGAGTGTTGGATCGCTAAAGATCAGGCAGCTGCGGCGCGGCTTACCAGAACTTCATCGATCTGCTTTTGCGCAGTGTCTTCGTCAACGCTAGATACGGCGGCAATCTCGCGCGTGAGGCGCTCCAACGCAGCCTCATACAGCTGACGCTCGGAGTAGCTCTGCTCGCGCTGATCATCCGTGCGGTGCAGATCGCGCACCACTTCGGCGATGGCAATCAGATCACCCGAGTTGATCTTTTGCTCGTATTCCTGCGCACGGCGCGACCACATGGCTTTCTTGACCTTGGCCTTGCCCTTGAGCGTTTTCATAGCCTGGTTGACCACATCAGGCTCAGACAGAGCCCGCATGCCAATTTCCGTGGCCTTGTGCGTGGGCACCCGCAACGTCATCTTGTCCTTCTCGAACGCAATCACGAACAGTTCCATCGACATGCCCGCGATTTCCTGCTCTTCGATGGAGACAATCTTGCCAACACCGTGGGCGGGGTAGACGACGAAATCGTCCGGGCGGAAATCTGCTTTCTTGCTTTTAGTCATACAAACCTTCCTTCGAACGCCCTGCTACAGAGCGAAAAAAGCACCTCAGGAAAGCGGGGCTTTCCAGGGTGCGTGTGACCTTTGGCCAAAATCCGCTGCCTGAGTCCGACAGCAGGACGTATTTCAGGGTTTTGTCCTCATTAGTGGCCGAGTGTAGCACAAAAACGCTTTCCAAGAAAGCGAGCGGCCTGTAGGCGCTTTATCGCACAGTTTCAGTATGTTGCCTGCGGCAAAGCATTGGCTTGCGCCGAATCGAATCAGCCCCCTTCGCCAGCCGCCTCTGAGAAATATTTCTCAACCTTGTCGGTTTCACCGTCACGTTCCTCTGCCTCGGGCAGCGGATCCTTGCGCGTGATGATAACGGGCCAAAGTTCTGCGTATTTGCGATTGAACTCCACCCATTTCTCAACCCCGGGCTCGGTGTCCGGGCGGATAGCATCCGCCGGGCATTCCGGCTCACAGACGCCGCAATCGATGCATTCGTCAGGATGGATCACCAACATGTTCTCGCCCTCGTAGAAACAATCCACGGGGCAAACTTCAACGCAATCGGTGTATTTGCATGCGATGCAATTATCGCCAACGATATAGGTCATCTTTGTCTCAGGTCTTTTTGTTCACACAGGGAGGTAACGTGCATCAAGGGGTCAATCAAGGTCCGTCAGGCGATTGGCTTGCAGCATGCGGCGATCCTTCTTGGTGGGGCGGGGTCCGCTGCGCTGAGGCGCAGACAAATCTGGGGCTTTCGGCTGGGGCGGGTCAAGATCTGTGTAGAGCAAACGGGCCTCAGGGGCGGGCCCCCGGCGGACGCCCAGCGCCTCAATCCGGATGAGCCTGACATGCTGGTGCAACGGGAATGTCAGCGTGTCGCCGGGCATGACTGCCCGGGCGGGCTTTGAGATCTTCGTGCCATTCACACGCAGGCGCCCTTCGCCCACATATTTGGCCGCAAGGCTGCGGGTTTTGAAGAAACGCGCCTGCCACAGCCACTTGTCGATGCGCAGGCTGGCGGCACCTGTCTCGGTGCCGCTCATGCCGATGCGATCCGCATAGCCGTCATTTACGGTCTTTCAGCCCCATGAGCGCTGCGGCGAAGGGGTTGTCCGGATCGATCTTCTTTTCCTTGCGGGGGGGGCGCGCCTCGTAGGACTTGGCTTTGCCCTGGCCACCACCGGCGCCCTCGCGACGGGGCTTGCCCTTGCCTTGCGGCTTGCCCTTGCCTTGCGGCTTGCCACCACCTGCACGGCGCCCGCCGCCACCGTCGCGCTGACCATCACGGCCTTGCGGGCGACCGCCACGGCGGTTGCCTTGGCGACGCGGCGCCCAGGAGAAGGTGTAAAACACCTCGATTTCCGCAGGCTGATCAGAGGCGGCGGTTTCAGCGTCCGCTTCAGCAGTTTCTGCCTGCTCTGGCTGTGTTTCCTCTGCCGCTGTGGCCTCAGTGGCAGTGTCGGCACCCGCTTCGCTGGCAGCGTCAGGGGTGTCCGGTGTCGCGGCCTGCTCTTCGGCAACGGGCGCTTCGGCCGGCGCGGCGTCAGAGGCGGCTGCGGCCTCCGCGGAAGGATCAGCTTCTGTCTGTGTGACAGCCTCTGCGGCCGGGGTCTCGGGCCTTGGCGCGCGCTGCTTGGGACGCTCGCCTCGCTCGGCCTTATAGCCAAGCCCGGTCATGAGATCGGCAAATTGCTCCAGCGTTGTGCCAGTGATCGACAGCATGTCTGCCTTGGCTTCAAAGCCGCCCCGCGTGTCTTCAGAACGGATCTGATCCGCCAAACGCTCCAGCATGTCGATCCGAATCGCACGGGCGCCCGCAACGCGGTATCCGGCCATCGCGTCATAGCCTTCCGGGGCATCCACAGGCGCGGGAATTGTCACCAGCCCGGGCGGCGGGCTTTCCGGGAATTCCGCCAGATCACGGTCCAGAGACCACAGCAACAGGCGCAGCCGCGTCGGAGCTGGCTTGAGCAGAAGCGGCATGAAAATCGTAAACTGGCCAAAGCGAATGCCATGCTTGCGCAGCGCACCGCGCATGTCCTGATCAAGGGCCTTCACATCCTCGGCCACCTGATCGCGCGGCAAAATGCCCAGCGCCTCTACCATGCGGAAGGCAAACCCCCGGGCCAGCCCGGTCAGCGCCTCGTCCTTTTGCAGCGCCTCAAGCGGCTCAAACAGCGCGGCGATCTTGCGATCAAGGAAATGCTGGAGACGGCGCGCCACCTTTTCAGCAACCTCGGGCCCGGCCTCTTCATCCACGAAGACTTCAATCCGTGGCTTGAGCGTTTCCGAGCCTTTGACCAGCTTGCCAACCGCATGCTCGCCCCACATGAGACCGCCCTGTTCGGTAAAGTCGATCTCCGTGTCGGGGGCATTGTAAAACCTGTCCGAGCGCAAGGCGAATTGCGGCGTCAGCGCTGCAAGAGCGGCTTGGCGCATTGTCTTTGCCTCATCCGGGCTGGAGGCTTTATCTTGATGGAAGCGAAATCCTTGAAGGCTACCCAATACCTGTCCTTCAACTGTCACTTCGCCGTTTTCGTTCACCTCGGCCACAAGGCTCTCCTTCTGCTTCAGTCGGCGCAGCAGCACCGATGTACGCCGGTCCACAAACCGGTTGGTCAATGCGCCGTGTAGCGCATCGGACAGGCGATCTTCTACAGCGCGTGTCGCCCCGCGCCAATGCATTTCATCTTCCACCCAGCCAGAGCGTTGCGCAACATACGTCCATGTGCGGATATGCGCCAATCTGCGGCTGAGTGTGTCGATATCTCCATCTGTGCGGTCTACCTGCCGGATCTGACGCGCCAGCCAGTCATCCGGAAGCTGCCCCTTGTCTTGCAGATGCTCAAAGATTCGGGCCAAGAGACGGGCATGTTCCACCGGTGAAATGCCCCGGAAATCGGGCACACGGCAGACGTCCCACAGGCGTTCCACATCTTTCGGGCTGTTCAGGCGTGGCGCAATGTCGGGGTCTTCTCCGATCGCGCGCAGGGCCGCCAGATCATCGGCTTCACGTCCCTTGACCAGCCATTCATCCTCTTTGATGGGCTGCTCCAAACTGCTGATCAGATGCGGCACAGAGGCAAAGTTGAGCCGATGGTTGCGCCACATCAGCTTCCGGATCGGAGCAAACCGGTGACTGGTGATGGCCTCGACGATCTGCTCGTCGATCTTGTGCACCTCACCGGTCACGCCAAAGGTGCCATCGGTCTTGAACCGCCCTGCCCGCCCAGCGATCTGGGCCAATTCGTGGGGCATCAAATCGCGCATGCGGCGCCCATCAAATTTGCGCAGGCCCGAAAACGCGATGTGACGGACGTCGAGGTTCAGACCCATGCCGATCGCATCTGTCGCCACGAGGAAATCGACCTCGCCATTCTGGTACAGATCAACCTGCGCGTTGCGCGTGCGTGGGCTGAGCGCGCCCATGACAACCGCGCATCCGCCCCGTTGGCGACGGATCAGTTCCGCGATTGCGTAGAGATTATCGACCGAGAAACTGACGATCGCCGAGCGCGGGATCATCCGGCTCAGCTTCTTGGAGCCGGAATAGGCCAACTGGGAAAACCGCTCACGCCGGCTGAACTGAACGCCCGGCACCTTGGCTGCAATCGCCCCGCGCATCGTATCCGAACCCAAAAACAAGGTTTCGTGCAAACCGCGCGCATGCAGCAACCGGTCGGTGAAAATATGCCCGCGCTCGGGATCCGCACAGAGCTGAATTTCATCGACCGCAAGAAAATCCGCCCCAAGGCCCACCGGCATCGCCTCAACGGTGCACACCCAGTATTGCACCCGTTCGGGGACGATACGCTCCTCCCCGGTCACAAGCGCCACAACGGATGGCCCACGCACCTCGACGATCCGGTCATAGACTTCGCGCGCCAGCAGACGCAGGGGCAAGCCGATCACACCGGTGCGATAGGCCAGCATCCGCTCGATGGCGTAGTGGGTTTTTCCGGTGTTTGTCGGGCCCAGAACAGCCGTGACTTGCCCGCGCGTAGTGCTGCCGTCCATGCTGTCCCTGCCGTTGTCCCGGGCCGATCCGCGCTACAGCGACCGGCCCGCAACCTCTTTACCTAAACGTTCCAGTGCTTCTTTTACGGCCGGTCGATGCGGATGTATAGCCTGCACCAACTGCCACGTTGCATAGGCATCTTCCGGATAGCCGATTTGTTCGAGAATAATCGCAAGGCCGCTCATCGCGCCAAAATGGCGTGGCTCCAGCGCCAGTGTACGCTCGATGTCGGAGAGCGCCGGGCCATACATATCCGCGCGAAAAAAGGCCGTGGCCCGGGCGTTCCACCCTTCCGCGAAATCGGGGGCGTGATCAGTCAGGGCCGTGAAATGCTCCAGAGCGAGGTCGATGTCATCATCGCCCAGTGCGCTCAAACCCCGTGTCAGCAAAAGATCCATGGCGGCGCTGCCAGATCGCGACCATTCCGCGATGATCGCATCCTCGATCTGTTGCCAGCCGGGCTGATCTTCCTTGGCCAGCTCGCGAAACAGCCGATCGATCGGAGCCTCCGCGATGTCAGCCCCGGGCGGCGCCTCGGCCTCGTCCGACAACATCAAGGGGATACTCTCGGCATTTTCAGCGTCATCGCTTTGCGCAAGCACTGGCCCTGAGCTCTGAAAAATCAGACCGCTCAGAAATAGTGCCGCAACGGCAGACTGGAAAAGGGTTGTTCGTACTCTCATGTAGACAGACAGTAGAACGCGAGGGGGGGTCTGACGACCCTGACTTTCAAGATTGTGAAGGACACAGTGAAATGAGCGATATAATTGGCAAAGCCGTGGAGGCCCTGGCCGAGAAGATGAGCGGCACCTTCAGCGGTGCGGCCAAATTCGTAATCGAAGGCGAAGGCGCGATCATGCTGGACAGCGCCGGCGTTCGGGCCGCGGACGAAGACGCCGCCGTCACCCTGTCTGCAGATGTGGAAACATTCCAGCAGATCATGAGCGGCGATCTCAACCCGACCACAGCCTTCATGACCGGCCGCCTGTCGGTTGATGGCGATATGGGCCAAGCTATGGCCCTTGGCTCCGTTCTGGGCTAATCGTTACTGGCGGGTGCTGCACGTGGCGTGGCCATGGCAGCACCTTCCGCTCCAATTAAGACCGGCAACAAAGGCGTTGGAGGCACCATGCAGGGCAACGACACTTTCCCCGATGCCCCTTTTTTCCGAGATATAGCAGATGGTCCCGGGACGGGCCGTGCCATTTGGGTGCACGCAGAAGATGGCGTGCGGCTCAGGCTTGGGTATTGGCCCCTTGAAGGGGCCAAGGGCACTGTTCTGATCATGCCCGGCCGCACAGAATACGTAGAGAAATATGGCCGCGTTGCCCGCGAGCTTGCCGCGCGTGGCTATGCCGCTGTGGCTCTGGATTGGCGGGGGCAAGGCCTCGCCGACAGATTGGGGCGGGTGCCGAGCGTCGGGCATGTGGGCCGTTTTCAAGATTTCCAGAAGGATTGGGCCGCGTTTATGGGCGCACTTGACGCGCTGGCGTGCCCGGAGCTTCCCAAACCCAAGGCATTCGTCGCACACTCCATGGGTGGCGGCATTGCGATGCGCACGCTGCTTGACGGTGCGGCTCAGGCGGCTGGCTTTCGGGCCGTGGCATTCACGGGGCCGATGTGGGACATCGAACTGACAAAACCGATGCGCCTTTTCGCGCGGATCGTGGCGGGGTGTGGCTCTGCCATTGGTCTTGGAAAGCTGTTTGTGCCCGGCGGCTCGGGCGAAACATATGTCAAAGAAGCCGATTTCGAAGACAACACCCTCACGCGCGACGAGGACATGTGGAATTACATGCGCGGGCAGTTGGTTACAGAGCCAGAGCTGGCTCTCTCCGGGCCCAGTCTGCGATGGCTGAGCGACGCTCTGGCCGAGGGGCGCGCTTTTGCCGCCAGCCCTCCGCCAGAGCTTCCCGGCCTCGTCTTTCTTGGAACGCACGAGCGCATCGTCTCCTCAGATGCTATTCGCGCCATGACGCAACGCTGGTCTTCATGTGAGTTGCGCATGATTGAGGACGGCGAGCATGAGATCATGATGCACGGGCCAGAGGTCCGCCGCGCCGTCTTTGACGACATGATCGCCTTCTTCGAGAAAAACGGCGCCGTCTGAGCGAACACACGTCGGGCTGGTGGCGCAAATACGCGGATCAAACCCGTTTGCGCGCGCCCCTCCGTCCTTACGCCTGCGTCAGAGCGCGCTGATATCCGCCACAGCTTTGCGCGCGCCGGCAATCATCCAGCTGTGTTCTGAGCCAATGAACCAGACGCTCACGCCATAGGGCGCCCAATCTTGTGCCTTGGCTGCATCCGGCGCCCAAGTGACAAGTGCCTTGCCAGCCGTCGCGACCGCCTTGCCCACCACATCATAGGCGGCATGCAATTCATCGCTGTCCACCGATGTTTTGCCATAGGACACAGAGAGATCAGCCGGCCCGATAAACAGCCCATCAATCCCCTCTACCGCTGCGATTCCAGCGGCTGCATCCACCCCGGCCGGCTCCTCTATCTGGGCAAACACGACCGTCTCCCTGCCCGAGCGGGCAAGCGTATCGGCCATCGCCGCGCCTGTCAGACCGGCCCAGCGCGTGGTCCCGGCGAAACCGCGCCCGCCCAGCCCGTAATGGGCCGCGCGCGCAGCCTCCTCGGCCTTGGCCACGCTGTCCACATGGGGCACCACGATCCCTGTGGCGCCGCTGTCGAGCACGCCCAGGATAATCTCAGGGCGTCCAGCGGGCACCCGAACCAGCACCGGGTAATCCCGCGCCCGCGCAATCGCACAGACCGCATCGATCTGGTGCCTGTCCCAAGGGGTGTGCTCCGCGTCAAGGCAAATGAAATCCAGACCCGACTGCATCAGTATCTCAGAAATCACGTGATCGGGTGTCTTGATGAACGTGCCAATCAAGCGATCGCCACGCGCGATCTTTTCCTTCAGGCGGGTCATCTTATCCTCCCATTTGCGTGCTGGCCTTGTCGCAAACCTATGCGCGGCTAGGGTTGCCTGCAATGACCAAGCGCACCACCTCTCGCACGCCTGTGCTCAGCTTTACCGACAAAGGCATTTACTGCGCAGCCGCAGATGCCTTCATCGATCCTTGGCGCCCTGTGGACCGGGCGCTGATCACCCATGGCCACGCCGACCACGCCCGGCCCGGACATGGGGCCTACCTATGCACAGAAGCGGCCGCACCAGTCATCCGCCATCGCTTGGGCAATGTGAAAATCGAAACCGTCCCGTTCGGGCAGGCGGTTGCAATGGGCGGCGCGCAACTGTCCTATCATCCCGCCGGTCACGTGCCGGGAAGCGCCCAGATCCGCGTGGAGGTTGGCGGCGAAGTCTGGGTTGCATCGGGCGACTACAAAGTGGCTGCCGACGGGCTTTCGGAGCCGTTCGAGCCCGTGTCTTGCCACGCGTTCATCTCTGAATGCACCTTTGGCCTGCCCGTTTTCACATGGGACCCGCAGCCCACAGTAATGGCAGAGATCAACCGCTGGTGGGCAGCCTGTGCCGCTGCTGGCAAAACGGCAGTGATTGGGGCCTATTCCCTGGGCAAGGCGCAACGCGTCCTCGCCAATGTGGATACCACGATTGGCCCCATCCTCACGCACAGCGCTGTCGAGGCCACCAACAAGGTTCTGCGCGCTCAGGGCATCGCGCTGCCCGAGACCACGCAACTGACGGCCGAGATGTCCGCAAAAAGCCATCCCGGGGCGCTTGTCATCGTCCCACCTTCCGCGCTGGATGCGGCCTGGACACGTCGCTTCAAGCCAGTCGAGACGGCATTTGCCTCCGGCTGGATGCGGTTGCGCGGGATCCGGCGACGCAGAGCGGCGGATCGGGGCTTTGTGCTGTCAGATCACGCGGATTGGCCGGATCTGAACAACGCCATCAAAGAAAGCGGCGCCGAACGGGTGTTCGTCACGCACGGCTACACATCCATCTTTCGGCGCTGGCTTGAAAGCCAGGGCTACAACGCCGCAATTGTTGAAACTGAATACGGTGACGAGGCCCCAGAAGCAGAGGAAGACGCAGAAGCGGCACTCCTCCCGGATGCGTCGGATAATCCGCCCGAACCCTCGGGGGCCGGCGCATGACTGGATCATCAGGATTTGCCCTTTTTGCCCAACTCTTTGTGTCGCTGGACCAAACAACCTCCACAACACTCAAAGTCCAGGCGCTGGCAGACTATTTCGGCACAGCGCCCCCGGCGGACCGCGTCTGGACGATTGCCCTTCTGTCGGGCCGCCGCCCCCGCAGAACTGTCACCACCACGCAACTGCGCAACTGGGCCGCACAATGCGCAGGGCTGCCCCTCTGGCTGGTGGAGGAAGCCTATCCCGTTGTCGGCGATCTCGCAGAAACGATCGCCCTGATCCTGCCCGCACCGTCTGACATGGTGCAGCCAACGCCATCCACGCCCGCCGATGCCCCCATCACCACATTGGCAACGATGCAAAATGGGGCGCAGAGCCTCGGCCCCACGGCCGATCTGGCAGATTGGATCGTGATGTTGCGGGGGCTTTCACAAGCCGATGACAAAACCCGCCACCAATGCGTGCTGCAAGCTTGGCAAACCCTCGGCACCACGGAACGCTTCGTATTCAACAAGCTTATCACCGGCGGCTTTCGCATGGGGGTCAGCCAAAAGCTGATGACACGGGCACTGGCCGCAGCAACAGCCATCCCAGAGGTCGATCTCGCCCTGCGGCTGATGGGGCACTGGGATCCCGCAGAGGTGGATTTCGAGACACTTGTCTTGGCGCCAGACCCTCAGGCCAATCTGTCCCGTCCCTATCCGTTCTACCTCGCCACCCAGCTAGACGCGCCGCCACAGGAGTTGGGCGATCCGGCAGACTGGGTTGCCGAATGGAAATGGGACGGCATCCGCGGACAGATCGTGTATCGCGGCGGCACCGCTTTCATCTGGTCACGCGGGGAAGAACTGATCACCGACCGTTTCCCCGACCTGACAGAAATGCTTGACCTGCTGCCGGACGGCACAGTGCTGGATGGCGAAATTCTGGCGTGGCAGCACACACACAAAAGGCCAACCAACCCACCAAAACAGGCGGAATTGCCGCTTGGGGACGTGCCGCTCGCGCCCGCGACCGAGCCCGCAGTCCAGGCGGCCCGCATCCCCGGCTTGGCCGGCCAGCCCCAACCCTTTGCCCAGCTGCAAAAACGGATCACGCGAAAGTCCGTCTCAAAGAAACTGCTGCAAGAGGTACCTGCCCATTTTCTGGCCTACGACCTGCTGGAAATCCAAGGGGACGACATCCGCACACAGCCGCTCGCCCAACGGCGTGCATCGCTTGAACAGATCTTGCAAACCCTGCCAGCCGACGCGCCGATCTCCGCCTCTCCTCTTGTTCAGGCCAACACATGGGATGGCCTAGCAGATCAGCGCCAACAGGCGCGCGGCTATCAGGCGGAGGGGCTGATGCTGAAGCACCGCAACAGCCCCTACCAGGATGGCCGCAAGAAAGGCGATTGGTGGAAGTGGAAGCTCGACCCACTCTCGATCGATGCGGTGATGATCTATGCACAGGCGGGACACGGCCGGCGCGCAAACCTGTTTACAGATTTCACCTTCGCGGTCGCAGATGAAACAGGCGCCTTGCAACCCTTCACCAAAGCCTATTCAGGCCTGACCGATGCCGAGTTCCGAAAAATAACGGCATGGGTGCGCAAGAACACACTGGAGCGCTACGGCCCCGTCCGCAAAGTGCGCCCGGAACTCGTGTTCGAAATCGCTTTTGAAGGCATTCAACGCTCCCCAAGACACAAATCCGGGATCGCCCTGCGCTTCCCAAGAATGGCCCGCTGGCGCCAGGACAAACCGGCCTCAGAGGCCAACACGCTCGCGGACCTCACAGACCTGCTCTCAGCCTTTGAACAATAGCGCACGCAGCGGCGGCACAATCTTTGTCTTTTAAATACTCTGGGGGAGACGCGCACAGCGCGGCGGGGGCAACGCCCCCAATACGGGGCTGTCGCCTCAGAACGCCTCTGGGCGCATCTCGCGCGCCATGTGATCGAGCACGGCATTGACGAATTGCGACTCCTTGCCTTCCGGGAAGAAGGCCTGCGCCACCTGCACAAACTCGACAATCACAACCTTGGGCGGCGCATCGGAAAGGAACTCGGCACCGGCCGCACGAAACAGCGCTCTGAGCACCGGGTCGATCCGGGCGATGGGCCATTTCGCCACAAGGGCCCGATCTGTGGCCTGGTCAATGCGCGCCTGCTCGTTCACGGCCGCATCCACCAGCATGCGGAACAGGCCCACATCCCCTTCGGATAGCTCCTCACCATTCAGCTCAATGCCAAATCGGTGATCCTCGAATTCCTGCTCAACAGCGCGGGTCGTCTGACCAGAGGCTTCCATCTGAAACAGCGCCTGCACCGCGTATAGCCGTGCCGCACTCTTCATGCGCAAGCGGACCTCACGAGGCACCTTGCCCCGGGGTGCAGCGGCCGCGTCCATTCCGCTTTCGGGATCGTTCTGGATGTTCTTGTCGTCGCTCACGCCGTATGCTCTCCGCCTGCCAGACGCATTGTATCGCCCGCCTTGAAGCCAATTGTTCCCTTGGGCGCCCCAAAGCGACGCGTCAACGCGATCAAGTGCAGCGCCGCAGCCGCAGCGCCACCGCCCTTATCCTGCTGATCCGGGGCCGCGCGCACAACGGCTTGCTCCCGATTTTCAACGGTCAGAATACCATTGCCGATGCATGCCCCTTCCAGCCCAAGCAGTTGTATCGCCCGGCTCGAGTCGTTGCAGACCGTGTCATAGTGGGTGGTCTCGCCGCGGATCACACATCCCAAGGCGACAAACCCATCAAAATTCGACTGGCGATAGGCAATGCGGATGGCGGTCGGGACCTCAAGCGCACCGGGCACTTCGATCACCTCGAAACTGGCGCCCACAGATTGCAAAGTCGCCTTGGCCCCCGCGATCATATCGTCCGCGATATCCTTGTAGTAAGGCGCCACAACGATGGCGACCTTTACCGGCGCGTCAAACTCGGGCAGCGGAAGGGTGTAATGGGTTTCAGTGCCAGCCATCAGCCGATCTCCGATATTTTGCGCGTACCAATAATCTCGAGGCCATACGCCTCCAGCCCAACAACCTTCGGCGTAGGAGAATTGGTCAGCAGGATGAGTTTGCTCAACCCCAGTGAGGACAGGATCTGCGCCCCAAGCCCATACTGGCGCAGGGTCTGTGGCGAGCCTTCATGTTCTGCCACCAGCTTCATGTGCAGATCCCGCAGCAGCACCAGCGCGCCCCGCCCTTCTTCTGCGATCAGCCGCATTGCATCCCCAAACTCAGAGCTGCGCCCCGCCGGGCCTGTGCCGATCACATCCAGCATTGGGTCCAATGCATGCATGCGCACCAGGGCAGGCTCATCACCAGAGATGTCTCCCTTGATCAAAGCGATATGCTCGGCGCCCTGCGTTTCATCGGTATAGACACGCATCTCCCAGTCACCACCAAACTCGGATGTGATGGTTTTGACGGCTTGCGCCTTGACCAGATTGTCATGCCGGCGGCGGTAGGCAATCAAGTCACTGATGGTGCCGATCTTCAGGCCATGCAGCTGCGCAAAGGAAACCAGATCCGGCAGGCGCGCCATGGTCCCGTCATCGTTCATGATCTCGCAGATCACGCCCGAGGGGTTCAGCCCCGCAAGACGACTGACATCGACAGCGGCCTCCGTGTGGCCTGCACGCACGAGCACGCCGCCATCACGCGCGCGCAAGGGAAAGATGTGGCCCGGCGTGGCGATATCCGCCGCCGTCGCAGCCGAGTCGATTGCCACAGCCACCGTGCGCGCCCGATCTGCAGCGGAGATCCCCGTTGTGACCCCCTCTCGCGCCTCGATGGACACCGTAAACGCAGTCTCGTGACGCGATGAATTCTGAGACGCCATCAGTGGCAGGTCCAAGGCGTCAATGCGCTCACCTGTCAGTGTCAGGCAAATCAGACCGCGGCCATGGGTGGCCATGAAATTGATCGCATCCGGCGTGGCCATCTGCGCCGGAATGACAAGATCGCCCTCGTTCTCACGATCCTCGTGATCCACAAGGATAAACATCCGCCCATTGCGGGCATCCTCGATGATCTCCTCAATCGAGGAGATCGCATCCGTGTAATTGCCAGTGTCGGTGCTCATGGCAGCGCTCCCAAAACTTTCAGCCCGTCCTCTACGCCAGAGACGGGCAAAGGGCCAGAGGCTGCTTTGCCTCTGCCGCTACGTGACAGCCGGACCACGCAGCTTGCACAGCTTCGGCGGCCCTGCTGACCCGCCCTGTCAGCTGCTTTCAGCCAGCCGCGCCACATAGCGCGCCAGCGTGTCGATTTCGATGTTGATCCGGTCCCCAACGGCAGACTGCCCCCAGGTAGTGACCTCTTTGGTATGCGGGATCAGATTGACGCCAAAGGTCGCGCCATCCACTTCGTTGACCGTCAGCGAGGTGCCATTCAGCGCCACCGATCCCTTTGGCGCCACAAAGCGGGCCAACGCAGGCGGCGCGCGAAACACGTAGCGGGTGCTGTCGCCCTCATCGCGCATTTCGACGATCTCGGCGACCCCGTCCACATGCCCGGACACGATATGGCCACCCAACTCGTCCCCAACGCGCAGAGCCCGCTCGAGGTTCACCTTTCGGCCCACCTCCCAGACATCGAGGTTTGTTTTGGAGACACTTTCCGCGGAGATTTCCACATCAAACCAGTTTTCCGCACGATCAATCACGGTCAGGCAAACGCCGTCGCAGGCAATCGAGGCGCCAATATCAATGCTGTCGACCGCATAGTTGCAGGCAATTCTGGCCTTCAGGTCTCCGCGCTGTTCAAGCGCTGCAATGGTTCCGATATCGGTGATAATGCCTGTGAACATGGTGATCGCTCCGTCAGGGTCAGCGCACAGTGGGCAACTGTGTCGCGAATCTGTGTCTGGACACACCTAGAAGCAGTGGCCCGGTCAGGCAAGCATAGCGAGCCACAAGCAACCAGACGGTAACGGATTGCCGTCAATGTGCCATTATTTCGCCGCCATTGTGGTTAGAACCGTGCTGGGGGTGGGAAAAACAAGGGGATAGTTGCGTCCAGTATCAGCATCAGGGAAGGTAGCCCTATGAGTGCAGTCCAGAAAACCGTCCCGCTCGGGGCAGATACACGCTGTTTTCTCTTCTTGCAGGGCCCCCATGGGCCGTACTTTTCTCAACTTGCAAAAATGCTGCGGGCGGCGGGCGCCACGACGTGGCGCGTTGCCTTCAACGCCGGAGATGCCGCTTTTTGGCATGGCCGTGGACAACTCATCCGGTTTGACAGGCCCCAAGACGCCTGGCCGAACGCGTTCCGCGAAATCGTTGCCGAAAAAGGCATTACAGATATCGTGCTCTATGGTGACACCCGGCCCATCCACGCAGAGGCCATCGCCATTGCACGGGGATTGCGTCTGCGCATCCACGTTTTTGAAGAGGGCTATCTGCGCCCCTACTGGATCACCTATGAACGCGATGGCTCAAACGGCAACTCCCGGCTGATGGACCTCAGCGTGCAGGAAATGCGCAATGCACTTGATCAACATGAGCTGGACACAATCGAAGCCCCCGCGATTTGGGGCGATATGCGCCAGCATGTTTTCTACGGGGCGCTCTACCACTTTCATGTGATGTTTCGGAACCGCCGCTACCGGCATTTCAAACCGCACCGTGCCTTGCCCGTGGAGCGAGAATTCAAACTCTATCTCAAACGCCTGCTGCTGATGCCGTTTCTGGCGTTGGACCGCATTCAGGCGCAAGGCCGCATCAAGCGTGGCGGCTTTCCCTATCACCTGGTTTTATTGCAGCTGGAGCATGACAGTTCGTTCCAATACCACTCCCCATTCTCATCGATGACAGAGTTCGTTGAAATCGTTCTGACTGGGTTTGCCACAGGCGCACCAAGGCACCACCATCTGGTGTTCAAGACGCACCCACTGGAAGACGAGCGCAAACCCTTGCGCCGACTTGTGCAGGCACGGGCGCAGGAATTGGGCGTAGCGGATCGGGTCCATTTTGTGCGCGGCGGAAAGCTGGCCCAACTTCTTGATCAGGCACGCTCGGCAGTAACTGTAAACTCAACAGCGGCGCAGCAGGTTCTACGGCGCGGTTTGCCTCTAAAAGCCTTTGGTGATGCCGTCTTTGCGAAGCCGGAGTTTGTTTCAAGCCAACCGCTTACGGATTTTTTTGCCACGCCACATCGGCCTGACAACCGCGCCTACAAGGATTTTCGAGCGTACCTTCTGGAAACCTCCCAAGTCGCGGGCGGTTACTACTCCGTGCAGGGCCGCCGCCAATTGTTGCGGCAAGTGCCCGACATGATGCTGGCCCCCCTCGATCCTTACGCCGCCCTTGCCAGCGGCCAGGCGGCCCCGCGGCATAGGCTTTCAATCATCACTTGATGCGTGCGGCAGCCAAGGGGTGGGCAGGCCAATTGCTCAAAATATGCCTAGGTTGTTTGCAGATACGTGCTTGCAAAAAGTGATGCCATGAAGCGCATCGGCAAAACATTTCCGGCCAAATGCGCAAGATATTGCGATCTTTTCAGCACTAGACCCTAGCTTTGGCATGGACTGTGCAAACGGGTCACAATGGCCATCCGCCGTGTGTTCATGCTTTCTATTTTATACGGATTCAGTTAGGCTTACTGGCAAAACTTGAGGCAAATCCTCCAAAGGAGCCCGAGCAGTGACATTGAAAATTACACGGCGCAGCGCCCTTATCGGGGTGCTGGCGAGCACCTCCATGCTGTCGGCATGTGGGCTGCCCCGCTCTGGGCCAAACAAGCGCGAAATCTTTGCCGGTTCCGTACTACAAGACGGCGATGCGTTTATCGTGACCGTCAACCCTAGGGTGGCGCGCGCAGCGGCCGTGACACCGGCGCTTGGGTTCACATCGGCTTTCTTGAATGCCGGGCTCATGGGGTCTGACACGATCCGCCCTGGCGATACGCTCGGCCTGCGCATCTGGGAGAACGTGGACGACGGCCTGCTCGCAGACTCTGGCCAATCGGTCACATTGCTGGATGAGGTGCAGGTAGACGGCGACGGCTTTATCTTCGTGCCCTATGCCGGGCGCCTTCGAGCGGCAGGCAATACGCCAGAGCGTATGCGCCAGATAATTACCGAACGTCTCGATGCCCAGACACCCGACCCGCAAGTGATCGTCAGCCGTTTGGCCGGTGACGGCGCGACCGTATCCGTCGTTGGCGGCGTCGGGGCGCAGGGAATCTACCCGATCGAACGGCCGACACGGACGCTTTCGGCCATGCTTGCGCGCGCCGGCGGGATCGCCGTCGAAGCGCCCATTGCGCAGATCACAGTTTCGAGGGGGGATCACACGGCCAAGATCTGGTTCGAAGATCTTTATCAGAACCCAAAGTTCGATATCGCCCTGCGTGCGGGTGACCGCATTTTGGTGGAAGAAGACACAAGAACGTTCACAGCATTGGGCGCAACCGGCGCGCAATCCCGTGTTCCCTTTACCAGTCAAACGATCTCCGCAATCGAGGCAATTGCACAGGTTGGCGGTCTGTCCACAAACCTTGCTGATCCCACCGGAGTGTTCGTTTTCCGCAACGAACCTGAAGAAATTGCACGTGAAATTCTCGGTCGACAGGATATCGTCGGCACACAAAGATTTGCCTATGTCCTCAACTTGACCGAGCCGAACGGCATGTTCAACGCCCGCGATTTCGCCATCCGAGACGAGGATACGGTCTATGTCACCGAGGCGCCGTATGTGCAGTGGCAAAAGACGCTGTCAGCCCTGACGGGCTCTCTGTCGTCCGCGTCTTCCATCGCAAGTCTTACTGAGTAAGGGGGGCGCCATGTCCGGCGCCACTCGGCCTCTTCATGTTTACAATGGCGGGTTCTTCAACCGCCGGATCAAGCGCATTCTGCAACTTGCCGGCTGGAAGGTCACAACCGGATGGCCAGATGCAAACGGCAGGATCGCGGTCTGGGGCAGTGCCGGGACTTCGCACAGAGGCAGAGCTATGGCAGCGCGCACAGGCGCTGGCTTGCTCTATGTGGAGGACGCCCCTTTGCGCTCGCTCTTTCCGGGGCGCACCGGCGAGCCGCCACTTGGTCTGATGCTCGACGGTTCCGGGCTGCACTATGACTCAAGCCGCCCTTCGGACCTCGAGCACCATCTGGCCACGGCCCCGTTTGATGACAGCGCCCGGCTCGATCAGGCCCGCCATGCGATTGCGCGTTTGAGGCGCAGCGAACTGACAAAATACAGCGCCACGCGCACGGATATAGACCCTCCCCCTCCGGGCTATGTGCTCGTCATCGACCAGACCCGGGGCGATGCAGCGCTGCAGGGCGCAACCTCTGCCAACTTCCGGGAAATGTTGGCTTTTGCACGGATAGAAAACCCTGGCGCACCGATCCTGATCAAAACCCATCCCGAAACGGTGCAAGGGTTGCGGGACGGTCATTTCGATGCGGACACTGCGCAAGGTGCGGCGCTTTATGACAGCCCAATCGCGCCCTACCGCCTGATGGAAGGGGCCATTGCCGTCTATACATGGTCATCCCAGCTCGGTTTCGAGGCCATTCTTGCGGGCCACAAGCCGCGGGTATTCGGCCAACCCGCCTATGCGGGATGGGGCCTGACTCAGGATGAAAACCCGGTCGCGCGGCGCACCCGCAAGCTGACGCGGGCGCAGCTGGTTCAGGGCCTGCTGATGGACATGCCCACCTGGTATGATCCTTACCGCGACAGGTTGAGCGATCTGCACGGGGTGATCGATGCGCTTGAGGCACAGGCCCGAGCCTGGCGTGAAGATCGCAGCGGCTTTGTGGCGGCCGGCATGCGGCTGTGGAAACGCGATCCTTTGCGCAGGTTTTATGGGCAATTTGGGCCGATCCGGTTTGCCGAAAATGCAAATGCTGTAACGGCCGCCAAGCAACAGGCACAGCCCTTGATGGTATGGGCCAACAAAGAAAGCACCGTCGCAAATGCCCCCGCCCTGCTGCGGGTCGAGGACGGGTTTTTACGGTCACGCGGGCTCGGTGCAGATCTTGTTCCCCCGATGTCCTTGGTGCTCGATGACAAGGGGATCTACTATGATCCAACCCGGCCCAGCCGCCTGACAGAGTTGATTGCCAAACCGCTCCAGCCGGACCAAACGCAAAGGGCGGAGCGCATTATCAATGTGTTACGGAATAATCCGATCACAAAATACAATCTTGGCAAGACGGAGGTACCTGCCTTCCCAGAAGGCAAGCGCATTCTTGTGCCGGGGCAGGTGGCGGATGACGCCTCTATTCTGCTCGGCTGTACAGGGCCGATAAAGACCAATCTCAGCCTGCTCGAAGCGGCCCGCGCAGCCCATCCAGATGCAGTTATCATCTACAAACCGCATCCCGATGTCGTTGCCGGGTTGCGCAGCGGTGCGGTGGAAACGGCGACACAGATTGCAGATTGCGTGGTAACGGACAGTCACCCGCACAGCCTGCTGCAAGCTGTTGACGCGGTTTGGACAATGACATCTCTGCTTGGCTTTGAAGCCCTGCTGAGGGGCCTTCCCGTCACCTGTCTTGGTGCGCCCTTCTATGCCGGCTGGGGCCTTACAACGGACTTGGCACCAGTGCCCCAAAGGCCAGCCGCACCCAACATCCCGCTTTCACAACTCGTTCACGCCACGTTGGTAGACTACCCACGATATTTCGATCCGATCACATCAAAAGCGTGCCCGCCAGAAATTGTCCTGGCCCGGCTTGCAAGCGGTGAAACGGGGCCCGGCCGCCCTGTTTTGCGGAGTATCGCAAAGCTTCAGGGCCTGCTGGCGAGCCAAAGTTGGCTTTGGCGCCGCTGACACCAAAAATATCGAGATATTGTAAATTAAGAGCAATCTAGTGCTCCACCAATCTCTCAGATGAACGAACCAACTTACTAATAGAACTGCCTTTAAGGCAGAGATCAGAAACAGCGACCAATCAGCAAAATATCGAGATTAGATAATCTTGCAGACCCTATTTTGACGTCTGAGCAGCGTCAAAAGCGCGGTCGATCATGGCTTGGGTGCCGCGGCTGAACTCCAACGGCACGGCATAGGCGCCGCCCGTGCGCGCTGCATCGCAAAAAGCCTCAACCTGGAGAACATAATGTCGGGCTGCAGGATAACGTTCGATCCGAACGCTCTGGTTTTGCTGATGAATCTCAATTCTGGCTTCCCCGAAGACCTGAGGGTTAAATGGCGCAGTTAAACGCAACAAACCGGCCTCTCCGTGAAAGATCATCTGCTGCCAGGGATGCATTCTGATTGAGGTGTAACCATTGTAGCTAAAGCCCTGAAACTGTGCTGAAACCTGCGCAAAGACATCGACGCCGTTTTCCCAGCGGATGCGCGCGTCCAGCGTTTCGGGCTCCGCCCCCGTGACATACCGCACCGACCCCATGGTGTAGACACCAATATCACGCAGGCCACCGCCCCCGGTTTCTGCCTTGTTGCGGATATTCCCTGTGTCCGCGCGGTTATCGAAACTGAAGGCTGCATCCACATGAACAAGCGGGCCGATCGCACCGTCCTGCAACAGTTCTTTCACGCGTTGCCACTGGGGGTGATGCACGATCATATAAGCCTCGGCGGCCAGTTTTCCGGCGCGATCCCTCGCGGCAATAAGGCTGTCGAACTCTGGCTCTGTCATCGCCATCGGCTTTTCACACAGTACATGCTTTCCGGCGGCCAAGGCCTTGAGACTCCATTCAACATGCATGTGATTGGGCAATGGAATGTACACCGCATCAATGCGCGGGTCCGCCAGAAGCGCGTCATAGTCTGGATGCACGGTCAAATGCGGCTGAAACGCAAGAAACGGCGCCGCTTTGTCAGCGCTGGATGTGGCCAGAGCCGCAAATTCTGCGCCCCGGGCCGCGTGAATTGCAGGCGCCATGAATTCACGGGCAAATTTCGCTGCGCCCAAAATGCCCCAACGGATTGGTGTCATGATCTTGCCTTTCAAAATATTCCACTGACAGGCACGCTAATAGCTTGTTTGCCATAGGAAAAGCCCGCAGCCGTGGAAACGGGCTGCGGGCTTGAAAGACATGCACGCTCAAAAGGGGATCAGGCGACGATCCCTTTCTCGATGGCCAGTTCACGCATGCGCTTTTGCAGCTTTTCAAAAGCGCGCACTTCAATCTGGCGGATCCGCTCGCGGCTCACACCATACTGACCGGACAGTTCTTCAAGCGTTACAGGCTGTTCCTGAAGGCGGCGCTGCATAAGAATGTCGCGCTCCCGCTCATTGAGAACTTCCATCGATTGGGTCAGCATCTCGCTGCGCACAGCCAATTCGTCTGCGGCCTCATAGGCGCCCGCTTGGTCAGCATCCTCATCCTCGAGCCAATCCTGCCACTGGGTGGCGCCGTCATCCTCAGAGCCGACCGTGGCATTCAAAGATGCATCCCCGCCCGACAGACGCCGGTTCATGGAGACAACTTCATCTTCGCTCACGTTCAGATCATGGGCGATCTTGGCGACGTGCTCCGGGCGCAGATCGCCCTCTTCCAGTGCGCCGATGCGGCTTTTCGCCTTGCGCAGGTTGAAAAACAACTTCTTCTGCGCGCTGGTCGTGCCCAGCTTCACAAGGCTCCATGAACGCAGGATATATTCCTGGATCGAGGCGCGAATCCACCACATGGCATAGGTTGCAAGACGGAAGCCCTTTTCGGGGTCAAAGCGTTTGACGGCCTGCATCAAGCCCACATTGGCCTCAGAGATAACCTCAGCCTGCGGCAGGCCGTAGCCGCGATACCCCATGGCAATCTTGGCCGCCAGCCGCAGGTGCGACGTGACCAGCTTATGGGCAGAGCTGGTATCCTGACGTTCAACCCAAGCTTTGGCCAACATGTACTCCTGCTCCGGCTCCAGCATGGGAAACTTGCGGATTTCCTGCATGTAGCGGTTCAAACCCTGCTCGGGCGAAGGGGCGGGAAGTGCGTTGTAATTTGCCATCTGGGCCTCCATGTCGGGTGCGGCCGGTGCCGCGCGTCTTTTGCGCAATTCTGCGCGTTTATACTCATATGGGGATCTGAACTGATCGGTTCAATACCGAGGGTCCGTCTTCCGTTGAAATACAAATAGTCAATGGTCTGCGGGGCTGCACGCAATGTTACAGGCTTTCACACCGAAGTGCTGCCTGTTGCAATATCCGCCCAGAGCTTTTCCATATCTTGGGGTAATGGGCTTGAAAACGTCAACATTTCGTTCGTCACAGGGTGTTCAAATCCCAACTCAGCCGCATGCAAGGCCTGTCTGGGGAAACTTGCAACGGCTTGAGAAGCCCCGGCGCCCACCTCTTTTGCCGACAGCTTGCGCCGCCCTCCATAGACCGGATCCCCGATCAGCGCATGGCCCACATGGGCCATATGAACGCGGATTTGATGGGTTCGGCCGGTCTCAAGGCGGCAGGAAACGCGGGCAACTGCGGTGCCCACAGCCTGCTCCACGGTCACCCGGGTGACAGCATGGCGGCCCGTATCAAAATAGACCGCCTGCTTTTGCCGGTCCGTGCGGTGACGGGCCAGATGTGTCGTGATCTTCAGAACGCCGGGCCCCTCCCAAGACGTGCCGCGCACGCCCCGCAACCGCGGATCAGCCGCGGAAGGTACGCCAAAACAAAAGGCAACATATCGGCGATGGGCTGTGTGCGCCTCAAACTGGGCTGCCAAACCGTGATGGGCCGCGTCCGACTTGGCCACAACCAGTAACCCACTGGTATCCTTATCAATGCGGTGCACGATCCCCGGGCGCTTTTCGCCGCCAACCCCGGAGAGTTTACCGCCAAAGTGATGCAGCAGACCATTCACAAGCGTTCCGTTCGGGCTGCCAGGCGCAGGATGCACAACCATGCCAGCCGGCTTGTCCACCACCAGCAGATCCGCGTCCTCATAGAGGATGGTCAGGTCCATTTCCTCGGGCAGGGTGTCAACCTCAGCCGCCGGAGCCAAGGTGATGTCGATCACATCCCCCTCAGCGACTTTGCTTTTCCCATCTGTGACCAAACTGCCGTTGCGGTGCACCGCCCCATCCGTGATCATCCGGGAAAGGCGCGACCGCGAAAGGGCAGCGCTCTCTGGTACGTCACGCGCCAATGCCTTATCCAGCCGGGAAGGCGGATCGGGTGCGATCACCACGCGCAGGATGTTGGAAAGGTCCGAAGGCATGACAGAGGTTCCCGGCAAAGACAGCAAAGGCGATCACGCAACCGATGAGGGCGCCACCCCGCCAGAGCCAGCCTCCCTGCGGTTCCTGCGCCGCCTCGTGACCGTCCTGACCGGGGTGATGATCCTCGCGATGGTCATCCTGATCGCCCTCTTTCTTACGCGATTCCCCGCACCTTCCACCACCCCGGTGCTTCCAACAAACTTAGAGATGCCAGAAGGAGCCACCGCGCAGGCCGTCACCTTTGGCACCGGGTGGACGGCAGTCGTGACACAAGATGACCGCATCTTGATATTTTCTTCGGACAGCGGCGCGCTGCGACAGGAAATTGACGTCGATATGCCGAAATAACTGCCCAAGCCCCGCTCCGGCCCACCTAAAGATTGCGGCATGGAAACCAGGCTCCAATCAGGGCCTGTGCTGCTTTAAATCCTGCGGGCGCGGCCAACCTGATTGCCACCCGTTCCACTTGGCTCGGCTTCTGTCAAAGGATGCAGCGACATCCCCTTCGCGCATATAAAAATGTGAACCGCAACATGGACGGGCGCCGTCAAACGACCAACGAGATAAACGCATCGGTATGTCTGGCAATGAGTTGGAGCGCTGCGCGAAGGTCGAGGTCGAACGCGAGGCAGGCCGCGTGCTCAGTATGCTAGGTTTATTCACAGGTATTGGGCGCTCAAGTAACAGCGAGTTTACAATCAGGAGGAATCTGTTCGTTCAGCGTGTCGAAAGCTTGCCCCGTCCAGTGCGCCTAGTGCACGGGAGACCAGAACAGTGACTCATGGCAGAAAGCCAAAAACTGGCGCCCAAGGTCCTACAACCGATCACACTACCCGGGGATGATTGGTACCGCCTCCCTGGCTTGAACAGGGGACCTCTGGATCCACAATCCAGCGCTCTAACCAACTGAGCTAAGGCGGCACTCTTTCGCACACAGTGGCCCGTGCGCGGCATGTCCGGCTACCTAGCAAAGCGCATTTTGCGCCGCAAGAGGAAATCGGGCCCGTCAAGGCGCCTTCAAGCCCTGCGCGTATTCCCAACTTGAGGCGATAAGTTCAGTTTGCCTGCAAACCTCTGCGGCGTTGGCGACATGCACGCTTGCGTCACGGTGCAACGCGCGCTAACTCGCTTTGATCACATGTGACAGGAGAGATCGATGGGCATCGACAGCGAAAGCGATATCGCCGCCAACTTGCAGATTGGTCCAACCTCGGAGGGGATGGTGCGTATTTATGTCGAGGCGGAGGGCGTCGATCTCCCCCTCGATTTCGATCCCGAGGAAGCGATGGAAATCGCCGAGGAACTGCGCGGCGCAGCCCAGCGCGCCGCCGCTTTGGCAAAGCGCTAATCCTAAGCGACCCGCTTGGAGGGAAGCGTTCTACTGTCGTGATCCGGGATCACGCGCTGCCTGTAACCGCGCAGCCGCAGTGCGCCCGAAGATCCGCGTTACTACTTTACGGCGTGCGGCCGACATCGGGCTGGCCGGTGGCATCGTCATGATCTGTGCGTCGAACCCATCGGCAATCATCAAGCCCGTCTCCGCAGGCAATAGCTCGGTGGGAAAGGCCGCGTCGACTGCCCAGAAAAACCGATCGCACCACTCAAGATAGCCCTGCCACTTGCTGTCAGAGGTGAAATCAGCCCGAGAAGACTTGCATTCGACAATCCAGATTTCGCCCTTCGGGCCAAGCGCCATAACGTCCACGCGCAGGCCCCGTGTCGGCACCAGTTCAGTGACGCAGGCAAAATCGAGTGACATGAAGTGGCGGCAGACCCCGCGGGCCAAAATCTGTCCGGGTGCAAGGCCGGCCAGCGTGCTGTCGGACAGAGCAAGGCTCATAGGAACCAACCGAGGCGATATGGGCGCGGAACGTGCATCGTCAGAATATGAACAATTCATGAACATTTGACAAGCCTGGCGCGTGTCACGCAGCCCCATGGTTGGGACAAACAGGCCCTTGCCCCCAAGCACCGAGGCGCCTACCTATCACTTGGCGGCTCTGTCCTTCCCGTTGCGGGCCTCATTCCGGTGGCCTTAAGCAAATCCGAGGGAGCTGGCTCTGTCTGGGCCCTGGCTCAGTTACCTGGCGCCCACCTGTATATACAGGTCCTCGGGAATAAAACGCCCTGACGGTTGCGTTACGGTCACCGCCACTTTCTCTGTCGCCCTGCCCCGCTTGACGGACGCGGGGCGACAGGGGACAAGCGGGGCATGGATATTCGAGTTCTCTCCCCCGCCTACGCCGTTTCCCCGCAAATCGCGCCCGAGGATGTCTCCGCAATTGCCGCAGCTGGTTACAAAACCATTCTGTGCAATCGACCCGATGGGGAAGTGCCCCCGAGTCATCAGGCGGGCGCCATCAAGGCCGCCACTGAGGCCGCGGGCCTACGGTTCGTAGACAACCCATTCAGCCACGGGCAACTCACCCAAGCGCTTTTGGATGCCCAAGCCGCCACCATGGCAGACGAGGGTCCTGTTCTGGCCTATTGCGCCTCGGGCAACAGGTGCACAATCCTGTGGTTGATCGTTGCGGCGCAGGCAGGCGAAGACTTGGGGCCATTGATCGAGGCAGGTGAGGCGGCTGGCTATCCCCTCGCCCATATGCGCCCGCAACTGGAAGCGATGGGGCGTCAGTAACGCCGAAAACCAAGCCTGTCGTAAATTGGAAGGGCGCGATCACTCGATTTTAGGCAGATCGTTCAGAGCGGGAAAGTCATCAAGCGCCGGCAGATCGTCCAAAGAGGGCAAATCTTCAAGCATTGAAGGCGTGCCCTCTTCTGCAAAAGCGGGTGGGCCGCTGGGATCAGTTCCGCCCAAATCTGGCAGATCGCTCAGATCCGGCAAGTCATCCAGTGCCGGCAGATCGCCATCCAGATCGGAAATATCCAAAGTCTCGTTCAGTTCCACCTCTGGCAGCTTTGGCAAGTCGGGCGGATCGGTGACAGGCACAGCTTCCAAATCAGTTCCTTCAGGCACTGGCCCGGGCAATTCTGGCAGGTTTGTCTCGGCGCCGCTTAATGCGTCTGCAAATTCATTGATGGTCTTTTCAGTGGTGGCGCTTGGGCCAGACAGACGCACCGCCCGCAAGCCCATCGACTGACCCAACCGCGAAATAGCCACTTGGGTGCCATCACTGGCTTCCAGGGAGACCTCGGCGATCGACTGGGCTGGCACGCTGAGCACATCGCCAGGCGTCAGTTTCTTGAGGTCTGCAATCGGAATATCCATTCGATGCAGCACCGCATTAAGCTCAGCGTGGGCCTGTGCAACCGTGGCAGACAGATCCTCTCGCCACTCCTGTGCGCGCAGCGCGTGGTTCTCCGTCTCCGGCTGCGGCGCGCGGTCCAGCACTGCAATCATGATCCGACCTTTGCGCTCCACCTCGCCAAATGCCGTTTCAACATCGAGAACTTGATAGGACACGTCCTCCAACATCAGGGCCAGTGGTCGCGGATCCGTAATGAGGCGGCCAAAACCGTAGCCATCATAAACAGCGGTGGCCTTGATAGCCGCGGCGGGATTTTCTGCGGCTTCAAAAAGCTCTCCGACCATCCCCTGAAGGATTTCGCCGATCCAGTCGCCCAATAGGGCCGCATCCGTGCGCGTTGCGCGCCGCAGTTCGGGAATGGATGGCAACACCTGGCCAATGGTCAACTGCTCCACCAAGGCTGACAGTGTTTCCGGCTCGAGGCAGACAAGGCCAAGCGCCCCGTCAGCACCGTCTAGCGTTGCAATCAGACCCTTTTCGGGCAGTCCGTCCAACAATTCAGGGAGGCTAAGAAGCGCGGATTTGCACTGCCCGGCAGAGGCGTGCATGTCCATATCCTTGTCGCAAGACCTTAGAATTGCCTTGGAGAGGGCCATCTCCGGGGCAAGTCCATCCATCTCGGATTCGCCGTGCGCTTTGGTTCTGCGCAACAAACTCCTTTGGGCGGAGGTATCCGTCATGCGCCTATGGCTCTCAAAGGTCCTTTATTTCCCGTATGGTAGTGCCATAGGGGGCCCTATGAATTGGTTAATTTTGGGACGGCTGGAAAGCCTTCGGCGACGTTTCGCTGATGGCGCGTCAGGCTGCGGCTCTGGCACGGGCCGGCAAGCTCACCCGGAAGGCCGCGCCTGATTGTCCTGGCAGGTAAGCAATCCGTCCATCAAGGCGCGTCATGATTTCCTTGCAGATCGCCAATCCCAACCCAGCACCGCTCGTGGCTATGCCGCTGTCGTCGAGACGCGAAAACTTTTCAAAGATGATGTCGCGTCCCTTGGCCGGGATGCCAGCGCCATTATCGATAAAATCGATCTGAACTTCGTCCTGCGCAACTCGGGTGCGGATGCGCAAAACAGGATTTGGCGCCTGGCAGTATTTGGCGGCATTGTTCACGACATTCAAAAACACCTGCACAAGCCTGTCTGTATCCGTAGACACAACGATCTGCTCATCGCGCAACCGGCGATCAATCGCGATCGGCACGTGGCCGGCAGCGACAATGGCCCTATCGATCAACTCAGACAGGCTTGCTTCGCCAAGGTTCAAAGGCACGGGCGCATTCTCCAGCACGCTCAGATGCAGCAAATCGTCCAGCAAACGCGTCAGCCGCAACGCTTCGTCGTGGATCACACCGGCAAAGCGGGCGCGCTCCTCCTGCTTGAGCGTTGTGTCTTTCAGGATTTCCGAAAACGCCCGGATCGACGTCATGGGTGTACGCAGTTCATGGCTGACCTGGGACAGGAATGCATCTTTCTGGATCGACAACTCCGTCAGCTTTTCATTGGCGCGTTGCAACTGCGCTGCCGTGCGGGCCTGCTCGGCGGTGGTTTCCTCAAGCCGGGCAGAGTATTCCATGATCTGCTGGGCTTCATCGGCCACACGCATCAGATCTTCCACGCGAACGGCCGTACCACCCGCGATTTGCCCCACCATCGCATGGGCCGTCGCAGACCCGACAGACCCCGCCAACTCTCGTTCCAAAATCCCCAGAAAATCGGCCGTTGGATCCGGCAGATACCCCGCCTTGCCCTGCGCGCGGGCCTCCCTTTGGAACAAGGCCTGCGCCTCACCCGGGCCCAGAATACGCTGCGCCATCATCAAAAGGTCTTCGGTCTCGGCCGCACCCTGAGCCCATCCACGGGCGCCGCTTGTGTGCTGGAACACATTGACCACCTGCGCGCCCTGCAAACGCTCCATCGGGTCTGGGAAACTGGTGATCGAGACCGCACAGAAGGCAAAGGTGTTCAAGAGCATGGACCAGAACATCGCGTGGACAAGCGGGTCCAACCCGTCGATCCCGAACAAAGCCTGCGGGCGCAAGATGCCAATGCCCGCCGGGCCAGCCTCCATCCAGGCGGCACTGATTGGCCCACCTGCCCCGAAGGACGGCAGAAACAGACAATAGGCCCAGATGACGAAACCCGTGATCAAGCCAGCAGCCGCTCCCCTGCGGGTGGCTCCGCGCCAGAACAAGCCGCCCAGAAGCGCTGGCAACACCTGCGCCACGCCCGCAAATGCGATCAGGCCAATGGCGGCCAACTCCCGCCCATCCGACAGTTGGTGATAAAGATAGCCCAACCCAAGCACGCCTGCGATCGACAGCCTGCGGGCCCGGATCACAACCTGCCGCACATCACCCGCCATCACCAACCCACGACCACGCCGGGCCAGATACATCGGCATCACGATATGGTTTGAGACCATGGTCGACAGCGCAATAGCGGCCACAATCACCATGGATGTCGCTGAAGAAAAGCCCCCAAGAAAAGCCAGCAGAGCCAAGCCATCTTGGCCATAGGCCAAAGGCAGCGACAGAACGAAATGGTCCGGGTTGGTATCGGGCGGTAGCAAATCGAGCCCAACGACAGCAATCGGCAGCACGAAAAGGCTCATGCACAGCAAATATAGCGGAAACGCCCAACTTGCCGTGGCAAGATGCGCCTCATCTTCATTTTCCACGACCAGCACCTGGAACATGCGCGGCAGGCACAGAATAGCTGCTGCGGACAGTGCCACCAACGTCACCCAGCGGCCGCCATCCATCTTCCACTCGGCAATCTCCGACGTGGCGATCTTGTTCAGCACCTGCTCGGGTCCGCCACCCAATCCCCAAATCACCCAGCAGCCCAGCAAAACCAAGGCCAGCAGCTTGACCACCGCCTCAACAGCGATGGCGATTACAACGCCATGGTGACGTTCATTGGAATTGAGATTACGAGTGCCAAATAAGATCGTGAACAGCGTCAAACCCGCAGCCACCCACAGGCTGGTCCCATAGACACCATCCCCCGTGCCGGCCTCCCCGGCAAACACGTCAAAGGACGCGGACACTGACTGCAATTGCAGCGCAATGTAAGGCGTCGTGCCGACAACGGCGATCATTGTCACAACCACCCCAAGCCCGTTGGATTTCCCGTAGCGCGAGGAGATTAAATCCGCGATCGAGGTGGATCGCTGCGTTTTGCCAACCCGGACAAGTTTTCGCAGCAGCAACCACCAGCCCAACATGACAAGGGTCGGCCCCAGATAGATCGTGACGAATTCCAAGCCAGACCGCACCGCAGCGCCAACCGCGCCGTAAAACGTCCAGGCGGTGCAATACACGGACAGCGACAGGGTGTAGACAAGCGGAGAGCGCGTCCAACTGCGCTGCCCCTGAATGGCGCGACGCTCAGCAGCAAAAGCGACAAAGAACAGCAGCGCAACATAGGCAAGGCAGGTCAGGATCAACTGGTTGAAGGTCACGGTTGCGTCCCTTCAGACCGATCCGGATCAGACTGCCTTGCACTCCCGCGTGTCTGGTCCTTCTTAATGGGCTCCGCAATGCGGCGCGCGATGGCAGCCCCCAGCAGGATCAAGAACAGCCAGATCGCAAAGAGGTATAGATAGCCCGTGGCTGTATCCTTTGGGCTCTCAACCGACACCCAAAGCACCGGAAGCAACACAAGCGCAGTGCCAAAGGCGGGCATGAGGCGCGCGCCATCCATCAGCCTTTGACGTCGATACGCCTCCCGGGCGAGAAACGGGGCAGGCCCAGAACTGTCGAGTAACTGGTCATGGGGCGGCAGGCTTTTCTGCGCCCGCACCTCCCGTGCAGAGCCCTCTTGCTCGGGGGGCGGCACGGTGCTCACGCGCCGTCTGCCAAAACCTTCACGGTTTCCAGCATCTCCGAATTTGAAAATGGCTTTGTCATGAAGCGGCTGGCACCGTAATGCTCCGCAAGCGCCCGATCCTTGCCCTGCCCCTTTGCCGTCAGCATCAACACCGGCAATCCGGATGTCTCTGACCGCCCGCGCAGGTCCCGCAGAATTTCAAACCCCGACCGGCCCGGCAGCATCGCATCAAGTATCAGAACATCCGGCTGCGCCAGCGCCACCACGTCCGCCGCGGTAGAGCCATCGCTATGGGCGGTCACATCCCAGCCATCCCGGCTTAGGATAAAGCGGATCGCCTCGATGATGCTGGGCTCATCCTCGATCAACATCACCCGCTTCGCCATTTCGCCCTCCCCCGACGAACATAACTTTCGTCTTGCCCGCATTGCAGACAACAATCGAAGGAAAAGGACAAGGTGTCAAACCGTCCCTCGCACAACCGACGATCAAACCGCACACCGGCCAGATCCTGCGCAGACCTGTGCCCCATCATCTTGGCAAAAATACTCCAGCCCGGCCCGCCCATCAGCGCCCGCTCTCGGACGCAGAACACCACACGCAGCCTAAACCATCTCGGACAGAATGGACGGCTCCCGCCGGGCCGCACAGCTTTGGCGCGGGCAGATGCGGCAAGAGGTGCCAACAGGTACGGCCACGCCCCCCTCCTCTGCACCCGCAAGGCCCGCAGGCACAAGTAGCATCGACGCCTCAAGGATCGTGGGCCCGTCAAACCCCGCAGGTTGGCTGGGCTGACACACCGCATAGGACAAGAAGCGCTGCGCTCCGGGACCCGCCATTTCCACCACAGACCTGACCGGCGTCATGGGGCGGGTCAATGCCTGATAGAGCGGCCACAAGGCACAGGCTGCGCTGAACCGTGGCAGAGTAAAGCCGTCCAGCGGCTTGCGAAATGTCAACGTGCCAGACCCGTCACATGAGACCAGTCCGATCGTTTCCGCCGGGCTGCTTGCAGGCAAAGCGGCCAGACGCCGGAACACCGCGCCCAGATCCATGCCAAAGCGTGATGCCAGCGCAGAAGGGTCATAAGCAGCTTTGCGGGCCTCTTCCCTGAAAACCGAAAGCGGCATGTGTTCCGCGTCCTTGCGGTATCGGGTCAACCATTGCAGGGCCAAAGCTTTTGCAGATCGCGATTGCAACTGTGGGGCACGATCCACGATGTCTTCAGGCGCGGGCGGCAAAGCGCGCTCCAAATCCGGCATGTGATACCCCACCGCCCCCAGCCAAGCGTCAAGCTCCTCCTGCGGTGTCGAAGCCGATAATTCGGCGGAGGCCTCATCATCAAGATACCGGGCCAACGCATCGGCACTGTCCGCCAAGCGCGCACTGTCTTCGGCCATGTTCCGATGAAATCGACCGCGCCATTCCGGATCGATATCGGGTGTCTCAGCCAGAATGGAGGCCGTCGAGCGGATCGCCGTCACGGTAGAGAGCACGTCATGCAGAGAGGTCGACAGGAAAGGGTCATGCGCCAGCCGGTCTGACAGGGCCTCAACCGCGCGCTGCAAAGCTTGGTTCTTGCGCCAGAGCTCGGCATTCAACCCCGCAAAGCCGGGAAAGCGTCCGACGAATTCATCGATCCGGTCCAGTTCGGCATCGGTATCGGGCTCCGCATCCGCAGCTTCGCGCAAGGCCTCCAACAAAGCGCTTTCGGCGCCCTCTGCGAGCATGGAGGGCTCTGTTTCAAGCTCTCGGGCAATCGCATTGAGCAACTTTCCGGCGATTCTGCGCCGATTGTGCTCAATCAGATTGAGATAGGAGGGCGAAATTCCCACTGAGCGCGCCAGATCGGACTGCCTGCGCCCAATCATCGTGCGTCGTTCTCTGATCCGTGTTCCCGTCAAACCCGAACGTGGCATCCAAATCTTCCTGTGCTTTCAACACGTTTCTGCGCTGCATTGAGAATATTTTTACAATGCATACACTCGTATTGTGCAATTTTTTACAAAAAAAGTGATAAGAGGCAATGGTTTGTTTACTCCTTTGACAAAGTGGGGGCTAAATGTGACCGCCTGAGAAGGGCATTGTGGCGGGGTGCACTGTGCGCTCAACGCAACTTTTGGGAGGACTATCATGTCAAAAAGCAATTTCACACGCCGTGGTGTGATGAAATCCGGCGCGCTGGCTGGCGCCGGTCTGGCTCTGCCAACGATCTTTACTGGCGCGTCTGCCAACGCCTTCACCAACGAACCGGGTTCCGGCTCTGTAACCCTGGGCTTCAACGTACCCCAGTCCGGCCCCTATGCCGACGAGGGTGCAGACGAACTGCGCGCCTACGAGCTGGCGGTTGAGCACCTCAACGGCGGTGGCGACGGCGGTATGCTGAACACCTTCTCGTCGAAAGCGCTCGACGGCACCGGCATTCTGGGCCGCAAGGTCGAGTACGTCACCGGCGACACGCAGACCAAGTCGGACGCGGCACGCGCATCGGCGAAGTCGATGATCGAAAAAGACGGCGCCATCATGATCACAGGCGGTTCGTCCTCCGGTGTGGCTGTGGCTGTTCAGGCCCTGTGCCAGGAAGCCGGCGTCATCTTTATGGCAGGTCTGACGCACTCCAACGACACCACCGGCAAGGACAAGAAGGCGAACGGCTTCCGTCACTTCTTCAACTCCTACATGTCCGGTGCTGCTCTGGCGCCCGTGCTCAAGAACGCCTACGGCACAGACCGTCGCGCCTATCACCTGACCGCAGACTACAACTGGGGCTACACCACCGAGGAAGCCGTACGCTCCTCCACGGAAGCCATGGGTTGGGAAACCGTTGCGGCCGTGAAGACCCCGCTGACCCAGCAGGACTTCTCGTCCTACATCGCACCGGTTCTGCAGTCCGGCGCCGACACGCTGGTTCTGAACCACTACGGCGGCAACATGGTCAACTCGCTGACCAACGCCGTTCAGTTCGGTCTGCGCGATGCGCAGGTTGACGGCAAAGACTTCCAGATCATCGTTCCGCTGTACTCGCGTCTGATGGCGAAGGGTGCTGGTGAAAACGTGAAGGGCATCTTTGGCTCGACGAACTGGCACTGGTCGCTGCAGGACGAAGGCTCCAAGGCATTCGTCAAGTCGTTCGGCACCAAGTACGGCTTCCCGCCGTCGCAGGCCGCACACACCACCTACGTGCAGGCGCTGCTCTATGCTGACGCCGTGCAGCGTGCAGGCTCCTTCGCACCATGCGCCGTGGTCGAGGCCCTCGAAGGCTTCGAGTTCGACGGCATGGGCAACGGCCCAACGCTGTATCGCGCCGAGGACCACCAGTGCTTCAAGGACGTGCTGGTTGTGAAGGGTAAAGAGAACCCCGAGTCGGAGTTCGACCTTCTCGAGATCGTGGAAGTTACCCCGGCCGCACAGGTCACCTACGATCCCGGTCACCCGCAGTTCGCGGGCGGCTCGCTGGGCAGCTGCAACAACGGCGCATAAGCGCTTTCGGCCCGGCCCCCGTCGCGGTGCCCCGCCAACACTCTCGTAACACAGTCTGCGCGTGCCGGGGTGGCTCGCATCGGACCGCCGGAGCGCCTGAGCAGGGCTCCGCGTTTTCCAATTTTCCGCGACGGGGCAAGCCCCCGCGCCAACCAGAGGCAGGACCATGGACGCGATAATCCTCCAGATCCTCAACGGCCTCGACAAGGGATCGGCCTACGCGCTGATTGCCCTCGGCCTGACATTGATTTTCGGCACCCTCGGCGTTGTGAACTTCGCCCACGGTGCTTTGTTCATGATCGGCGCATTCTGTGCCGTGACCCTGAGCCGGCTGCTGTCCATCTCGCATGAGGTGATTGACGAGACCCGGACGGACTTTCTTGGCAACCCGCTGAAAGTGGACGTGCCCTACCTGTATGACATCTTCGGTGAAACAACCGGCGCCGCGATCATCGACTGGGCGGTACCGCTCTCGATCCTGTTTACGATCCCGGTGATGATCCTTGTGGGTGTCGTGATGGAGCGGGGCTTGATCAAGCACTTCTACAAGCGCCCCCATGCCGACCAGATCCTCGTGACCTTTGGCCTGGCCATCGTTCTGCAGGAAGTGATCAAGTACTACTATGGTGCCAACCCGATCCCGACACCGGCCCCGGAGGCCTTTACCGGTTCCTTCGACTTTGGCGCCTTGATCGGCTTTGAGCCGAACACGATTATCTACCCCTACTGGCGTCTGGTCTACTTTGCCTTTGCGGCGGTGATCATCGCTGCGGTCTTTGCCTTCCTGCAGTTCACCACGTTCGGCATGGTTGTGCGCGCAGGCATGGCCGACCGGGAAACCGTTGGCCTGCTGGGCATCGATATCGACCGGCGCTTCACCATCATGTTTGGTTTGGCCGCCGCCGTGGCGGGCCTAGCGGGCGTGATGTACACGCCGATCGTGTCGCCGAACTACCACATGGGAATGGACTTCCTCGTGCTTAGCTTCGTCGTCGTGGTGGTGGGCGGTATGGGCTCACTTTCCGGTGCGGTTCTGGCAGGCTTCCTGCTGGGCATCTTGGAAAGCTTTGCCTCAATGGCATGGGTGCTGGATACGATCCCAGGGCTCAACCAGATCGTCATCTACCTCGTAGCCATCATCATTCTGCTTGTTCGTCCCCGTGGTCTCTTGGGCCGCAAGGGCGTGATGGAGGACTAATCCATGCTCGGTCTCGACAAAAAAGACACCTCATTGCTGCTGTTGGTCGTCGTGCTGACCATGGCTGCACCCTTCCTGCTGAACCCCTTCCCGGAAGGCTCCGGCATGGCGCAGTTCAATGCGGGCTACCCGGACTTGATGCAACGGTTCGTGATCTTCGGAATCTTTGCGATCGGCTTCAACATCCTGTTCGGTCTGACGGGCTACCTGTCCTTCGGCCACGCGGCCTTCCTGGGCGTGGGCTCCTACGCCGCGATGTGGATGTTCAAGCTCTTTGGCATGAATGTGCTGCCTGCGCTGTTCCTCGCGGTTGTTCTGTCCGGTCTGTTTGCGATGCTGATCGGCTATATCTCGCTGCGGCGCTCCGGCATCTACTTCTCGATCCTGACACTGGCCTTCGCCATGATGTCCTACGCGCTGGCCTATTCGGTTCTCGCCACGGACATGGACGGGCCCGATCAACAGGGCCTGTTACAAAAGGGTTTGACCGGTGGTGAAACCGGCCTTCAGCTCACACTGACAGATCCCCGCATCTTCGGCGAAGCCAGCACAGAAGACGGCAATATCCCGGTGCCAAATCTGTTTGGCATTGAAATGCGCGCGGCAACCGATCTGGAGATCGGGAACTGGGTCTTCACCTTCTCTGCAGGTTACTACTTTGCAGCCGTGGTCATGCTGATCTCGTTCTACCTGTCGATCCGGATTTTCCGATCGCCCTTCGGGATGATGCTTCGCGCGATCAAATCAAACCAACAGCGGCTCAACTACACCGGCCTCAATCCAAAGCCCTACATGCTGGCAGCCTTCGTGATCTCAGGCATGTATGCCGGTCTTGCCGGCGGATTGATGGCGGCGATGGACCCCTTGGCCGGGCCCGAACGGATGTTCTGGACAGCGTCAGGCGAGGTTGTTCTTATGACAATCCTTGGCGGTGTCGGCACCTTGATCGGGCCGGTTCTGGGCGCTGGGGCGATCAAGTACATGGAAAACATCCTGTCCAAGATCAACTCGGACATCCTGCACAGCTGGTTTGCCTTCCTGCCCGACGGTCTTGAGGACTTCGTCGTCGCGCTGATCTATCCCTTCATCGGCAAGGGCTGGCATCTGACGCTGGGCATTATCTTCATGCTGGTCGTGATCTTCCTGCCAGGCGGCCTTGTCGAGGGTGGACAGCGCATCAAGCGCCTGTTCGGCCGCGGCAAGTCGGCGGAAGACGCCAACAAGCCCGGCAAAGCAACCACCCCCGCAGAATAAGGAGGAACACCAATGGGTATTCTTGAAGTCAAAGGGGTGAACAAGCGCTTCGGCGGCCTGCAGGCCTTGGGCGATGTAAACCTCTCCGTCGCGGAGAATTCCGTGCACGCGATTATCGGCCCGAACGGGGCCGGTAAATCCACCCTGCTGAACTGCCTTGTCGGCAAACTGATCCCAGATACGGGCTCGGTCATGTTCGAGGGCCAGTCCGTGCTGGGCCGCAGCCCGCACGAGATCAACCAGATGGGGATTTCCCGCGTTTTCCAGACGCCAGAAATCTTCACCGATCTTTCGGTCCTCGAGAACATGATGATCCCCTGCTTTGCCAAGCGCGACGGGGCCTTCCGGATGCATGCGATTGAAAGCGTCGCAGCAGAGAAGGAGATCATCGACAAGGCCATGCACATGCTCGACGACGTGAACATGGCCGACAAGAAGGACATGCACGCCGGCGCTATGTCCCGCGGCGACAAGCGCCGTCTGGAGATCGCCATGTGCCTGGCGCAGGAACCACGTCTGCTGTTGCTCGATGAGCCGACCGCCGGCATGGCCCGGGCCGACACCAACAACACCATCGATCTTCTCAAGCGGATCAAGGATGAGCGCGACATTACGATCGCCATCATCGAGCACGACATGCACGTTGTGTTCTCTCTGGCCGAGCGGATCACCGTTTTGGCTCAGGGTTCGCCGCTGGTCGAGGACACGCCCGAAAACATCAAAGGGCACCCCAAGGTGCGCGAAGCCTATCTGGGCGAAACCGCCGTGGCAGCCTAAGGAGATCCGGAAATGAACGTCAAACCCGACTTCTCCAAGAACGCCAACCACGCGCAAACCGCGCCTGCGTTCTTCTCGGTCTATGATATGCACGCCTACTACGGCGAGAGCTATATCGTGCAGGGCGTCTCCTTCAATGTGCATGAAGGTGAGATCCTCGCGCTGCTGGGCCGCAACGGTGCTGGCAAGACCTCCACTCTGCGGGCCTGCGCTCGGGTCGGCGACCCTGAGGTGCGCAAGGGCGAGATCTGGCTCGATCACCAGCCGCTGCACAACATGAGCTCGCACCAAGCCTCACAGGCGGGGCTTGGCCTCGTGCCCGAAGACCGGCGTATCATCCCCGGCCTCACGGTTGAGGAAAATATCCAGCTGGCCCAGATCGCCCCGCCCGTGGGCTGGGGCCTCGACCGGATCTATGAGCTGTTCCCGCGCCTTGGCGAGCGTCGCAAGCAGGAAGGTGTCACCCTATCGGGGGGCGAGCAGCAGATGCTCGCCATCGGCCGCGCCCTCGCGCGCGACATCAAGGTGCTGCTGCTCGACGAGCCCTATGAAGGTCTGGCCCCTGTGATCGTGGATGAGATCGAAAAAACGCTCATGCACATCAAGGAACAGGGCATGACGACCGTGCTCGTCGAACAGAACGCCGTCCGCGCGCTCGAACTGGCGGATCGGGCCGTGATCCTAGACACCGGCGGCATCGTCTTTGACGGCACCGCGGCAGAAGTGCTTCAGAACGAAGAGCTGCGCGCCGAGTATCTGGCAATCTGATTTGGGCGATGACGGGCAGGGGGGACATCACGAGGGCGATCTGTTCCTCACGGATCGGGGCGCAGGCCCCGATGCCCTGCCCCACCCCCATTTCAAAAGCAGCGCTACGGCAGAAATGTCTGGCAGTCCTGATTGAAATAAACATCGCGCCCCTCATCGAGGCGCGATATTCATCTGAACATCCGATAATTGGACGGGAGGGCAGCCGCCCTCCGATTTGGGAGGAAAGTCCATGAGCAAGACCTACGCACCAGCGCCTGACTTCGCATCGCAGGCACATGTTGATGGTGCGGGCTACGAGGCGCTGTACGCTGCATCCGTGTCTGACCCGGTTGCATTCTGGGGCGAACATGGCAAGCGGATCGACTGGATCAAGCCGTACAGCGTTGTAAAGAACACGTCGTTTGCGCCCGGCAATATTGACATCAAATGGTTTGAAGATGGCACGCTGAATGCGTCAGCCAACTGCATTGACCGTCACCTCGACACCCGTGGCGCCCAAACCGCGATCATCTGGGAGCCTGACAACCCGGAAGAAGACGCCCTTCACATCACCTATGCCGAGTTGCATGGCGAAGTCTGCCGGATGGCCAACATCCTGACCGATCTGGGCGTGGGCAAGGGCGACAGGGTTGTGCTCTACATGCCCATGATCCCCGAGGCCGCCTATGCGATGCTGGCCTGCGCCCGCGTTGGCGCCATCCACTCCATCGTCTTTGCGGGCTTCAGCCCGGACGCTTTGGGGGCCCGGATCAATGGCTCCGAAGCCAAGCTTGTCATCACCGCTGACGAAGCGCCGCGCGGGGGCCGTGCCACCGCACTGAAGACAAACACCGATCAGGCGCTGCTGCATGTGACCCACGATTGCAAATGCCTCGTCGTCAAGCGCACAGGCGCGCAGACCACGTGGGTCGACGGGCGGGACTTCGACTATAATGCGCTGCGCGAAACGGCAGCGGACACTTGCGCCCCCACCGAGATGAATGCCGAAGATCCGCTGTTCATCCTGTACACGTCAGGTTCAACCGGGATGCCCAAGGGCGTGGTGCACACCACCGGCGGCTACATGGTCTATGCCTCCATGACGCACCAGTACACCTTCGATTATCAGGAAGGTGACATCTTCTGGTGCACTGCGGATGTCGGATGGGTCACCGGCCACAGCTACATCATCTACGGCCCCCTCGCCAATGGCGCCACCACACTGATGTTTGAGGGCGTGCCAACCTACCCCGACGCGGGCCGCTTCTGGGCCGTGTGCGAGCGGCACAAGGTCAACCAGTTCTACACCGCGCCCACGGCCATTCGTGCGCTGATGGGACAGGGGCCGGATTTCGTCACGCGCCACGATCTTTCCAGCCTAAAGCTGCTGGGCACCGTGGGCGAGCCGATCAACCCGGAAGCCTGGAACTGGTACAATGATGTCGTCGGACAGGGCCGCTGCCCGATCGTCGACACTTGGTGGCAGACCGAAACCGGCGGGCACATGATGACCCCCCTGCCCGGCGCGCACGCCACCAAACCCGGCGCCGCCCAGCGGCCATTCTTCGGGGTACAACCGGTGGTGCTGGAGCCCTCGACAGGCGCGGAAATCCACGAATATCCCACCGAAGGCGTGCTGGCGATCAAGGACAGTTGGCCCGGTCAGATGCGCACCGTCTGGGGCGATCATGAACGCTTCGAGAAAACCTATTTCGGAGACTACAAGGGATACTATTTCTCAGGCGATGGCTGCCGCCGCGACGCGGATGGCGATTACTGGATCACCGGCCGCGTGGATGACGTGATCAACGTCTCCGGGCACCGGATGGGCACCGCAGAGGTGGAAAGCGCGCTCGTTGCCCATCAGAAAGTCGCAGAGGCCGCCGTTGTCGGCTATCCCCATGACATCAAGGGCCAAGGCATCTATTGCTACGTGACCCTCATGGCGGGCGAGGAGCCCTCCGACGCGCTCTATAAGGAATTGCAAACCTGGGTGCGCGCCGAGATCGGACCCATCGCAAAACCAGACCTGATCCAATGGGCGCCGGGCTTGCCCAAAACACGGTCTGGCAAGATCATGCGCCGCATCCTGCGCAAGATC
>JAKVBK010000024.1 GCA_022447275.1 Oceanicola sp. | reverse complement strand
ATCAAGGCCGCAGCCACTGAGGCACCCGTGGAAGCTCCCGCCGAGGGAGGGACTGAAGAATGAAACTGAACGTCATCAATCTGGACGGCGGCGCAGCCGGTGAAGTCGACCTGTCGGACGACGTCTTCGGTCAGGAACCGCGTGCGGACATCCTGCACCGTGTGGTCCGCTGGCAGCGCAACAAGGCGCAGGCTGGCACCCACAAGGTCAAGACCCGCTCCGAGACCAGCTACTCCACCAAGAAGATCTATCGCCAGAAGGGCACCGGCGGCGCACGCCACGGTGACCGCAACGCGCCGATCTTCCGCAAGGGTGGTATCTACAAGGGCCCGACGCCGCGTTCGCACGCGCATGATCTGCCCAAGAAGATCCGCAAGCTGGGCCTCAAGCACGCGCTGTCTGCCAAGGCGAAGGCCGGTGAACTGGTCGTGATCGAGGCGGCAACGGCTGAGGCCAAAACCAAGGAGCTTGCCTCCAAGGTGAAAAACCTGGGCTGGAAGCGCGCGTTGATCATCGACGGCGCAGAGGTGAATGACGGGTTCCTTCGGGCCTCCGCCAACATCGCTGGCCTCGACATCCTGCCGAGCCAGGGTGCCAACGTCTATGACATCCTCAAGCGTGACACCCTGGTGCTCACGAAGGCCGGTGTCGAAGCGCTGGAGGCGCGTCTGAAATGAGCATGAAGCCCGAGTACTATGACATCGTGCGCAAGCCCGTGATCACCGAGAAGGCCACCATGGCCTCCGAGGCGAACGCAGTTGTGTTCGAAGTGTCCATCGATGCCAACAAGCCTCAGATCAAAGAGGCTGTTGAAAACCTGTTCGGCGTGAAGGTGAAGGCGGTCAACACCACCATCACCAAAGGCAAGACCAAGCGTTTCCGGGGCCAGCCCGGCAAGCGCAAGGACGTCAAGAAAGCCTATGTGACGCTTGAAGAAGGCAACACGATCGACGTGACCACCGGTCTTTGATCCGGTTGTTCGGAAAAATCTTCTCGGCCCCGGCTGTTTCCACAGCCGGGGCCGATTTCGTTTCGGACACGGCCGCCCCGTCGGCCCATCTTGTGGCCCAGTTGGAGGCACTCAACCGCTCGCCCTACCTCCAGTTGGCGGACAGTGGCCTTGGCATCCTCTCGGTTTTTGATGATCTGAAATATGATCGTGCGGATGCGGATCTGATGTCCCCGGCCATGCGGCGTTTTGCAGTGACGCAGGTGCAGCCATTGGGCTTTCGGCAGGTCTCTGGCTCTGTTCTGGAGCAGGATGGGTCTGGCGCGCGTATCGTGATCCCCAAGCTGCACAGCCTTGGCGCCTCGCCGTTCGATATCACACGATACACGCCAAAGCGGGCAGCGGATTTCTATCTGCTGACACCCACGCAAACCGTGTGCCGCTATATCGATTGCTATCCATTGGAGGAGGCGCTGGACAGGGCGCTTGGCCTCGTCAGGAAACACCCGATAAATCTCTATCGTTTGATGGATTACCTCGAGCGCAAACCCACCCATAGCGCCTTTCGATCCGTTTTGGGGGACATCAAGAAAGCGCAGAGAGAGGCGGTCGAGTCAGAGCCCTTGTGTCGACGCAAGGCGCTTGGCTAGGCACCAGATAAGAGCGCTTTGCTTCAGAAAGACTGTGCCCATAGGCTGACGAAACACGCGCCGAGGGCATCGAGGAAATGAACGGCCCTGCCGCCGGCTTACATCCCCTTTTTGGCCAAGCCTTCTGCCCAGGGCCAACTGCGCCCGCCCAGATTGCAGCGGCATCCCCAGAAACAGCCGCCGCACGCAGGGATAGCACGCCTTGTATGCTTGACCCGCTTGGCTGCTTCCCATAAGAGACGGCATCGACCCTGCCCCGGATTCGTCCGGGGCTTTGGTTTTGTTCGTTTATACGAACGATCGGGCACCCACGGGGGCCTACACACCAGGGCACCTTCGGGGGCCTTTATCAAAGGGCACCTACGGGGGCCTACAACATAGCGGCGGGCAAACCCGCTGCACTGCTAAACGGAAGACAGAAAGCATGGCACTCAAGTCGTACAAGCCGACGACGCCGGGCCAGCGCGGGCTGGTGCTGATCGACCGTTCGGAGCTTTGGAAAGGACGTCCCGTCAAATCCCTCACAGAGGGTCTGACGAAGAAGGGCGGCCGGAACAACACCGGACGTATCACGGCACGCCGCCGCGGTGGCGGGGCAAAACGCCTCTACCGGATCGTGGATTTCAAGCGCAACAAGTTTGATGTTGCTGCAACGGTTGAGCGGATCGAGTACGATCCCAACCGGACCGCGTTCATCGCCCTGATCAAGTATGAAGATGGCGAGCAGGCCTACATCATCGCACCCCAGCGTCTGGCTGTCGGTGACAAGGTGATCGCCTCCGCCAAGGCCGACATCAAGCCGGGCAACGCAATGCCGTTCTCTGGCCTGCCGATCGGTACGATCGTCCACAACATCGAGATGAAGCCCGGCAAGGGTGGTCAGATCGCACGTGCCGCTGGCACATACGCCCAGTTCGTGGGCCGCGATGGTGGCTACGCCCAGATCCGCCTGTCCTCCGGCGAGCTGCGTCTCGTCCGGCAGGAATGCATGGCGACAGTCGGTGCCGTGTCGAACCCCGACAACTCGAACCAGAACCTCGGTAAAGCCGGTCGTGTCCGCCACATGGGCAAGCGTCCGTCGGTCCGCGGTGTTGTGATGAACCCGATCGATCACCCCCACGGCGGTGGTGAAGGCCGGACATCGGGTGGCCGTCACCCGGTCACACCCTGGGGCAAGCCCACGAAGGGTGCGCGCACCCGCAACAAGAACAAGGCGTCCAGCAAGCTGATCATCCGCTCGCGGCACGCCAAGAAGAAGGGACGCTAATAGATGTCTCGTTCCGTCTGGAAAGGCCCTTTCGTTGACGCCTATGTGCTCAAGAAGGCCGAAAAAGCTCGCGAGTCGGGCCGCAACGAGGTCATCAAGATCTGGTCGCGCCGCTCCACCATTCTGCCCCAGTTCGTGGGCCTCACCTTTGGGGTCTACAATGGTCAGAAGCACATCACGGTGAACGTCACCGAGGACATGATCGGACAAAAGTTCGGTGAGTACTCGCCAACGCGCACCTATTACGGCCACGCGGCCGATAAGAAATCCAAGAGGAAGTAAGCCATGGGCAAGGATAAGAATCCCCGCCGCGTGGCGGACAATGAGGCGATGGCAAAGCTGCGTATGCTGCGCACCTCGCCCCAGAAACTGAACCTCGTCGCAGGCCTGATCCGCGGCAAGAAGGTAGACAAGGCTCTGGCCGATCTCACCTTCTCCAAGAAGCGGATCGCAGTGGATGTGAAGAAGTGCCTTCAGTCCGCCATCGCCAACGCCGAAAACAACCACAACCTGGACGTCGATGAGCTCATCGTCGCCGAGGCCTATGTGGGCAAGAACCTGACCATGAAGCGTGGCCGTCCGCGGGCACGGGGTCGTTTTGGGCGGATCATCAAGCCGTTCGCCGAAATCACCATCAAGGTCCGTCAGGTCGAGGAGCAAGCGTAATGGGTCATAAAGTAAACCCGATCGGCATGCGCCTGCAGGTGAACCGCACCTGGGACAGCCGCTGGTACGCCGACACGAAGGATTACGGTGATCTTCTGCTGGAAGACATCAAGATCCGTGAGTTCATCGGCAAGGAATGCAAGCAGGCGGGCATCTCCCGTGTGATCATCGAGCGTCCGCACAAGAAGTGCCGCGTGACGGTTCACACAGCACGCCCCGGCGTCATCATTGGCAAGAAAGGGGCAGACATCGAAGGTCTGCGCCGCAAGCTCGCCAGCATGACCGACAGCGAACTGCATCTCAACATCGTTGAGGTGCGCAAGCCCGAGCTGGACGCAGCCCTCGTCGCCGAGAGCATCGCCCAGCAGCTGGAACGCCGTGTGTCCTTCCGTCGTGCCATGAAGCGCGCCGTGCAGAACGCCATGCGCATGGGTGCCCTGGGCATCCGCGTGAACGTTGCCGGCCGTCTGGGTGGCGCAGAAATCGCCCGGACCGAGTGGTACCGCGAAGGCCGTGTGCCCCTGCACACCCTGCGCGCCGATATCGACTACGCCCATGCCGAAGGCATGACCCCTTACGGGATCATCGGCATCAAGGTGTGGATCTTCAAAGGTGAGATCATGGAGCACGATCCGTCGGCTCGTGATCGTCGCCAGCAGGAGCTGCAAGAAGGTCCCGCCCCGCGCGGTGCCGGCGGCCCCCGCCGTGATCGCTAAGGAGACCTGAGCAATGCTTCAGCCAAAGCGCACCAAATTCCGCAAGATGCACAAGGGCCGGATCCACGGCAAGGCGAAGGGCGGGTCTGACCTGAACTTCGGCACCTTCGGCTTGAAAGCCCTTGAGCCCGAGCGCATCACCGCGCGCCAGATCGAAGCCGCCCGTCGGGCCATGACGCGTCACATGAAGCGTCAGGGTCGTGTCTGGATCCGGATCTTCCCCGACCTGCCCGTGACATCCAAGCCCGTCGAGGTTCGGATGGGTAAAGGTAAGGGTTCGGTCGATTACTGGGCGTGCAAGGTCAAGCCTGGCCGCGTGATGTTCGAAATCGACGGCGTGGCAGAGCCCATCGCACGTGAGGCCCTGCGCCTTGCCGCGATGAAGCTGCCAGTCAAGACCCGCACAGTGATGCGCGAAGACTGGTAAGTCGCCGCCCTCTGGCCTGTTTGCGGGCCACCCATGATTGAAAAGCCCCGCCCCTGCGCGGGGCTTTTTCTATGCGCGCGGGGGATGCAACCCCGGGCGGAATTGCGCCGATTTGCAGGGCCTGGAGGGGGGGGAGGCCATTTTGGCAATATTTTAAAGACAAATGCCCCCAAGTTTACTATACGTAAGGATAGCCGGCACGGGCCAATCCGCTGGGCGCACAGCGGACCGGACAAATTTCGCCGGTTGGTTCAATTGCTTGAGGTGTCTATCGATGACGAAATTCTTGAAATCCCTTGCAACAGCGATTCTGTTTGCCGTGATCGCCACCGCGGGCCACGCGGCGACATATACATTCAATGGCAGCGGCCAGTTGACAGGCGCCACCGGCGTGGATGTGAGTGGCACATTATACGATGTCACTTTTGAAGAGGGCTCATGCGCTGCGGTTTTTAGCGGATGTGATGAAGTCAGTGACGATCTTGATTTTGATACTAAAGCAGCTGCGGAAGCCGCAGCGAACAGCATCGGGCTACAGATTTTCGAAAAAGACGATGCATATGACACGGATCCGGAGACAACGTTTGGCTGCACCTTCACACTCAGCTGCGGTTTTCAAATCCCGTACGCTGTTGGCGGGGGCGTAGCGGAAGCACCACTTGGTGTCATATTCCGAAACGTTAATGATGGTTTTGCCGACGGCATCCCTTTCAGCGAAGCATCTCTTATCGACACTGCAAGCGAACCCGTCTTCGCCAGCCGGACCGTTTGGGCAAAGTTCACCCAAGCCGCGCCCGCCCCCGTTCCGCTGCCTGCACCGGTGTTGCTGCTGATGGGGGGGCTTGTGGGCCTCGGCGCGCTGCGCCGCAAAGGCTGATCCGCGCCGGCCACCACATCCCCTGAACCACCAGAGATGGCCCCGCCCCGGCGCGGGGCCTTTTCCATGTGCATCGACGCGGGGTGCGCCAGCGGCGGCGGGCCAAATCCGGGCCCGTTATCTGCGGCCCCCGCGTGGCCCCGTCTATCCCAGCAGCACGACGGCCCACCCGGCCAGACCGATCTGGATCAGCTGGATCACAACCGACAGCCCGTGCAGCCGTTTGAAAGCGCTGTGATCGCCCTGATCCGTCGCAGCGTTGATCTGGGCCATGAGGATCTGGCGTGCATAGAGTGTGCTTGCGGCAATGGCGGCGAACAATGCGCCCGCGAGCGGCGAAACCATCCATGCGGCTGCTGCCGTGGCCGCCGCCAACGCGATCACCGCGAGGTAGTAGTAGGGGAAGGTGCCGCGCAACAGGGGGCGGACCTGCTCCATGGGCAATTGCGCAAACAGCACCGGGGCAAAGCCGAAGCTGAAAAAGACCATGCCGCCCAGCAGGGTGGCGGCCAGCAACAAGGCGATATCTGTCATCTCTTCTCGGGGCCCTTTTTGTGTGGTTGCCCCAGAACCTAGCGGCGGCGCGCGGGCTGCCCAGCATCAGGCGGGCCCCTGCGCGCGCCCGCCGCAGGGCCTATTCCAGCACCAAAAGCGAGACGTGAAAGAACAGGGGGGCGGCAAAGATCACGCTGTCGAGCTGCTCGAGAAAGCCGCCTTGCCCCGGGATCAGGTGCGACCAGTCCTTGACGCCCCTGTCGCGCTTGATCGCCGCAAAGACAAGATTGCCCATCCAGCCCGCGCCCCAGGCCATGAGGGCCATGATGGCCGCACCCAGTGCGCTGAAGGGCGTGATCCAGGCCAGCAAGGCGCCGATCACAAAGACGCCAATAGCAGCCACCACAACCCCCTCTGCGGTTTTCGGAGAGAGGCTGGGGGCGAGCTTGTGTTCGCCCAACTGGCGGCCCGCGAAATATTCGATCAGGTCACCCAACTGCACGACCATCACGAGGAACACGATCATCAGGATCGCCCTGTCAGAGCCGGTCGGCATGGGAAGGGTCAGCAGGGCGGGCACGTGGCTCAGGCAAAAGACGCAGATCATCAGCCCCCACTGGGTGCCGGCAACCCGGGCCAGAAACTTGTCCGGATCACCGCGCAGGGCGCTGACGATGGGCAAGAGCAGGAAGGCATAGACCGGGATGAACACGGTGAACATCTGGATCCAGCCGAGGGCCACGAACAGGTATTGCAGCGGCAAGAAGGCAAAGAACGCCAGCGCCAATGACAGGTGGTCGGCCTGTCGTTTGCTGGCATAGGTCAGGAATTCGCGCAGGGCCGCGAAGGAGGCAAACGCAAAGAGCAGCGTGATCCAGAATTGCCCGGCCAGGGCGGCAAAGGCCAGCAGCGTGACCATGCCCCACCAGGAATTCACCCGTGTCAGGTAGGTTTCGACAACGGGCCGAGGCGCGCTCGTGGGGGCGCGCTGGCGCATGTATTCGCCAAACAGTGTCAGCGCGATCATCAGCAGGACAACGCCGGCGAACAGGGTCAGGATGTCGAGTCTTGTTTCGGTCATTGGGGGGCTTCCTGCGGGGCCTCTGCCCTTGCCTCTTCGGGGGCGAGGGCCACAAGGGCGTCCGCGGCGCGGTCGAGGAAATCATCCTTGGCCTCCCCCGATGCCACGTGCAGTGGTGCGCCGAACGTCACTGTGCAGATCAGGGGCAGGGGGATGATCTCCCCTTTCGGCATGATCTCGTTGAGATTGGCGATCCAGGTGGGCACGAGATCCACGTCGGGTCGGGCGTGTCCGATATTGTAGATCCCGGATTTGAACGGCAGCAGGGGCGCGTCGCTCATATTGCGCCCGCCTTCGGGAAAGATGATCAGGCTGTCACCGGCATCGATGGCTTCGAGGATGGTTTCAAGCGGGTCTTCATCCTCGGCGCGGTCTTCGGGATTGCGGTGGATCAGCACCGCCCGGAAAACATCGCGCCCGGCAAAGGCGCGCAACGGCGTCTTGAGCCAGTAATCGGCTGCGGCCACGGGGCGGGTCTGGCGGCGCAGATGGGCTGGCAGCACGGACCAGATCATCGGCATGTCGGCATTGCTGACATGGTTGGCATAGTAGATGCGTTGTCGGGCCACGGGTTCGATGCCCTTCCAGTCGGCCCGCGCGGCGGTGATGAAACGGGCCACGAATGTCAGCGCGTGGCCGGTGATGCGGGCCGCAAGCCCGCGCGAAAGGGAAGTGACGTCAACCATGTCTCTATCAGGAGGCAAGACGGGCGGCTTTGGAAAGAGAAAGCCGATGCATTGATTAAAGTTCCGGGAAAATCTGTGCCATCTCTGCCGCAAATCGGGGCCGAGTAATCGTGGCGCGGTTGCCCGCATGGCCGTGGTAGTAGGATTGCCCCGATGCGGTGGGAAGCCCGGCCCAAACGCGGGCGAGGCGATCCATGAACGTGTCCTGCGCCATCTCACCGGCAAGAAAGACCTGCAGCCCGGCCTCCGTCATCAACACGTCGGCCAGCCTGTCTTGCAGGGCGGGGCCGTAGGTGAGTGTGGGTGCGAGGCCTTCCTTCTCAATCAGGTGTTTGAGGGTGGACGGAATGATCTGGTAGCGGCCGATGGCATGGGGCTGGCCCGGTGTCGCCGTGATCCAGGCCAGGATTTCCGCGAGGGTCATCTCGCTGGGTGGGGCGGGGGGCTTGATGCGCGCGCCATACTGCACCGCGTCATAGCCCATGGGACCAGCTTCCGCCAAAGCGATGATGTCCCGCAGACGGGCGACAGGCCCACGCCAGACTTTGGCCAGCGGGCCGGAAAACCGTTCCGGCAGGGGGGCAAACAATCCCCGCGCCGGGCCGTCAAACAGGCTGGCTGAAGGTTGCCTTTCGGGCGCTTCATCGCCTGCCCCTTTGGCAGAGGCAGCGGGTGCAGAGGCGGGCGTTGTGCGGGGTTTGGCTGTGGCGGCAGAGGCAAATAGAGGGGCGGCCTTGCCACCTGCGAAAAGGGATCCGCGATGTGCCGTATCGAGCGCCCAGGCCCCGTGGACGGACAGGGCAAGACAGCAAACAAGGACAACAATGCGCAGGGCCATTCTGACCGCTCCGATACAATCTCGGTTCGCGACCTGTGTTTCACAACATGCTGAACAAGCCGTTAGCGCGCGCCCGGTGCCCCTAGGCCCATTTGTAGTTGAACGAGACCGTGATCCGGTTTTCCTCGGACATGTTCATGGGCACTTCATGGCGCAGCCAGCTTTCCCACAAAAGCACTTCACCGGGCGCAGGGCGCAGATAGATAAACGGCTGCAACTCGCGACGGGCGTCTTTCACGCGGGTCGGGGCGGCCATCATCATCGGCAGGCGCGGGTCCTCCAGTTTGAGGGCGCTGGTCCCCTCGGGCATGGCGACATAGGCCGTGCCCGAGATCACTGAATGGGGATGGATGTGGCTGGTGTGGATGCCGCCCTCGGGCAGGATATTGATCCAGATGTCTTCCAGTTCTAGGGGCCGGTCAGCCAAGTCAAACTGCAAATCCTTGGCAAAGCTGGCCACATGGGCATCCAGAACTGCCACCAGATCCTTGAAGATGGGGAAGCGCCAAGGCAGATCGCTGAGCGACGCATAGGAGGTGTAACCGGCATAGTCATTGGCCTCGCACCAATCGTTGCCGGCATCATCATCCTCTGCAATCGCGTAGCAGGAGGCTTCCAGTTCCTCCACATCAACGGGGGTGCCATGCTCTGCAAGCTTGGCGTGGTAAAGGCGGGTCGCGAAGAGGGAGTCAATCTGGGCCATGGCGCGGTGATAGCGCAATGGACCGGGCCCGGAAAGCAGCCAGAAGCGATTGTTTTCCGAATGGGGCGGATGTTATAGGGGATATCCTTCCTTGGCGGGTGTCGGTCGCGGCGTTCAGGCTGTGGGCATGCATCGCGGCGCGAAAGCTGCAAAGCGTGCATCCCTCTGCAGGTCCACAAGTCCGGTTTGCAATGGTCGCGCGCCCGTATTCCGGGCGGTTTGGTGGGGGGCTTTTGGGTGTTTCCCGGGCTGGCTTGAATGATCCTGCGCAATGCGCGGGCAAAAGGGCCGTTGCGGCGCAGGACAGGCCCAGCGAAATAAGGGCTTGCCAAGTCAGCAAGCCAAGCCTAAACAGCGCGCTCATCCACCTCCATCGGGAATCAGGGTGACGCGCTTGCGCGGCCTGCCGGTGATTGTTGAAAAGGAAGAAGACCAATGGCGATTAACGCCACGGAACTCCGTGAAAAAACGGTAGATCAGCTCCGCGAGGATCTGGTCAACCTGAAGAAAGAGAGCTTCAACCTGCGCTTCCAGCAGGCCACGAACGCCCTCGAGAACACCGCGCGCATGCGCGAAGTGCGCCGCGACGCGGCCCGCGTAAAAACCATTCTGAACGAAAAGGCTGCCGCTGCAGCCTCGACCACGGAGGCCTGATCCCATGCCCAAGCGTATTCTGACGGGCACCGTCACCTCCGACCAGAACGACCAGACCGTCACCGTTTCGGTCGAACGTCGCTTCACGCACCCGGTTCTCAAGAAGACGATCCGGAAGTCGAAGAAGTATCGCGCCCATGACGCGAACAACCAATTCAAGACCGGCGATACCGTCCGCATTCAGGAATGTGCGCCGATCTCGAAAACCAAACGCTGGGAGGTGCTGACCGCCTAAGGTCAACACCTGCCAGTTAATCGAAACCCGGGACCAATGTCCGAAAGGCGGTCCCGGAAGTCGGGAGACACCAAATGATCCAGATGCAGACCAATCTGGATGTCGCTGACAACTCCGGCGCACGCCGGGTGCAGTGCATCAAGGTCCTCGGCGGTTCCAAGCGGAAATATGCTTCTGTTGGCGACATCATCGTTGTGTCCGTCAAAGAAGCGATCCCGCGCGGCCGCGTGAAAAAGGGTGACGTACGCAAAGCCGTCGTCGTCCGGACCGCCAAGGAAGTCCGCCGCGACGATGGCACCGCCATCCGCTTTGACCGCAACGCGGCCGTCATCCTCAACAACAACATGGAGCCGATCGGCACCCGTATCTTCGGGCCGGTGGTGCGCGAACTGCGTGCGAAGAACTTCATGAAGATCATCTCGCTCGCGCCGGAGGTGCTGTAAGATGGCTGCTAAACTGAAAAAAGGCGACAAGGTTGTCGTGCTCACCGGTAAGGACAAGGGCAAGGAAGGCGAGATCGTCTCCGTGAACCCGTCTGCCGGCAAAGCCGTTGTGGAAGGCATCAACATGGCCATCCGCCACACCCGCCAGTCCCAGACAAGCCAGGGCGGCCGCATGCCGAAAGCCATGCCGGTTGACCTGTCGAACCTCGCCATGCTCGACGGCAACGGCAAGGCCACGCGCGTGGGCTTCCGTGTCGAAGATGGCAAGAAGGTCCGTTACGCCAAAACCACCGGGGAGGCGATCTGATGCTTGATACAGCAAACTACACCCCCCGCCTGAAGGCCGTCTACAAGGACTCGATCCGGGCGGCGATGATGGAAGAGTTCGGCTACAAGAACGAGATGCTTATCCCGCGTCTGGACAAGATCGTTCTGAACATCGGCGCCGGCGCAGAAAGCGTCAAGGACAGCAAGAAAGCCAAATCTGCTCAGGAAGACCTGACCAAGATCACCGGCCAGAAAGCTGTTATCACGCGCGCCAAGAAGTCGATCGCTGGTTTCCGCGTTCGTGAAGACATGCCGCTGGGCGCCAAGGTGACCTTGCGCCAGGATCGGATGTACGAATTCCTCGACCGTCTGATCACGATTGCTCTGCCCCGTGTCCGCGACTTCCGCGGCGTGAAGGGCTCTTCCTTTGATGGCCGCGGCAACTACGCCATGGGCCTCAAAGAGCACATCGTGTTCCCCGAGATTGACTTCGACAAGGTCGATGAAGTCTGGGGTATGGACATCATTATCTGCACCACCGCTCCGAATGATGCAGAAGCAAAAGCGCTGTTGAAGCTTTTCAACATGCCCTTCAACAGCTGAGGAACGTTCTCATGGCCAAGAAAGCAATGATCGAACGCGAAAAGAAGCGTCAGAAGCTGGTTGAGCAATATGCTGCCAAGCGCGCTGCGCTGAAGGAAATCGCGAATGACGAGAGCCGCCCGATGGAAGACCGCTTCAAGGCGCGTCTGAAGCTGGCTGAGTTGCCCCGCAACTCCTCGCCCACCCGCCTGCACAACCGGTGCCAGCTCACCGGTCGTCCCAAGGCGTATTACCGCAAGCTCAAAATGTCTCGGATCGCGCTGCGCGATCTGGCCTCCAACGGCCAGATCCCCGGCATGGTCAAGTCGAGCTGGTAAGGAGGTCTGAAGATGAACGATCCTCTCGGCGATATGCTGACCCGTATCCGCAACGCACAGCTGCGCGGAAAATCCACGGTTCGCACCCCCGCTTCCAAGTTGCGCGCCCGCGTGCTCGACGTGCTTGTCGATGAAGGTTACATCCGCGGCTACGAGGCCGTTGATGGCACCAAGCATCCGGAAATCGAGATCAGCCTGAAGTACTACGAAGGCGTTCCGGTGATCCGCGAAGTCAAGCGCGTGTCTACACCCGGCCGTCGCGTGTACATGGGCGTCGACAACATCCCCTCGGTTCGCCAGGGTCTCGGCGTCTCCATCGTGTCCACCTCCAAGGGTGTGATGTCGGATGCCAATGCCCGCTCCAACAATGTTGGCGGCGAAGTGCTCTGCACCGTATTCTAAGGAGGGCAAGATGTCTCGAATTGGAAAGAAACCCGTAGAGCTGCCCTCTGGCGTTGAAGCCAAGGTCAGCGGTCAGACGGTGGAAGTGAAGGGCCCCAAGGGCACCCGCTCTTTCACCGGCACCGACGACGTGACGATCACTGTAGAAGACAACGCTGTTTCGGTCATGCCGCGCGGCAAGTCCAAGCGTGCGCGCCAGCAGTGGGGCATGTCCCGCACCATGGTTGCAAACCTTGTGCAGGGCGTCACAACCGGCTTCAAAAAAGAGCTGGAAATCCAGGGCGTCGGTTATCGCGCACAGATGCAGGGCAACACCCTGAAGCTGGCGCTCGGCCTCAGCCACGATGTGAATTTCGAGGTTCCGGAAGGCGTCACCGTGACGGTTCCGAAGCCCACCGAAATCATCATCGAGGGGAGTGATGAACAGCAGGTTGGCCAAGTGGCCGCCAACATCCGCGATTGGCGCAAGCCGGAGCCCTACAAGGGCAAGGGCATCCGCTACAAGGGTGAGTTCATCTTCCGCAAGGAAGGCAAGAAGAAGTAAGGACGCAGAAAATGGCAAACAGCAAACGCGAACTGTTTCTGAAGCGCCGCTTGCGCGTTCGGAACAAGCTCAAGAAGCGCAATCCCGAAGGGCTGCGTCTCTCCGTGCACCGCTCCAACAAGAACATCAGCGTACAGCTGATCGACGACGCACAGGGCGTGACCCTGGCCTCGGCATCTTCGCTGGAGAAGGATCTTGGTGTGGTTGGCAAGAACAACGTGGAGGCCGCCGCAAAGGTGGGCGCCGCGATTGCCGAGCGCGCAAAGGCCGCGGGCATCGAGAGCTGCTACTTCGACCGGGGCGGCTTCCTCTTTCACGGCAAGGTCAAGGCCCTCGCCGATGCAGCCCGCGAAGGCGGTCTGAAATTCTGATCTCCCGAACGGGCCGCCTGCCGGCCCGTTCACCTCGTTGAAGTGTGGGCGCAATGCCCCGATGACCAGGGTCGGTGACCGACACCATGGTTGATTGAAAAAGAATAGGACTGACAGAAATGGCAGAACGTGAACAGCGCGGCCGTGGCCGTGGCCGGGACCGCCGCGAACGCGAGGAAACCCCGGAATTCGCAGATCGTCTCGTCGCGATCAACCGCGTCTCCAAGACGGTAAAAGGCGGTAAGCGCTTTGGCTTTGCGGCACTCGTTGTCGTAGGCGACCAGAAGGGCCGCGTGGGCTTCGGCAAGGGCAAGGCCAAGGAGGTCCCCGAGGCCATCCGCAAGGCCACCGAGCAGGCCAAGCGTCAGATGATCCGTGTGCCGCTGCGCGAAGGCCGCACGCTGCACCACGACATCGAAGGCCGTCACGGCGCTGGCCGCGTGGTCATGCGCACCGCGCCGACCGGTACTGGTATCATTGCCGGTGGTCCGATGCGTGCCGTGTTCGAAATGTTGGGCGTTCAGGACGTGGTGGCAAAGTCCATCGGGACGCAGAACCCCTACAACATGATCCGCGCAACCATCGACGGGCTGACCAAGGAAAGCTCGCCCCGTATGGTTGCTCAGCGCCGCGGCAAGAAGGTGGCCGACATCCTCCCCAAGAAGGATGACGCCCCTGCCGAGACCGCAGACGCGTAAGGAGACAGACCCATGGCGAAAACCATCGTTGTCAAGCAGATCGGCTCCCCGATCCGTCGCCCCGCCAAGCAGCGTCAGACGCTGATCGGCCTGGGCCTGAACAAGATGCACAAGACCCGCGAACTGGAGGACACCCCCTCCGTGCGCGGCATGGTCAACAAGATCCCGCATCTGGTTGAGATCATCGAAGAGCGCGGCTGAGCCCGCCTCTGCACGAAATAGAAAAGCCCCGGTCAGAAATGACCGGGGCTTTTTGCTTGCCGGGTGCTGTTCAGTTGCGCTTTGTGGCCCGCCGCTCAGACAATCTCAAAGTTGGAAGTGGCTTGAGACACAGAATGGCGCTGGGTGGAAGGGGCCACGGATTTGATCACGCGTTGCGACGCGAGCGCGCCAACAGCCGCGCATCTGGCCTTGAGTGGCGTCTTCGCGCTGGGGGTTTTGACGTTTGAGATGTTGAGCCGCGTGATCAAACACCCCATATGGGCCAAAGATGTTGGCCCGCATGGGCTGCTGCTGCGAAGGTGTTCATGACCCGTCTTCTCAATCTTGCGCTTCTGATCGCCTTCCCGATCGCATGGTTCGCGCCCCTGATCCGCACGGGCCTTGTGCCGGAATGGCAGATGCCAAGCTGGCTTGGGGGCAGCACTCTCTTTGAGGCCGATACGATTACGGTGATCTCTGGGCTGCAAAAGCTCTGGCAGTTGGATGTGCCCCTTGCCTTGGCCGTGACCTTCTTTGCGCTCGTGGCACCGATACTGAAATGCACGGGGCTGGCGCTGATCCAGTTCGGCTATCTTGACCGGCGTGCTGCGCCTGTGGTGGCCATCCTCGGCAAATTGGCCATGGCCGATATCTTCATCCTCGCGCTTTATATTGTAATCGCGCAGGGGATCGGGATTGGCCAGATCGAGGTGGCTTGGGGTCTCTATCTGTTCACCGGTTGCGTAATTGTCAGCCTCGGCCTGTCCATTTACGAGGCGCGCGTTCCGACGCTGCCGCACAGGGCCTGAAAGCTGCAAGGATGTCGCGCGTGCACGGATGGCTCTTGCCAAGCGTGGCAGAGGCCGGTAAACGCGCCCGGTCGGCACTGACCGACTCTGACATCATTAATGCCGTGTCCCTCCCATTATCGCTTCAGGGGAGGTGTTCCGGCCAAGGAGAAGCGACATGAGACTGAATGAACTTTCGCCGGCTGCCGGCTCGTCCCCCAAGAAAAAGCGCATCGCACGCGGCCCCGGCTCCGGCAAGGGCAAGACTGCCGGCCGTGGTATCAAGGGTCAGAAGTCCCGCTCGGGTGTGGCGATCAAGGGCTACGAGGGTGGCCAGATGCCGCTCTACCAGCGTCTGCCTAAGCGCGGCTTCAACAAGCCGAACCGCAAGTCCTTCGCTGTTGTGAACCTCGCCCTGATCGAGAAGTTCATCGCAGAGGGCAAGCTGGACGCCTCCGCGCCGATCACCGAAGACGTGCTGGTTGCATCCGGTCTGGTGCGCCGCAAGCTGGACGGTGTGCGCGTGCTGGCCAAGACGGCCCCCGTACGTGATGACGAGGGCATTTTGTCCCTCGACGCAAAGGGCAAGCTGCAGACGGTTGCCTTTGCGTCCAAGGTTGAACTGCAAGTGACCGGCGCCTCCAAGGCGGCCGTTGCTGCCGTGGAAGCGGCAGGTGGTTCGATCACACTGGCTGACAGCTCCGCTAAATCGGCGGAAGCAGAGGCCTGATTGCTTGCAGGCACCGAAATTGGTGCCTAACTAGCCCATAGGTTTTTGGCGCCGCCGGCCTGCGACAGGCCCGGCGGCGCATGCATGATAAGGGGAGGCCCCTCCATGGCATCTGCAGCGGAACAAATGGCCGCAAACATGAGCTGGTCTGCCTTTGGCAAGGCGACCGAGCTGCGCAATCGCATCCTGTTCACTCTTGGCTTGTTGATCGTTTACCGGATCGGCACGTTCATTCCCGTTCCGGGGATCGAAGGCGACGCCCTGCGTGATTTCATGGAGCAGGCTGCAGCGGGCATTGGCGGCATCCTGTCGATGTTTACCGGCGGTGCGCTGGCGCGGATGGGGATCTTTGCCCTCGGCATCATGCCTTATATTTCGGCCTCGATCATTGTTCAGCTGCTCACGGCCATGGTGCCGCGTCTCGAGCAGCTGAAGAAAGAGGGCGAACAGGGCCGCAAGAAGATCAACCAATACACCCGCTATGGCACCGTGCTGCTGGCTACGTTCCAGGCATACGGGCTTGCCGTATCGCTTGAAGCGGGCGGCCTTGTGACCGATCCGGGCCTGTTTTTCCGTGCATCCTGCGTAATCACCCTTGTGGGCGGTACTATGTTCCTGATGTGGCTGGGCGAGCAGATCACCCAGCGCGGCGTGGGCAACGGCATTTCGTTGATCATCTTCGTCGGCATCATCGCGGAAGTGCCTGCTGCCATGGCACAGTTCCTCAGCCAGGGCCGTACCGGCGCCATCAGCCCCGCTGTGATCGTGGGTGTTGTTGTCATGATGATCGTGACGATTGCCTTCGTGGTGTTCATGGAACGCGCCTTGCGCAAGATCCACATTCAGTATCCGCGTCGCCAAGTGGGTATGAAAGTATATGACGGGGGCTCCAGCCACCTGCCTGTCAAGGTGAACCCGGCGGGCGTTATCCCTGCCATTTTCGCCTCGTCCCTGCTGCTGTTGCCAACCACAATGGCTACGTTCTCGGGCGGGAACACGGGCCCTGTCATGTCGACCATCCTGGCCTATTTCGGGCCCGGTCAGCCGGCATATCTGCTGTTCTTCACGGCCATGATCGTGTTCTTCACGTATTTCTATACCCAGAACGTGTCCTTCAAGACTGAGGACGTGGCCGACAACCTGAAAAACCAAAACGGCTTTATCCCGGGCATCCGTCCGGGCAAGCGGACGGCCGAGTATCTTGATTACGTGGTTACGCGTATCCTGGTGCTGGGCTCCGGCTATCTGGCGCTGGTCTGCTTGATGCCTGAAATCATCCGGGCTGAGCTGTCTATCCCGTTCTACTTCGGCGGCACCTCCGTGCTGATCGTCGTGTCGGTCACGATGGACACGATCCAGCAGGTGCAGAGCCATCTTCTGGCGCACCAGTACGAAGGCCTAATTGAAAAGTCTCAACTCCGCGGGAAAAAGCGGGGAGGACGTAAGGGAGGGCCAGCGCGCCGATGAATATCATTCTTCTGGGCCCGCCGGGGGCTGGCAAAGGCACACAAGCACAAAAGCTGGTGGAAAGCCGAAACATGATGCAGCTCTCGACGGGGGACATGCTGCGGGCCGCCCGGACCTCCGGGACAGAGATGGGCCAGAAAGTGGCCGCCATCATGGATGCGGGTGAGTTGGTCACCGATGAGATCGTGATCGGTCTGATCGAGGAAAAACTGAGCACCGCCCAAAGCGATGGGTTTATCTTTGACGGCTTCCCCCGAACCTTGCCTCAGGCAGATGCGCTTGGAAAATTGCTTGAAGCGATGGGGATGGGCCTCAATGCGGTTATCGAGCTGCAGGTCGATGACGGGGCGTTGGTCAAGCGGGTCGAAAACCGCGCCGCCGAAGCCGCGGCCGCAGGCCAACCTGTTCGGGCCGATGACAATGCAGAAAGCCTGAAAACAAGGCTGATGGAGTATTACAAGAAGACCGCCCCCTTGATTGGCTACTATTACGCGCGCGGTGAGCTCCAGTCTGTTGACGGTATGAGAGAGATTGAAACCGTCAGCTCTGACATCAACGCCATCCTGGATCGCGTATCTTAAGAAAGGTGGTTTCGGGGATTAATTCCTGAAAGCGATCCTTTTCGAAGCGCGCGCCATCCGCAGCAAATGTGCTGGTTGTCACTGCGGTGAGGAGTGCAACTTAGGCGACGCACCTTCGATGAATGGTGTTGTGGGGCGCAATGTTGCAGGCGTGGAGTACGGCTTTTATTCCGATGCGCTTGCCAATCTGGGCGGCGTCTGGACTGAAGAACGCCTCAAACAATTCCTCGTCGCTCCCGAAACCATTGCGCCTGACAGTTACATGCCAGCTCAGGGTTTGTCAGAAGGGCCGGTTCTGGATGCCGTGATTTGGGGTTTGATCGAGGCGGATACGACAGACGACGCGCATATGAGATACTAACAGGGTGCGTTGAAAGCGCTTCATATGCGCACTCTGGATTGAAGTGCTTGGTCGTATCTGAATTTGCACCTGTTTGGGACAGTCCCGCCCCGCGCGGCAGGCGAGTCTTCTTCTCTGGCTGCACGCGAGAGGAAGAAATCTCTTGACAGCCACCGATTTTGACGGGTCAGCCATTGACGCTTTCCACTAATCCTCCTAGATAGCGGCTTCTCGTTCTGAGAATCGGTACAGGCATCTGTGCCGGCCGCTCGGCCCGCTGGCAGATGCCTCGGGCCGTCGTTGTGAAAAAAGGTTCTGGAGCAACGGAACCGCAACCAAAGGATTAGCCACTTGGCACGTATCGCCGGCGTAAACATCCCCACCGGGAAGCGCGTCCCTATCGCGCTCACCTATATCACTGGTATCGGCCACACCTCGGCCAAAGCCATCTGCGAAGCAGTCGGCATCGAAGCCACCCGTCGCGTCAACGAATTGTCTGACGCGGAAGTGCTGGCCATGCGCGAGCATATCGACGCCAACTACACCGTGGAAGGCGACCTGCGCCGCGAAGTGCAGATGAACGTGAAGCGCCTGATGGATCTGGGCTGCTACCGCGGTCTGCGCCATCGCCGCAACCTCCCCGTGCGCGGTCAGCGTACGCACACCAACGCGCGTACCCGCAAGGGCCCCGCGAAGCCGATTGCCGGCAAGAAGAAGTAAGGGAGGTCTGTATCAATGGCTCGTGATCGTCGTGCGCCTAAGCGCAAGGAACGTAAGAACATCGCTGCTGGTGTCGCCCATGTGAACTCCAGCTTCAACAACACCAAGATCCTGATCTCTGACGTGCAGGGCAACGCCATCGCTTGGTCGTCTGCCGGCACCATGGGCTTCAAGGGCTCGCGGAAATCCACTCCCTATGCCGCTCAGATGGCCGCTGAAGATGCGGGCCGCAAGGCACAGGAACACGGCGTCAAGACGCTGGAAGTGGAAGTGCAGGGCCCCGGTTCTGGTCGGGAAAGCGCGCTGCGCGCTCTGGCCGCTGTTGGTTTCAACATCACGTCCATCCGCGACGTGACCCCGATCGCACATAACGGGTGCCGCCCTCCCAAGCGTCGCCGCGTCTGATCGATTTATACAGCTTGTTCCGGCCCTCGGCATTGCCCTTGGGCCGGCTACGCCATTTTGGAACCTCGGGCGCGCGTGGTCTAGGGCATGGGCCACTCGCAGGAATGGAGGCACTACATGATCCATAAAAACTGGCAGGAACTGATCAAGCCAACTCAGCTGGACGTGAAGCCGGGCAACGATCCCGCACGTCAGGCCACTTGTGTGGCTGAACCGCTTGAGCGCGGCTTTGGTCTTACGATGGGCAACGCACTGCGTCGCGTTCTGCTGTCTTCGCTGCAGGGTGCAGCGATCACAAGCGTTCAGATCGACAACGTTCTGCATGAGTTTTCGTCGGTCCCCGGCGTGCGTGAGGATGTCACCGACATGGTGCTCAACCTCAAGGGTGTTGCGATCCGCATGGAAGTGGACGGCCCCAAGCGCCTGTCCGTTCAGGCGAAGGGCCCCGGTGTTGTAACGGCCGGTGACATCACCGAAACCGCTGGCATCGAGGTTCTGAACCGCGAGCACGTGATCTGCCACCTCGATGATGGCGCCGATCTGTTCATGGAACTGACTGTGAACACCGGCAAAGGCTATGTCGCGGCAGAGAAGAACCGCCCGGAAGATGCGCCGATCGGCCTGATCCCGATCGATGCGATCTACTCGCCGGTCAAGAAAGTGTCTTATGACGTACAGCCCACCCGTGAGGGCCAGGTGCTGGATTACGACAAGCTAACATTGAAGGTGGAGACCGATGGGTCTGTCACTCCCGAGGACGCTGTGGCCTATGCCGCCCGCATCCTGCAGGACCAGCTGTCGATCTTCGTCAACTTCGACGAGCCGGAAAGCGCGTCGCGTCAGGATGATGACGATGGCCTCGAGTTCAACCCGCTTCTGCTGAAGAAAGTGGATGAGCTTGAACTGTCCGTGCGCTCGGCGAACTGCCTGAAGAACGACAACATCGTCTACATCGGTGATCTGATCCAGAAAACCGAAGCAGAGATGCTGCGCACCCCGAACTTCGGGCGCAAGTCGCTCAACGAGATCAAGGAAGTGCTGTCTGGCATGGGCTTGCACCTCGGCATGGATGTCGAGGAGTGGCCGCCAGAGAACATCGAGGATCTGGCCAAGAAATTCGAAGATCAGTTCTGATCTTCTTAGGATGGGACCGCGCTGATAAGGCGGCCCCATCCTTTTGCCGACCGCCCGATGGGCGCAGGCACATCAAGACCCGGGCACAAAGCCCCAAGGTGAGCTGGGTGACACGCATCCCCGGCCGGACAAAGCAAAATCGCCCGTAGAGGGCACATATCGAAGGAATGAAATCATGCGTCATGCACGTGGCTACCGCCGCCTGAACCGCACCCACGAACACCGCAAGGCCCTGTTTGCCAACATGGCCGGCTCGCTCATCGAACATGAGCAGATCAAAACCACCCTGCCCAAGGCCAAGGAACTCAAGCGCGTCGTCGACAAGCTGATCACCCTCGGCAAGCGTGGTGATCTGCACGCCCGCCGTCAGGCGGCCGCACGTCTCAAGCAGGACATGCACGTTGCCAAGCTGTTTGACGTGCTGGGCCCCCGTTACGCTGACCGCCCCGGTGGCTATGTCCGCGTTCTGAAGGCTGGCTTCCGCTATGGCGACATGGCTCCGATGGCAATCATCGAACTGGTGGACCGCGATCCCGAAGCGAAAGGCGCCGCAGACCGCGCCCGCCTCGAAGCTGAGGAAGCGCTGGAGGATTGATCCCGCGCGCGGGCCTTCTGGCTTGACGGAAAGATACGAAGCGCCGGCCTGAGGGGCCGGCGTTTTGCTATTTCGCCCCCGGCAAAACCCAGCCGCGCCAGAGCAAAGGCCGCATCTTGGTTTCCGCTGCATGCGTAAAAAAAGGCCCGGGGGAGACACCCGGGCCTTCTAGTCTGTCTTCTTCCCCTTCCCCCTCGCGCGGCGGTGGAGAAGCGAGGCTACTGCACCTCTGTTCCTGAGCTCACCGCAGCATCTCGTGTCACTAAGTTCACAAGCATATCCTCGATCATCCGCTCCATCTGTCGGGCGCTGATCTCTGTTGAGCTGGCACATTCGAGCACATCCGAGCGCAAAGCGGACGGAAGTTGCATTAGCCGTGCGAAGGTGACAGGCTCTATGGGCTGCAAGGTGGACTCCACGTAACTTTCGTGGAGATACAATTATAGGTTGACCCAACTTGACTCAACTTGTCTAAAAAGACATGTCTGTACGTCGCCCGGAAGATATGTCTGTCACTGCCGAAGTGGATAAGTACCTGGCGGAGCTTGGGGCTTTATCGCCTGCTGGGTACTTTGTTGGTTTACATATTCGCTTCGCGACACCGCTGCTTTTGTTTCAGACATACGACCGGGCATGGATCGATCATTATACCGCGCAGGCCTATCAGCTGCGCGATCCGATGGTCGCCTGGGGTTTTTCAGTAGAGGGGACGACACGCTGGAGCGAAATTGATCTTCCAGACCCGTTCGGGTTCTGGGTAGAGGCTGAATCTTTCGGTCTGAAATACGGGGTGGCGGTATCGTGTGGGGAGATGAAATCCCGTACGATTGGTGGTGCGGCACACTCTGATCGAGAATTCAGCGACGAAGAAGTGGACCGCATCGGAGCCATTATTCGTCATTTGCACAGCATTACTGAACCCCCAGACAGCTTGACGCAGGCGCAACAGGAAGCCCTCCGACTCATTGCAGCCGGGGATAGGCACACGGCCGCAGCGGCCAAGCTGAACATATCCGAAAGCGCCTTGAAAGCGCGCCTCACTGCGGCCCGGGAACGCCTTATGGCACGCACCACGGCCGAGGCGATCCAAAGGGCAAAGGATTATGGTCTTCTGTGATGATCCGGCGAAGTTGGTCGGGCTTCCTCCATCAACCTCATCCACCCTGCTGCTGGAGGACCACAATGCAAACGACGACCTTGTCTTTCGAGAACATCCATAACCATGGCGAATTGTTCGCCAATCTTCTGCGCGCCCGGCGCCAGTCTTTCATTGTTCAAAACCAATGGGATCTGCCGGAAGCCATGGGCATGGAGTACGATCAGTACGATACGCCCGCGAGCCGTTGGATCGCGGTCCACGAGTTTGGCCGGGTTATGGCGGGCATCCGCCTGACCCCGACCACCGCACGGTGCGGAATTTACACCTACATGATCCGGGATGCCCAACTGGGCCTGTTGGACTCCATCCCCTCCGATCTGCTTTTTGAAGAGGCCCCTATTGCCGATCACATTTGGGAAAGCAGCCGCGTTTTCGTGGCCCATGACACGCCGATGAAGATCCGTCGGCGCGTACATGCGCACCTGATCACGGAAATGACCCGCTCTGCACGCCAGTTGGGGGCCACCCAGGTGCTTGGGCTGATTCCGGCCAACTGGCCGCGTTGGGCGCGCCGTTGCGGCCTCGATGCGCAGGCGGCTGGCCGTGTGATGCATATCGACGGGATCGACAATCAGGTTGTGAAGATCAATCTTGGCGCCAAGCTTCACTAAGGCGCCATTGCAAACAGCGGGACAGAGCCGGGCCATCGCCCGGCTCTTTTCCCTTTGGGGCACTGCCGGAAACAAGCGATTTCAACGGCTGGCAAACAGCGTTACTTTGCACCCATGGCTGATCTATTTTCCACCCGGGCCGAAACGGCCGAAACCGGCGCACCGCGCCCGCTCGCCGATCGTCTGCGCCCGGATCGGCTGGGGGATGTGATTGGTCAGGAGGCCCTGCTCGGGCCGGATGGGCCGTTGGGGGCCATGTTGCAAGCTTCCAATCTTGGCTCGTTGATCCTGTGGGGGCCGCCCGGTGTCGGCAAAACGACCATTGCCCGCCTGCTGGCCCGCGAATCCGATCTGCATTTTGTACAGATTTCCGCCATCTTCTCTGGCGTAGCGGATCTCAAGAAGGTGTTTGCCGCCGCCACGGATCGGCGTCGCATGGGGCAGGGCACTCTGCTTTTCGTGGATGAAATTCACCGGTTCAACAAGGCGCAGCAAGATGGGTTTCTGCCCTACATGGAGGATGGGACGATCCTGCTCGTCGGGGCAACCACCGAGAACCCGTCTTTCGAATTGAACGCGGCGGTTCTGTCGCGCGCGCAGGTCATGATGTTGCAGCGCCTCGATACGGAGGCCCTCGAAGCGCTGCTGGCGCGGGCTGAGCAGGAACTGGGCGCGCTGCCGTTGCGCCCATCCGCCCGGCAGGCGCTTTTGGAGATGGCCGATGGCGATGGCCGCGCGCTGTTGAATTTGGCCGAGCAAGTGGCCGCGTGGCGCTTGGCCGAGCCGATCGAACCTGCGGCGCTTTCGGCCCGGCTATCTGCCCGGGCGGCGGTCTATGACAAATCCGGAGACCAACACTACAATCTGATCTCAGCTTTGCACAAATCCGTGCGCGGGTCTGATCCCGATGCAGCGCTCTACTGGCTGGCCCGCATGCTGAAGGGCGGGGAGGATCCCCGCTACCTTGCGCGGCGGATCACGCGGATGGCTGTCGAGGATATTGGGCTGGCGGATCCGCAAGCGCAGGTGCAGTGCCTCGCCGCTTGGGACACTTACGAGCGCTTGGGCAGCCCTGAGGGCGAACTGGCGCTTGCACAGGCCGTCACCTACCTCGCGCTCGCACCGAAATCCAACGCCGCTTACGTGGCCTATAAGGCTGCCATGGCGGCCGCAGCCCAGACCGGCAGTGCCCCCCCTCCGGCCCATATTCTGAATGCGCCTACCGCGCTGATGAAAGAGCAAGGCTTTGGGGCCGGCTATGCCTACGATCATGACGCCGAAGACGGCTTTTCCGGCCAGACCTATTTCCCGGACGGGATGGAACGCCCCGGCTTCTATCAGCCGGTGGACCGGGGCTTTGAACGCGATCTGGGCAAGCGTGTCGCTTATTTCGACAAGCTGCGCGCCAAGCGGCAGGACACTGGCAACAGTTGACAAGGGCTGTGGCAGGCGTAAGGGACGCCCCATGATCTTTACGCTGACCCAAGTTGCGCTTGGCGGTGCCATCGGCGCCGCGGCCCGGTATCTGACCGGAGTTGCCGTGGTGCGCCTTTTCGGGCTGACAGGTTTCCCCCTTGGTGTGATCACGGTCAATATTGTTGGGTCGTTCCTGATGGGGGCGTTCATCGTCTATGCGGGCCAGCGCGGGCTCACCCACCTGTCGCCCTTCGTGGCAACGGGCATTCTGGGCGGCTTCACCACCTTCTCGGCGTTTTCCCTCGAGACGGTGACATTGATCGAGCGCGGCCAGGCCGGGCTTGCGGCCCTGTATGTCGGTGCGTCTGTTATGTGTTCGGTCGGGGCGTTGGCGCTTGGAATTTGGGCTGTCCGGGGGGCCTTGGCATGAGTGGTGTTCAGAAAATTCGCGTTCCTGAAGGGGAAGGGGATCAACGCCTTGATCGCTGGCTCAAGCGCCGGTTCCCGACCTTCACTCAAGGCCGCATCGAGAAGGCATGCCGCAAAGGCGAGGTGCGCGTAGAGGGCGCGCGCGCCAAGCCGGCCACCCGCATCGAGGTGGGGCAAGAGATCCGCATACCGCCGCTTCCGGCACAGGAAACGCAGCCGACGGCCCCGCCGCGTCCGCGCCTGTCGGATGCGGATGTGCGCATGATCCAGGACGCGGTGATTTATCGGGATGCGCATATCATCGCCCTCAACAAGCCGCCGGGCCTGCCCACGCAGGGTGGCTCGGGTCAGGGCAATCGTCATGTGGATGGGCTTGCCGAAGCGCTGCGGTTTGAGCTGGATGAAAAGCCCCGCCTTGTGCACCGCCTCGACAAGGACACGTCCGGCGTGTTGCTCATGGCGCGCAGTCGCGAGGTGGCCAAGGCCCTCACGGAGGCGATCCGGCACCGCGAAGCCCGCAAGATCTACTGGGCGCTCGTGGCCGGTGTGCCGACGCCTTACTTGGGTGAGATCCGCTATGGGCTTGTGAAAGCAGGGGGCCATGGCCGCGGCGGTGAAGGCGAAAAGATGCGCTGTGTGCATCCCGCTGACGTGGCGGCCACTGAGGGCGCCAAGCGGGCGCACAGCCTCTATGCGACACTGTACCGTGTCGCCAGCCGCGCCGCATGGGTGGCGCTGGAGCCCGTGACGGGCCGCACCCATCAGCTGCGCGCCCACATGGCCGAGATCGGCCACCCGATTATTGGGGACGGCAAATATGGCGGCTCCCGGCAGGAAAACCTTGGCGACGGATGGGGGGCCCAGCTTGGCGGCATCATCTCCAAGAAACTGCACCTGCACGCCCGCTCTTTGACGGTGCTGCATCCGGTCACGCGCCAGTCGATCACCTTCGATGCCCCCTTGCCTGCGCATATGGCCGCCAGTTGGGATACCTTGGGCTGGAGCGAGGATCTGGCCGCCGATGACCCCTTTGCGGAGCTCCATTGATGGCCGGCTTGCGGCTGGTGCTGTTTGATCTCGATGGCACGTTGATTGACAGCCAAGCCCACATCATTGCCGCGATGGAAACCGCCTTTGAGGCCCTGGCGGTGCCGGCCCCTGAGCGGGCAGCGATCCTTGGCATTGTGGGGTTGTCGCTGCCGCAGGCCATGCTGCGCCTTGCACCGCAGGCAGATGCGGCAGTCCGCGCTGAGTTGGTCGAGGCCTACAAGCAGGCCTTCTTTGATCTGCGCCAAGCAGGGGATCCACGGGCGGCGTCGCCGCTTTACCCCGGTGCGCGGGCGGCGTTGGATGCCTTGCACGGTCAAGACAGTACATTGCTGGGCATCGCCACGGGCAAGTCACGACGCGGCACACAAGCTGTTCTGGCAGCCCACGGGCTCGAGCCCTATTTCGTCACGCGTCAGGTTGCCGATGATCATCCTTCCAAGCCGCATCCCGCAATGGTGCTGGCCGCCCTGGACGATACGGGCGTATTGGCGAGGGATGCCGTCATGATCGGCGATACGGAATACGATATGCAGATGGCGGTGGCCGCTGGCGTTGCCGCGATTGGAGTGGCTTGGGGCTATCACAGTGTGGAGGCCTTGCGCGCGGCAGGCGCCCGGGCCGTGATCACCCATTTTGACGCCTTGGCCCCCGCGCTAGAGGCCCTTTGGGAAACGAGGTAACGCCTTGAGTGAATGGAAGAAGAAACGTTTCTGGAAGCAGGCCGCCGTGGCGGAAGGCGCGGATGGGCTTGGCTGGCAGGTGGAATTAGACGGGCGGGCCCTGCGCACGCCCGCCAAGGCGCAGCTTGTTCTGCCTTCAGCGGGCCTGGCTGCGGCCATAGCCGCGGAATGGGGGGCCCAGGAAGGGGAAATCGACCCGGCCTCGATGCCTTTCACCCGCTCGGCCAACTCCGCAATCGACAAGATCGTGCCGCAGTTCGACGAGGTCGCCGCGCTGGTTGCCGAATATGGCGGCAGTGATCTGCTGTGCTACCGGGCCGATGGCCCCGAAAGCCTTGTGCAGCGGCAGGCCGATGCCTGGGACCCGCTGCTCGACTGGGCTGCGTCCGGGCTGGGCGCACCTCTGTCGGCCACATCGGGGATCATGCATGTGGCGCAGCCCGCAAACAGCGTTGCCACGCTCGAACAACAGATCCGCGCGCTCACCCCGTTTCAGCTCGCTGCGATGCACGATCTGGTGGCGCTGTCCGGCTCTCTTGTGATCGGTTTGGCTGTGATGCACGAGGTTTTGGACAGTGCAGATCTATGGAACCGTTCCCGCCTCGACGAGCAGTTCCAGGCCGAGCAATGGGGCATCGACGAAGAGGCGGAAGAGGTGGCGGAACGCAAGCGAAACGACTTCCTCCACGCAGAACGATTCTTACGTTTAAGCACACCTGACGCATGAAAATAGCGTTCAGGTTGTGCCCATGAATCACGATCTGCCCGTTTACCTTGGGTAAACACGTCCTAATCGATGAAAAAAAAGGCCAATGAGGGCTTTTGCACCGTTCAGCACCTTGACCTAAGGTCTCAGAATGGCACTCTCCCCCCACTGAGGGGAGAGGTAACACTCTCAAATCTAGTCACTGTCGTTCACAAACTGGACGGCTTGTCGGTGGATCACGATAGGTTCACGACAATCAGGAAGAGGTAAAAATGAAAAAATCCGTATTTATCGGCGCACTGGCGCTCGCTGGCGTGTCTGGTGGAATGGCTGCCGCTGGCACGCTGGACGACGTCAAGGCCCGCGGCACGCTGAACTGCGGCGTGTCCACCGGTCTGGTGGGCTTTGCTGCTCCCGACGCCAATGGCGAATGGCAGGGTTTCGACGTGGCTGTGTGCCGCGCCGTTGCAGCTGCTGTGCTGGGTGACGCATCCGCCGTTGAATTCGTGCCGACCACCGGTAAGACGCGCTTCACCGCGCTTGCTTCCGGCGAAATCGACATGCTGGCCCGGAACACCACCTGGACCTTCTCGCGCGACGTTGACCTGAAGTTCGAATTCGTGGGCGTCAACTACTATGACGGTCAGGGCTTCATGGTTCCTGCAGAGCTGGGCGTGTCCTCCGCCAAGGATCTGGACGGCGCAACCGTCTGCATCCAGACCGGCACCACCACCGAGCTGAACCTGGCCGATTTCTTCCGTGCCAACGGCATCAGCTACGAGCCGGTTCCGATCGAAACCAACGCTGAAGCACAGCCGCTGTACCTGGAAGGCGCATGTGACGTCTACACCACGGACGCATCCGGCCTGGCCGCAACCCGCGCTGCTTTTGAAGATCCGTCGGCACACGTTGTTCTGCCCGAGATCATCTCCAAGGAGCCGCTCGGTCCGCTTGTTCGCCACGGCGACAACGAGTGGGGCGACATCGTCCGCTGGACGCTGAACGCGCTGATCACGGCTGAAGAGCTGGGCGTGACCTCCGATAACGTTGCAGACAAAGCAGCTGCGGCTGACCCGGCAACGCCGGAAATCAACCGTCTGCTGGGCACCGAAGGTACGCTGGGCGAAATGCTGGGCCTCGACGCTCAGTGGGCCGTACGCGCACTGTCCGTCAGCGGCAACTACGCCGAGATCTTCGAAGACAACATCGGTGAGTCCACGGCGATTGGCCTGGCACGTGGCCTGAACGCCTCGTACACCGACGGTGGTCTGCTGTACTCGCCGCCGTTCCGCTAAAGACCTCTCGGGAAGGGCGCGGTACATTCCGCGCCCTTCTTGCATCTAAGTACAAGCCGTCCGGACATTGAGGCGCGAGAAGTGGCGCAGAAGCCGCCCGCAGGAAGGTACCGTCCGGCAAATAGGGACGCCCCATGGCCAGTATAACCGACCCCCCCTCGGAGTCGTTCAAGCTCTCCCAGCTTTTGAGCGACACCAGATACCGCTCCTATACATTTCAATTTATCGCTCTGATCGCCCTGATCGCAGCTTTTGCCTATCTTCTGTCGAACCTGTTCCAGAACCTGGCGGCCGCTGGTCTGGACATCAGCTTTGGCTTTCTGAGCGAGCCTGCAGGATATGACATCAACCAACGCCTGATCGAATACACAAGCCAGTCCACGCACTGGCGTGCTGCGGTTGTGGGCGTGCTGAACACGCTGCTTGTGGCAGTCGTCGGCTGCTTCTTTGCGACGATCATCGGTGTGCTTGTCGGTGTTCTGCGCCTGTCCAACAACTGGATCGTGTCGCGCTTGATGTCGGTTTATGTGGAAATCTTCCGCAACGTGCCCGTGCTGATCTGGATCCTGATCATCATGGCGGTGTTCGTCTCCGTCCTGCCGCAGCCTCGCGACTTCCGCGGCGAGGATGCATCGGCCTCGATGTTCCTTGACATGTTCGCCTTCACGGGCCGTGGCTTCTATCTGCCCCGCCCGTATTTCACCGCAGAATTCGCGGCTGGCGCCACGGGATGGCTGATCGTTCTGGCCCTTTTGGTGGGCAGCTTCTTCGGCGCTCGTGCCCTTTCCAAATGGGCGACGGACACCCAGGAACGCACCGGCGACCGGCCGACCACCTGGTACCTTACGCTGGCGATCTGGTTCGTTCCGTTGATCATTGCGATGTTCGTCATGGGCCTTGCTTGGGAAATGCCCGAGCTCAAAGGCTTCAACTTCAAGGGCGGCATCTTTGCGCGCAACTCCTTCATCGCACTGACCTTCGCGCTTGCGATCTACACCGCGGCCTTCATCGCGGAGAACGTGCGTGCTGGTATCCTTGCCGTTTCCAAGGGCCAGACTGAGGCGGCTGCCTCGCTGGGCCTGCGCCCCAACCGGATCATGAGCCTTGTGGTGCTGCCACAGGCGCTGCGGGTGATCATCCCGCCGCTGATCTCTCAGTACCTGAACCTGACCAAGAACAGTTCGCTTGCGATTGCTGTGGGCTACATGGATGTGACGGGCACCCTGGGCGGCATCACGCTGAACCAGACCGGTCGCGCCATCGAGGCCGTGCTGCTTCTGATGCTGTTCTATCTGACGATCTCGTTGACGATCTCGCTGTTGATGAACGTCTACAACAACTCCATCAAGTTGAAGGAGCGCTGAGATGTCAGACACCACAACCTCCTTCGTACGCACCGAGATGCTGCCTGAGCAGGAGCCCCCTGCGTCCCAATCAGGTGCGATCAAATGGATACGCGACAACCTGTTCTCGGACGTGTTGAACTCGATCCTTACGCTGATCGCGATCTATATCATCTTCCAGATCGTGACGGGCGTTTGGCCCTGGATCAGCAACGGTGTGTGGAACACCTCCTCACTGGCCGAGTGCCGAGAGGTGCTCGATGGCGCCACGGGCGGCTGTTTCTCCGTTCTGACCGAACGCTGGAACCAGCTCCTGTTTGGCTTCAAATACCCGCCTGAGGAATATTGGCGGCCAATCGTGGCCTTCATCCTGCTGTTTGCTGCTGCGGCCCCGGTCATGTTCATCATGTTCCTGCCCAAGAAGCTGCTGGTGTTCACCGCGATCTACCCGTTCCTGGCCTTCTGGCTGATCTGGGGCGGCACGATCCTGACACCGGTTTTTGCAGCGGTCGGCCTTGTTGTTGGCTACCTCGTCTACGCAAACCTCGTGCGCAACAGCTTTGCAGCCGGCTTCTTTGGCGGCATTGCAGCGGCCTTTGTGACCTGGTGGATCTCGGGCTTTATCACAGCAGCGATTGGCCCTGATTTCATGGCTCTTGAGGCCGTGCCCTCGCGCGACATGGGCGGCTTCATGCTGAACATGATCCTCGGCGTGGTCTGTGTGTCGCTGTCCTTGCCCATCGGCATCGTTCTGGCGCTGGGGCGCCAGTCTGACATGCCGCTGATCAAGTGGATCTGTGTGGTCTTCATCGAGTTCATCCGCGGTGTGCCACTGATCACGTTGCTCTTCGTGGCGAACGTGGTGCTGGCCTACTTCTTCCCGCCCGGCTCCTCGATCGACCTGATCCTGCGCGTGATCATCATGATCACGGCCTTCTCCTCGGCCTATATCGCTGAGGTGATCCGCGGGGGGCTCGCAGCCCTGCCCAAAGGTCAGTACGAGGCCGCAGACAGCCTTGGTCTGGATTATCCGCAGGCCATGCGCCTGATCATCCTGCCGCAGGCGTTGAAGATCTCGATCCCGGGTATCGTCAACGTGGCCGTGGGCCTGTTCAAGGACACCACGCTGGTCTCGGTGATTTCCATGTTCGACCTTGTCGGCATGATCCGCGGCCCGATCTTGGCCTCGACGGAATGGAACGGCGTCTACTGGGAGCTTTGGAGCTTCGCAGTCGTCCTGTTCTTCGTCGTTTGCTACGGCATTTCTCAATACTCCCAGTGGCTTGAGCGTCAGCTTGCCACAGATCACCGATAAGGAGCCCTGTAATGGCTGACACAATTCAAGCACCGGACGTCGAGCGCTCGACGGCCAAGATGGAAGTCTCGGACGAGGTGGCCATCACCATCAACGCGATGAACAAGTGGTACGGCGCGTTTCACGTGCTGCGCGACATCAACCTGAACGTCTATCGGGGGGAGCGGATCGTGGTCTGCGGCCCCTCCGGTTCAGGCAAATCGACGCTGATCCGCTGCATCAACGCGTTGGAGGAGCATCAGCAAGGCACGATTGAGGTGGATGGCACACTGCTGTCTTCCGACCTCAAGAACATCGACAAGATCCGCTCGGAAGTGGGCATGTGCTTCCAGCACTTCAACCTGTTCCCGCATCTGACGATCCTGGAGAACTGCACGCTGGCCCCGATCTGGGTGCGCAAGACGCCCAAGAAAGAGGCCGAAGAAACGGCGATGCACTTCCTCGAGAAGGTGAAGATCCCGGATCAGGCCAACAAGTATCCGGGCCAGTTGTCCGGTGGTCAGCAGCAGCGTGTGGCAATCGCGCGCTCGCTGTGCATGCGGCCACGGATCATGCTCTTTGACGAGCCGACCTCGGCCCTTGACCCGGAGATGATCAAGGAAGTGCTCGACACCATGATCGAGCTGGCAGAAGAGGGCATGACGATGATCTGCGTGACCCACGAGATGGGCTTTGCCCGTCAGGTGGCCAACCGCGTGATCTTCATGGATGCGGGCCAGATCGTGGAGCAGAACGAGCCGGAGGAGTTCTTCATGAACCCCAAGTCGGATCGTACCAAGTTGTTCCTGAGCCAGATTCTGGGTCACTGATCCCAGCAACAGCCAGACTGAAAAGAAGCGCCAGCCCTCGGGCTGGCGTTTTTTTATGCGTTGCGTGGCGCTTAGGCCCTGCGGGACGGCTGTGTTATCCGTCCAGTTCGCGCGGAATCACGAAATGGGTGACCCGGCCTGTCTGGGGCATCACACCCGCCCAAGTATCTGCGGGGAATTCCAGCACGGTCGTCGCGCCGGTGGGGTAGTCTCGAAACCGTGGATGGGAGGGCGCCTCTTGCGCAAGGCCAAGGGCCAAAAGCCCGATGCCGGGATTGTGCCCGACAACGAGCAGGTCCGTCTCATCCGAGCTGCGCAGCACCTCCATCATTGTGTCGGGCGAGGCATGATAGAGCGCCCCAGTTGGCGTCATAGGGGCCGCGATCATCAGACGGCGAAAGGTTTCAAGGGTGCGCTTGGCAGTCGACACCAAGGCCCGCTGCGGCACCAGCCCCTCATTCTTCAGCCAGGCCCCAAGCGCATCGGCGCTTTCACGGCCGCGCTTGTTCAGAATTCTGTCGTGATCTTCAAGCGACAGGTCATCCCAGGCCGATTTGGCGTGGCGCATCAGGGTCAGTCGCAAAGTCATTTGTGAAAAGCCTTCATGTGAAAAGCAGATTGGGTTTTGCTGCGCTGGGCGCCTGCACTGACTGGACAGGCCAAGCGTACCGCACAGCCTTGGGTTTTACAGGCTGGTGTGTTGCCGCTGGCCAGCCAGCTATGACATTTCGCAACATCATAGCCTGCTTCAGTGAGGGCCGCCGTGGGGCAAGCACTGCGACAGGGTTGGCTGGCGCATGCGGTGCAGGGATCGGCCGCGGGCGCGGGCAAATCAGTCGGCACGAAGGGCAGCGCCAAGGCACCGCGAAACGATACCATCAGGCCCTGATCTGCGTGGCACAGGAACCCGATCGGAGACGCGACAGCGCGGCCCGTCCGCTGTGCCCATGTTTGAAACGGTTGCCAGGGCGGTCCGCCAAAGGGGAAGAAGGCCTGAGCCGACAATGTGGCCGCCAGAGCGCGCAAAACCCGCTCGGACCACCTGTCGAGCGGATCTGGCGCGCCGTCGTGGAATTCCGGCGCCGCAGAGATCTGATCCCAGGCGGCCCCGTTCGGCCCCAGCAACACGATGCAGGCGGCCCATTCTGGCATGTTGTCATCCGGTTGGGGGGTAAACCCGCCCAGCATTCCCAAACCGAGCTTGCCCACCTCTGGGCCGAGCGGTTGAGGCGCGTGCGTTCTCACGCGATGACAGGGCGGATCAGCGAGCCGGCACCATGTTCTGTAAAGAGCTCCAGCAGGCAGGCATTCGGCGCGCGCCCATCAAGGATGACAACGGCGCGCACGCCGTCCCGGATGGCTGCCAGCGCAGTTTCCGTTTTAGGGATCATACCGCCCGCTATCACACCTTGCTCTGTCAGCTGTTTCACGTGTTCCGGGGTCAGTGCAGTGACAACCTCGCCGCTGGCATCCTTGACGCCAGAGACGTCTGTCAGCAGCAACAAGCGGTCCGCCTGAAGGGCAGCCGCCACAGCACCGGCAGCGGTATCCCCGTTGATGTTATAGGTCTCGCCATCCCGCCCGGTGCCAATCGGGGCAACCACCGGGATCATGCCGGACGCGTGCAGGTTGCGAATGGGATCCGGCGTCACCTCAACGGGTGTGCCAACGAAGCCGAGGGCCGGGTCCGTGGGATCGCAAACGATCATGTTCGCATCCTTGCCAGACAGGCCAACAGCCCGCCCGCCCTGTGCGTTGATGGCCTGTACCAGCCGTTTGTTTACCTGCCCGGAAAGCACCATCTCGACCACTTCGACGGTGGCCGCATCTGTGACGCGTTTCCCGTTCACGAAGGAGGATTCGATGCCCAGCTTGTCCAGCAGGGCGTTGATCATCGGCCCGCCCCCGTGCACGATGACAGGGTTCACGCCAACCTGCTGCATCAGCACCACGTCGCGGGCGAATTCGGCCATGGCGTCATCATCGCCCATGGCATGCCCCCCCATCTTGATGACGACGGTGGCCCCGTCATAGCGTTGCAGGTAGGGCAGGGCTTCGGACAAGGTCCGGGCGGTGGCGATCCAATCGCGATTCATGGTTGAGCGGCTTTTCATCTTTGGGCGTCCTTCTTGGCAACTGAATACGCAGGGGCGCGCACGCTGCCAAGGGTCCATTGCGCGACAGGCTGCACAAGCGTAGCCTCCGAGCATCTGACAGGAGACGACTCATGACCGCCGGGCAAGACCGCAAAACGCTGCTACTGACAGGCGCGAGCAGAGGCATTGGCCATGCCACGGTGAAGGAATTCTCTGCAGCAGGGTGGCGCGTTCTGACCTGTTCCCGCCAACCCTTTGATCCCCGGTGCCCTTGGCCGGGAGGGGAGGAAAATCACATCCAGGTGGACCTTTCGGACCCCCATGACACGATTGCAGCGGTGGAGGTTGTGCGCGAACGCCTGAATGGTCAGCCGCTGAATGCGTTGGTCAACAATGCCGGCATTTCTCCAAAGACGCCGGCCGGTGGGCGACTGAACACCCTCGACACGGATTTGCGGACCTGGGGCAAGGTGTTCCATGTGAATTTCTTCGCGCCGGTGGTGTTGGCCCGCGCGCTCAAGGATGAATTGGCTGCGGCACGGGGGGCGGTTGTGAACGTCACATCCATCGCTGGCAGCCGTGTCCACCCGTTTGCAGGGGCAGCCTATGCCACCTCGAAGGCTGCGCTTGAGGCGCTGACCCGCGAGATGGCGCATGATTTTGGCCCGCTGGGCGTGCGGGTAAATGCGATTGCACCGGGAGAGATCGAAACCTCGATCCTGTCGCCGGGCACAGAAGACATCGTCAAAACATTGCCGCTGCGCCGCCTTGGGCAGCCATCAGAGGTTGCCTCCGTCATCCTGTTTTTGTGCACCGAAGGGGCCAGCTACGTGACCGGTACGGAGATCAAGGTGAACGCCGGCCAGCACGTCTAAGAGGCGCAGACCCATTCGGCGCTGGCGGTGATGTTGCAGGGCACGCGGTGCACAAGCCTCATCATCCATTCCCGCCGACGGCCCGCGTGCCCGGCCCAAAGGGGGCGGCGCGCCCGGTCGGGCGCACAGCCTCCGCGGGAGGGGCTGTCGGGGCCTACTCCAGTCCGGCGATCGTGGCGCGCAGAACGGGGATACCCTCCCCTTTCTCGGAACTGGTGAGAATCATTTCGGGATAGGCGGCAGGGTGCTTGGCCAACTTGCTGCGCACCTGCTCCAGCACCTTGTCCATATCCTTGGCCTTCACCTTGTCGGCCTTGGTCAACACGGTCTGGAAGGGAACCGCAGAGCTGTCCAACAAGCTCAGGATGTCTTCATCGACCGGCTTCACCCCATGGCGCGCGTCAATCAGCACGAAGGCCCTGCGCAGCGGCGCGCGGCCTGCAAGATAGGCTTTGAGCAGACGCTGCCATTTCTCGACCACAGGCAGCGGGGCATTGGCAAAGCCATAGCCCGGCAGGTCGACGAGATAGTGCTCTGCACCGAGGGTGAAATAGTTGATCTCCTGGGTGCGGCCGGGCGTATTGGAGGCCCGCGCAAGCCCTTTCCGGCCTGTCAGCGCGTTGATCAATGTGGATTTGCCCACATTTGAGCGGCCAGCAAAGCACACCTCGATCCTGTCTGGTGCCGGCAACCCGTCCATGGCGACCACACCTTTCAGAAAATCTGAGCCACCCGCAAACAGCTTGCGGCCGCGCTCAAGAATGGCGGGATCAGGGTCGGGCGCGAGGGGGAACGGCAATGACGACATGAGGCCTCCGGAAGGGCGGGTTCTGCCAAACGTTTTGGGTTCAGCGTGGCAGTGATGCGGCCTGATTGACGGGCCACCAGGGCACCGACATCAGACGCGCCCCCGTATCGACCTCAAAGCATGTTTTGACAAGCCTCGGCAACCGGGCGGTGGCCGTGTCGGGGCGTTGCCTGCGCGTGTTTTGGCCTTTGGAGCGCGAAAGCGGTGGTTTCAGCGGGTGCTGACGGGCGCGGGAGCGCCTCAGATGGGCCTAGCGCAGAAGGTGGGCCGAATCGCCTGTGGACAGAGGTCCGCCCTCCAACACCTCGGCATAGACGCCAAAATCCTGGTGCCCCCAACCGTTCTCCAGCGCGCCCAGCGTGTCTGCGTTGCGCTTGCCGGTATCGGGGTCTGCGGTGGTGGCCAGACAGCGGGTGATCGGTTCCTTGACGCGCAATGTCACGCTGTCGCCGATGCGGATCGTCTGGTCCACAAGGTCAAACTCTTCCCAAGGCGCCAGCCCGTCGAGCCACAGATTGCCACGCCAGCGGCGTTGGTCCAACTCGAGGCCCATCTTCTGACTCAGCGCTCTGTTCGAGGCTTGGTTCAGAACAGCCACCCAGGGATAAGGAACATCCGTCATGGGGACGCCGTCCACACGGACCACATGGGTCGATTGAGACCGGTTTTCTGGCACAAGCCCCCCAGCCCAGGCAACAAGCGCGGCCCCGTCAGTGTCTGGATTGATGTCCAGATCTTCCAGGTCTGGGTGGCTCAGGTGCAGCCTGCCCGTGGCTTCGTCAAACCGGGCGCGGATTGCCATCAGGCCCGGCGCTTTCGCCCCGCGCGAGAAGTTCGTGCAACTTGCCCAGCCATCGGAAAGCTTGGCAGCCTCATGCGCAACTGCCCAGACCCTGTCCCAGGGCAGCGCTTGCCCGGCGGTCATCTGCACGGCGTCAAGCCGTTCAGCGCCGTGGGATTTTACAGGGTGGCGCCAGATGTCGGTCAGGGTCCAGGGCATAGGGGCTTACTTCTTCTTTTCTGCGTCCTTGGGTGTCTTCTTGAAGCCACCCTTGATGTTGCCCACGAGGTCAGGCGTGTATCCCTGGCTGCGCATGATCAGGTACTGCTGCGAGAAGGTGATCACGTTGTTCGCGATCCAGTAGACCACAAGACCAGAGGCAAATCCGCCCAGCATGAACATGAACACCCAAGGCATCCAGGCAAAGATCATCTGCTGGGTGGGATCGGTGGGCGCCGGGTTCAGCTTTTGCTGCAGCCACATGGAGATACCGAGCAACAGCGGCAGGATACCGATGAAGATCAGCGCCATGATGCTGTGCGGATCGGGGGCGCTCCAGGGCAGCAGGCCGAACATGTTGAAGATCGAGGTCGGGTCTGGTGCCGAAAGATCCTGGAACGGGCCGAAGAACGGCGCATGGCGCAGCTCAAGGGTCACGAAGATCACCTTGTAGAGCGAGAAGAAGATCGGGATCTGCAGCAGGATGGGCAAGCAGCCCGCGGCCGGATTGACCTTTTCCTTCTTGTAGAGCTCCATCATCTCTTTCTGAAGCTTCTGGCGATCATCGCCGGCGCGCTCTTTCAGCTTTTCCATTTCGGGCTGAAGTTCTTTCATCCGTGCCATCGACACGTAGGACTTGTAGGCCAGCGGCAACAGGATGGCCTTGATCAGCAGCGTCAGCACGATGATTGCAACGCCCATGTTGCCGATCACGAGGTTCAGCCAGTGCAGAACGGCAAAGATCGGCTTGGTCAGGAAGAAGAACCAGCCCCAGTCGATGGAGTCGAGGAACATCCCGACGCCGCCCTCGTTCTCATAGGTGCGGATGGTGTCCCATTCCTTGGCGCCGGCAAAAAGCTGGCTTTCCTGGCTTACGGTCTGGCCCGGTTCGATTGTCATCGTCGGGTAGAGCGTGCGCGTCTGATAGATCTCGGAGCGCGGCTGGTACAGCATCGCAAGGTTGGCCTGCTGACCCGCCGGTGGGATCAGAGTGGTCATCCAGTACTTGTCGGTGAAACCGATCCAGCCTTCCTCGGTTATGGCGATCTGCTCTCCATTGGTGCCCAGGGCAGGGGAGACGTCCATCTCGGTGACCGTGTCGTAATCCTCTTCGATCAGCGTGCCATCTGTCATGGCGACAACGCCTTCATGCAGGATGAAGAAGCCGGTCAGTTCGGGCAGGCCATGCCGCGCGATGATGCCGTACGGTGCGGCGCGGTGCGCCGTATCCGTGGGGTTCTCGATGGATTGGGTGATTGAGAACATGTAATCTTCGTCCACCGCGACATCGCGGCGGAAAATCAAACCTGACGGGCTGTCCCAGCGCAGTGTGATGGGGCTTTCAGGCGTGAGGTCCGAGCCACTTTCCACAGACCAAAGCGTGTCCGCGTTGGGGACGTCATCGCCGGTCAAGCCGCCGCCGGGCGCCCAACCGTACAGTGCGTAATAGGCCAGAGGATCGCCAACCGGGTTGAGCAGCTGGACGAGATCGCTGTCTTCTTCGATCGTCTCGCGATACTGGGTCAGGGCCAATTCGTCGATGCGGCCCCCGGCCAGCGAAACGGTTCCGCTCAGCTTCGGCGTTTCGATGTTCAGGCGGGGCGCATCATCTGCCACCACATCCGGGGCATCGCTGTTGGTCGCTGCCGTGCCGTCTGCCGCTTGCGGCACGGACGCCACCGAGCCGTTGCCTGTATCCGGCAGAACCACCGAGCCATCCTGAGCAATCGTCGCGTCCTGCGGGGGGACGGGCTCTGGGGGCGAGATGAAAACGTACCAGACGAGGATAACAAGGAAGCTCAGCGCGGTCGCGAGAAGTAGGTTCTTGTTCTGGTCATCCATCGGGCGGGATCCTCAATCGGCATTGGGCAGTTTGCCGGGTTGAAGCGGGCGGGGGGGGAAAGGTCAAGCAGAAACCCCCTTCCAGGGCGCGACGTGACACCGCTTTCCGCGGGGCTGGGGCGCTTGTGTCGCGCCCAACCCCGGGAAAAACGTAGAAATTGGCGCAAATGGGCGAGCGCGACAGATGCCGCCTGTCAGCTGGGTGTGGGCCGCCGCCCCATCGGAAGAACCACATCAATGGATTTCAGATGGGCCTGAATCCAGGGAATCGTGTCCTCAAAGGGCATCGGACGGGCGATGCCAAAGCCTTGCACATACTTGCAGCCCAACTGCCCAAGCACCGCGTGCGCTTGGGGTGTTTCGACCCCTTCGGCAAGCGCGTCGAGGCCCAGCTGTTCCGCCATCGTAAGAATGGCAGACACAAGCTTGCGCTGATCCTCGTCCCGTTCGATGCCAATGACAAAGCTGCGATCGATTTTCAGCCGCGAAATCGCAAACCGCCGAATATTGGTGATCGAAGCATGGCCGGTGCCAAAATCGTCGAGGTCAATGCGACACCCCATTTTGGCCAGCCCGGCGATGTTCCGGGCGATGACGTCATGATCACTGTCTGCGACCACGGTTTCGAGCACCTCGAGGCAAAATCGCTCGGGCAGGATATCAAAACGATCGAGCTCCCAGCGGATCCGCTCAACCAGCTTCGGGTCACGCAGTTCCATGCCAGAGACATTCACCCCGACCGTATCGACAGCGACACCAGCCTTGTCCCATGCGCGCAGGGCTGCGAGCCCGTGAAACAGCATGGTTTCCCCAAGCTTGGACATCAGCCCCGCATTTTCCACCGCCTCTAGGAATTCATCGGGCGGGATGACGCCCCGCTCCGGGTGGGTCCACCGCGCGAGGGTTTCAAAGCCTGTGATCCGGCCCGTATCGGTGCAGAGTTGCGGCTGATACCAGGGCTCGATCTGGCCATCATCGAAGGCAACGCGCAGGTCTGCGGTCAGATCATGGCGGGCGTTGACGCAGCGGCGCATATCACTGCTGTAAAGGCGCAGAGCGCCGCCCCCCTGCCGCGCTGCCTCCATGTGGGCCATTTCAGCGGCTTCGATCAGGCGACGGGGCGTGGCTTTATCCAGCTGATTATCCAGTGTCAGCCCAACGGAGACCGAGCAGTGCAGTTTGCCGTCTTCCCAGTCGATCGGCAACGCCGCTTCGTGCTGCAGCCGGTGGGCCAGTTCGAGGGCGATGTTCGTGTCCATCATCCGGGCGCGTGCGGCCAGAACACCCAACTTGCCGCCCTCCAGCCTTGCGAGGCTGTCACTGTCGCGCATGACGCGCTCGAAGCGGCGGGCGAGGGTATACAGCACATGGTTGGCCGCGCGGCTTCCTTTGCGAGAAACCAGCTGGTTGAAATCATCGACATCCAGCATCATCACGCAGGTCGGGCGCCCAAAACGATTGGTGCGCATCAGATCTGTGGCAATATCATCCATGAAGCTGTCGAGCATGCCCAGCCCAGTGACGCTGTCACGCTGCTGGTACCTGGACGGCCCATAACTTTTGGCAGACAGGACAACGATCGGGATCGCAACAGCCCCCACGGCCAGCGCGCCTTGCAGGCCAAACCACAACCCGCCGAGAAACAGCGCCGGAACAAATGCCAGGAGCAGCGGATGAACCACTGCTTTCGCCGCTCTGTGCACACGCTTTTGGATCATCTGTGTGCTCGCCATACCATGCGCCCTCTGCCTCGCCGTTAAGCGAACTCTAGGCGGGCGATAGCGAGTGCAGCGTTAACGCAGTCTGGGGATTTCCCTAAAATTATCCGGGTCTGGCGCTGCCTCGGCATCTGCGCTCGAACGGATCTCCAGATTGACGAAGTCAAACAGTTGCGGATCCAGCAGGTGGGAGGGGCGCGCATTTGTCAGCGCTTTGAACATAACCTGCCGGCGCCCGGGGCGGTTGCGCTCCCAGCCATCAAGCAGCGCCTTGACCTGCTGGCGTTGCAGACCGTCTTGCGAGCCGCACAGATCGCAGGGAATGATAGGATAGTTCATTGCCTTGGCGAAACGTTCGCAATCCTCTTCGGCCACATGGGCAAGGGGGCGCAGGACAAACAGATCGCCTTCCTCATTGACCAGTTTGGGCGGCATGGTCGCAAGACGCCCCCCGTGGAACAGGTTCATGAAAAAGGTTTCAAGGATATCGTCCCGATGGTGGCCCAGCACCACCGCATCGCAGCCTTCCTCGCGGGCGATGCGGTAGAGATTGCCGCGTCGCAGACGCGAGCACAGGGCGCAATAGGTTCGCCCTTGAGGCACCTTATCGACCACGACGGAATACGTGTCCTGATACTCGATCCGGTGCGGCACGCCCATCTTCTCGAGAAATGCGGGCAGCACGGTTGCGGGAAAGCCGGGCTGTCCCTGATCCAGATTGCAGGCCAACAGATCTACATTGAGAAGCCCGCGCCACTGCAATTCATGCAGGATGGCCAGCAGCGTGTAGCTGTCCTTGCCGCCAGACAGGCAGACAAGCCAGCGCGGACGGCGCTGCCCATCGCGCGCTTCCTGAGGCACCATGCCATACTGGTCAATCGCTTCGCGGGTGTTGCGCACCAGGCGCTTGCGTAGCTTCTTGAACTCGGTGCTGCTGGGCGCACCCTCGAAAAGCGGATGAATATCGTCGGTGTTGTCGAACATGAGCGGCTATGTGACAGAAATCTCTTCACGGGCCAAGAGCCAAGGCCTGCGAGGCGCTGGGCAACAGAGCCCGCCAAGGGCGCGGGCTCGGCCCCGTGCTGCACCCTAGTCTGGGGTTTCGCCCAGCACGGTCTTGGGCAAGGCGATCGCAAAGCAGGTGCCGTCCGGCCCGGTTTTCACCAGTGTCAGTGTGCCGCCATGGCCCCGCACCAAATCCGCCGCGATCGCAAGCCCGAGGCCTGTGCCCCCCTTTCGCGAGCCGCCGGCGAATGGTTGGAACAGATGGTCTTGCGCGCGCTTGGCAAGCCCGGGGCCGGTGTCGCAGACCTCGATGCGCCAGCCGCTGTCATCCTCGACGGCCGACAGGCAGATCCGCCCCGCCTTGCCGCTGGCCTCAATCGCCTGACGGGCATTGCGCACAAGGTTCGAGAGCACGCGGAACAGTTGTTCACCATCGGCGCGCACTGTCATGCCCTGCGGCACGTCACAGGCGATCGCCACGGTGTCATCCCGGCACGCCAACCGTTCACTTTCCACTACGTCCTCGGCGATCTGCCGGAGATGGACCACGGACAGGGCTGGGGGCGGCTCTTCTGCCTTGCCGAAGGCGAGGGTGCTTTCGGTGAGGTTCACGGCGCGGGTGATGGAGGCCATGAGCTTTGGTCCCACGCGGCGCACAGCCGGGTCTTCGCTGGCCTCGACACGGTCGGCAAACAGCTGTGCTGTCGTCAGGATGTTGCGCAAATCATGGCTCACCTTTGCCACCGCCTGCCCCAGCTGGGCCAGTCGCGCTTTCTGGCGCAAGGCGCTTGTCAGTTGCTGCTGCAGCGATTGCAGGGCCTCCTCGGCCTCTCGCAACTCGCGGATGCCAGCGGTGGGCGTGATGATCCTGCGGCCATCCTCGGGGGCCTGTGCGTAGGACAGCATATGCCGGATCACCCTGTTGATCGGTGCCACGAGGAAGGTGCGCACCGCGAGGAACAACAGCAAGGCAGTAAAGCCAGAGATCACCGCCGACAAAACCAGAATACGGATCCCGTACTCGACCATCGCGGCCCGCAATTCGGCTGTGCTCATAGTGATTTCGATCAAAAGACCGGCGCTGCGCACAGGATCGCCAATGACGCGGATGATGCGGTCCTCACTGTCGCGCAGCACTCCGATTGCATCCCGGATCAGCGTGAGGGCAGAGGGATCACGCATGTCATAGGTGGCATAGATCGGGGCCGGGATCGGCGAGGACAGGATCAACTGGCGCATCTCGTCCCGTCGCAGCACCACGTTGAGCACGCCGGCATTTTCCAGCAGCTCGTCCTCAAGCCCCTCATCGATCATATCTTCTGCGAGCAAGACCAGCGAAGCGATCTGTGCCCGCTCCAGACGCGACAACAGGAAATCCTGACGGAATCTGGCGACAGACGGCAGGAAGATCAGCACCTCAGCCAGCATCACGAAGATGACGGTGAGGATCAGGAATCGCCCGGAGAGCGAATTCAACATGTCTGTTCCTTGCCTTGGCCAGAGGGGGCCCGGAAGCTGTGCAGCCCCCGGGCACGGGACGTTTGCGCGGTGATCAGGGCAGCCAGCGCTGCACCAGCCCCACCACGCGCTTTACTGTCGGATTTTCGAACAGCTTTGGAGAGAAATAGGCACTCGCGGCCCGCTTGTTAACATCCATCAGCGTCGGATAGGGCAAAACCGTAGCGGAAATGGCCGACATTTTCATCTTGTTGGCAATCGCCATGGACCACATCGCGATCAGTTCGCCGGCTTGCGGGCCGACAATTGATGCCCCGACAGGGCGCCCTTTGACGACCATGACCTTCACGAGGCCCCGTGTCTTGCCGTCCGTCACGGCCCGATCCAGATCGTCGAACCGGGCGCGCACCACATCGAGGCGCTTTCCATATTTTTTCCGCGCCTGGGCTTCGGTCAGGCCCACCTGGGCCATTTCCGGATCGGTGAAAGTGGCGTAGGGCAGGTGATCCGTGGACGCCTTTGCCCAGCCCATGCCCAGCACTGCCGAGCGCACGACCACGCCCGCGTGATAGCCTGCGACGTGGGTAAATTGTGGCCCGCCCGCCGCATCGCCGATGGCAAAGACGCGTTTATTGGTGACCGAGCGCAGACGATCATCAACCTTGACCGCCCGATCATGGGCAATGCCAGCCTTGTCCAGATCCAGCTTGTCGATATGCACCTTGCGGCCCACCGCCACCAGCAGATGGGAGCCCTCAAAGCTGCGCCCATCCTCTGTGCTGATGCGGATATCGCCCTCGGAGCCCGAAACCGCCGCGACCTGCGCGCCTTCGACAATCTCGACACCCTCAGCACGCAATGTATCCAGCACGAGCCCGGCCATCTCCGGGTCTTCGCGGCCCAGTGCCAGTTCTCCTTCCAGAACGGTCACCCGGCAGCCAAGGCGGATATGGGCCTGCGCCATCTCCATGCCAATCACGCCGCCGCCGATAATGATCAGATGCGTGGGCTGCGTGCGCAGATCAAAGATCGTTTCATTGGTGTAGTGGGGCACTGTGTCGAGCCCGGGGATCGGCGGCACAAACGGGCCGGACCCCGTTGCGATCACGAAGCGCCGAGCGGTGATGACCGTGTCACCGGCCTGCACTTCGGTTTTCGAGATAAAGCGCCCATATTCGCGGATCACCTTGATGCCGAAGCCCTCAAAGCGTTCCTGGCTGTCATGGGGGGCAATCGTTGCGATGGCTTGGGCAACATGATCCTTGGCAGCGCCATAATCCACCTGGGCCATCACGGGCGCGACACCGAGGCCCTGACCCGCGCCCATGGCATGGGCCTGCTTGCCCGCCGCAATCAGCGCCTTGGAGGGTACGCAGCCATAGTTCAGGCAATCGCCGCCCATCTTGTGCCCTTCCAGAAGAACGACCCGGGCGCCCATCTGGGCGGCGCCCGCAGCGACGGAGAGGCCACCGGCGCCAGCGCCAATGATGCAGATGTCGGTTTCGATACGGTCGGTCACGGGCGTGTCCTCGATATGGGTTTGGGGCAGGGGCGCGGCAGATTGGTCAAACATGGCAGATCACAGCTCTTTCTTGCCACGCAGGGCTTTGACGACGATTGGCAGCGCGGCGAGGGCGCACAGGCCAAGGATGGGCAGCAGGATGTGGGGTTCGAAAATTATGCCAAGATCCGGCGTTTCGCCACGGGCAAACACCTCCCCAAGCCCCGCACCCACGGAGGTATAGACAAGCGCTCCGGGGATAATGCCCAGAAAGGTTGTCACCACGAAGCGCCACAGCGGCACCCCCACGAAGGCGGGCACAAGGTTGGCCACAAAAAACGGAACCGCGGGAACGAGGCGGATCAGAAACAGCATCTCCCACTGGTTTTCATCGATGCCACGCTTGATTTTGCCCACCGCCCCGCCCGCGGCATTCATCCGGGCCTCCAGCCCGTTGCCGAGGCCAAGGCGGGCAGCCAGGAAAATCACCGTTGCACCGATGGTTGCGCCGGTGATGTTGAACAGCACGCCGGGAAAGGTGGCAAAGAGAAAGCCGCCCGTGAGCGTCGCGATCGTTGCCCCCGGCAGAGAAAAGGCGACGATCACCACATAGGCGCCGATAAAGGCGGCCACGGTTGCCACGTAGTGCGCGTCGCGGAAGGCAAGCAGCGCTTCGCGATTGTCCGCCAATGCCTCAAAGGACAGGTAATCCTTAAGCGTCACCGCGCCGATCACTGCAACGGTTGCAATGGCAAGCAAGGGCAACAGCTTGGCCAAACGGCCCTTTTGCTGGGGAGGCATGGTAGGTGTGTCCTGCGGCGTATCAGTCATCTTTGGCGGGCTCCGGAACGGATAGGATCGGGCGGTGCGGCCGGTATATGGCCTGTTGCACCACTAGATGCATGCGCAAAGCGCCACATGACAGGGCGATCACGGTCCGTTGAGGGCTCTTGAGCATTGAGGCCCGATTTCACCGGTTTTGTAACATTGTCGGCCCCGAAAAGCGCAAAATGTTGCAAGGACGTACCGCTTTCCCGGGGGCGCCGCATTGACAGCACGGGATTCGCGCAATAGAGACCGGGCTTCAGCCGCCGGGAACTCCTGGGGGCGATCGAAGTTTTCGCGGGTCCGCCCGCTGCCAGACACACGTTTATCCGGAGAGATGCGATGAAGCGCACCTACCAGCCGTCGAACCTCGTGCGCAAGCGGCGCCACGGTTTCCGCGCCCGCATGGCCACCAAGGCCGGGCGCAAAATCCTGAATGCACGTCGCGCCCGCGGCCGCAAGTCGCTCAGCGCCTAAGACATGGCCGGCGCGGCCCCATCCGCTGCGCCCCTGCCACAGACCGGGGCGCCCGCGCCCGCTGAAACCGCCCGGACCGCGTCCGAGGCGGTTTTGTCTATTGAGACATTGCGCAAGCGCGATGACTTTCTGAAAGCAGCCCGGGCACGCCGGAAGGCCGGCCCGGCCTTTTTGCTACAGGCCCGCAAACGCGCCGATGCGGAGGCAGACCGGACGCCCCCCGATCGCGTGCGCGTGGGCTTCACCTGTTCCAAGAAGGTGGGCAATGCAGTGGCCCGCAACCGGGCAAAGCGCCGCCTGCGGGAAATTGCACGTGCTGTTCTGGGCCGTCAGGGGCTGGCGGGCTGGGATTATGTGCTCGTGGGCTTTCGCAACAGCACGGCCCAACGGGACATGAGCGCCCTCATCGCCGATCTTGAGGCCTGTCTGGAGGCCGTGCATATGCCGCGGCGGCCCGCACCAGAACGGGAGCGCAGGACATGAGTCCGCTTGCGTGGGTCTTCTCATTGCCGGTGCGGTTCTACCGCCTGTTTCTTTCTCCCTATCTGGGCCGCAGCTGCCGCTACGCCCCGACCTGTTCGCAATATGCGCTGGAGGCGCTTGAAACCCACGGCGCGTTCAAAGGCAGCTGGCTCGCCATGCGCAGAATTGCGCGGTGCCACCCTTGGGGCGGCTCAGGGTACGATCCGGTTCCGCCCGCTTGCTGCCATTCAGACAAGGGCAAAAGCACAGAAGGTGACAGCTGACGCACAGCGATTCCTTGCCTGCTAAGGGGTGACAGGCCGCAAGCGCGCACCTACCTGTACGCCAAACGCGACAAAGGAAGACAAAATGTCCGACACCTACACCCCTCCCAAGGTCTGGACTTGGGACACAGAATCCGGCGGTACATTCGCATCCACGAACCGCCCGATTGCCGGTGCCACCCATGAACAGGAATTGCCTGTCGGTGAGCACCCGTTTCAGCTGTATTCCCTGGCCACACCGAATGGCGTGAAGGTCACCGTTCTGTTTGAAGAGTTGCTCGAAGCGGGTCACACGGGCGCCGAGTACGACGCTTGGCTGATCCGGATCAACGGCGCGCAGTTTGGCTCGGGCTTCGTGGACGTGAACCCGAACTCAAAGATCCCGGCCCTGATGGACCGCAGCGGCGACACCCCCGTGCGGGTGTTCGAGTCCGGGGCGATCATGCTCCATCTGGCGGAAAAGTTTGGCGCGTTTCTGGGCGCACCCGAAGACCGTACCGAAGTGCTGTCATGGTTGATGTGGCAGATGGGCAGCGCTCCGTTCCTGGGCGGCGGCTTTGGCCATTTCTACGCCTATGCGCCGGAGAAGTTCGAATACCCGATCAACCGCTACGCAATGGAATCCAAGCGTCAGCTTGATGTGCTGGATCAGCAATTGGCCACCCGGCCCTATATCGCGGGTGACGCCTACACCATTGCCGATATGGCGATCTGGAGCTGGTACGGCCAGCTTGTCCTTGGGCGGCTGTACAATGCGGCCGAGTTCCTTGATGTGGCCAGCTACAAGAACGTGCTGGCATGGGCCGAACGCATTGATGCGCGCCCTGCCGTCAAGCGCGGGCGCATGGTCAACCGCATGATGGGGGATCCGTCCGAGCAATTGCACGAGCGTCACTCGGCAGAGGACTTCGAGACCAAGACGCAAGACAAGATCGCCGAAGACGCTGCATAACAAACGCGCGCGCGTCACATTGCAAAAGCTGTGACGCGCGCGTGATTTTTTGGGGTTTTAGGCCTTGCAAACCCCGAACGCCCCGCGTATCTCCACTCTCCACGGACCGATAGCTCAGCTGGATAGAGTACCTGACTACGAATCAGGGGGTCGGGGGTTCGAATCCTCCTCGGTCCGCCACCCACCCCTATCTCTGTCAGCGCAGCTCTTCTTTCCCTATTTTCTCCCGTTTTTCCGGGCGCTTGGGCTATGCCATCTGGCAGAGAGACGACCGTAATCCCGTGAGCTGGTGCGATTTCGGCGC
>JAKVBK010000023.1 GCA_022447275.1 Oceanicola sp. | reverse complement strand
CCCGCATTGCCGACGTTGGCGTACACTGCGGAGAACGACTGCATCCCGGCCACACCTATGTGAAACCTACGATTGAAGGCTCCGCCACGCTCCGTGGCAGAGCCCAGCTCAACCTATGGGCCCCAAAAGCTAAGCCTATCTTTGACGTCCTATAACCTCCTGAACCTTGGTCGCCATGTCCCGAGAAACTGAATGCGTCGGTTCACTCGGGGGCGGTTTTTTATTTCGGCGGTCCGCAGAACGGAAGCCTGTGCGCCGCCGGATGGCACAAGTGGCTAGAGTTCCAATTCCAGCAGGCCGCCCTGTTCTGCTGCGCGCGACCGGCACAGGATCATCGCCGTCTGTCGCTCGCCTGCGCTGAGCACATAATCGCGGTGCTCGACGTCCCCGCTGCGCACACCGCATTTGCACACCCCGCACAGGCCGTCCCCGCATTTCACATCGACCGGAATGCCCGCTTCGATCAGAGCATCGGCGGCCTCCTGGTCGGCGGCCACTTCGATCTCGCGCCCGTCCATCAGGCGCAGGGTGAAGGGGTGGTTTTCCCATTCGGGCTCGTCGGGCAGGGCAAAGTATTCCAGGTGGCGTGCTTCTTCCGGAAAGCCATTGGCCGTGGCCGCATCCATGACCCCTTCCATGAAACGCTCCGGTCCGCAGGTGTAGACATGGCTCCCTTCTGCGTAGGCGCCGATCAGGGCTGGCAGGTCTGCCCGTGTGCCCTCTGAGGAGACATGAAGCTGGACCTTGTCTGCCCAGGGCACGTTGGCGAGATCGGGCAGAAAGCCCGCACTGTCACGGGTGCTGACACAGTAGTGCAGCGCGAAATCCGCCCCTTGTGCATGCAGCGTATGCGCCATTGCGATCATGGGGGTCACACCAATGCCGCCGCCAAATAGAAGCGTCCGCCGGGCGTCAGGGGCCAGGGGGAAGTGATTGATCGGATGAGACACGAACACCCGCCGCCCTTCGTTGAAGATCCGGTGCAGCAAGGCAGAGCCGCCCCGTCCGCTGTCTTCGCGCAGGACGCCGATCTGATAGACCGAGCGGTCTGACGGATCGCCCGACATCGAATATTGACGCAGGTATTCCGGGGCCACCACCACATCCAGATGGGCGCCCGCTGTCCAGGCGGGCAACTCTGCCCCATCGGGATCTCGGAACTCATACTTCGTCAGCCCGTCAGCCATCTGTTCGGCCTTGGAGATAACAAGCCGCAGCACGGGGCTGGTGTCACTATCCCCTGTGTAGCGATGGTCCCAAGGGCCTGTTTCCCCCTGATCAATGCGGCGTCGATACTCATCGGCGGGCAGCATGGCGCGATAGGCCTCGATGCCGGCCTCGCGATCCATGGGAAATGGATAGGGATGCGGGTGCGGGGCGAGCGGCGCCGGATAGACGGCCAAAGTCTGGTCTTCGTAGCGCAGGTCGAGGTCTTTTTGCAGATCGCGGGCATTGACCGGGTGGCGCGTGGGCCGATAGCCGCCATCCTCGCAGATCTCGAGATCCCACCACCATTTTTTGACGGGGTTCAAACCGCCATTGCCCACCATGTCATCAAGGCGCGCAAGGACGGGCGCAGCTTTCGGGACATGCATTGCCGCCCAGCGGAACGGGCGTTCGGCAAACAGTCCTTCGAGGTTCCACGGGCAGGTTTTCATGCACCGCCCGCACATGGCGCCCCCCGCCGTCGTGATCCGATACGAGGTGCATTTCTGACTGTCGGATTTCCAGATCTCATAGCCGTTGAACATCAGCTTCGGACCGGCCGTGATCGCGCCAGACGGGCATTCGCGCGCACATTTGTTGCAGCTCTCGCAGAAGGTTTGCATTCCGAAATCAATGGGCTTGTCATGGGCCAGCGGCATGTCCGTTGTCACGACGCCCGATTTCAGGCGGGGCCCTAGAAACGGGTTGAGGATCACCTCGCCAATGCGGCTGACTTCGCCCAGCCCGGAGAGCAACAGCAACGGCGGCTGCAGGACCTCGCCGTCGATCACCGTATGCGCCTTGGCGGAATAGCCGAGATTTCTGATTTGTCGGGCGATCACGCCGCCCAGCAGAGAAAAGCGCAGATAGGCACGCATGGATTGCGCAACGCTGATCCAGTCATCCCCGCTGGCCCCTTCCATGGTCTCATAGCCTTGGTCGATGATCATGGAGATCGCCTGATCATGGGGCGGCTCCAGCACTGCGCCGGTGGCATCATGGGAGTACCATGTCCATTCGGGACAGCGCGAAATCCCCACCGCATCGACGCCCAGCCAGTAAGACGCAGCCTTGATTGCCAGCGCATTTGCCGCCGGATCGGTGGGGCGCGGGCCATCGTCTGGTGTGCCGTCTTGCAACAGAACAAAGGCCCCCAGCATCCGGCGTTGCGCTGCCGAGGGGGCGGCCTTGCGGGCGTAGTGCCCGCCCTTGGCGCCGTCTTGCAGGGGTTTGCCCATGTCGCCGAACTGGGCACGGGCGAACATGTCCGTCCGCTTGGGCACGCGGGCCACGCGGGCCTCATCGATATAGGTGGTGGGGCGATCCACGCGTTTGAGGGTTTCAAACGGGTGCGGCCCATCGGCAAAGGCGCGGCGTGCATAGGGATCGCGATTGAGCGCCGATTTCGCGTGCCCGATGCCCAGCCACCAGCCAGGCCCCTGTTCGGCCGACCAAGGCTGGTGCGCGGCCAGTGGCCTGTCATGGCCCATTTCGAGGGTGGTCGTGATGGCGGCCAGTCCGAAACGCGGTCCGAGCCAGGGGGCCACGGCTTGCCCGTCCACGATACGGCACAGGCCCGCAGCCACAGCAGCGCGGGTCAGGTCAATGTCGCTGGAGGCGGCGGTATGCGCCTTCGCGTCCCAGCCGAGCAGGCGGATATAGTTCGCCAAGACGACGGCCGTTTCCGCCGCGCGCAGGCTGGCGCGCTGGGCTTCGGCATCATGGATCCAGTCACAGCCGCGCTCACTGGGCCTGATGGGCCGGGGCATCTCGTAAAGCACCACATAAACATGGCTGTGCCCGCCGATCCCCGAGGGGGGGGCCTCCATGCTGTCTTTGAGATCGGCCATGATCATGTCGATGCCCGAGGCCAAGGTTTTGGTCTGCCGGGTGCGCAGATCCCGGGCAAGGCGGTCGATATCCGGATTGCGCAGGGGCTCTGTGAGACACAGCGCATCGGACATCGGCCCAATCCCCACCATTGACGCATCGGAGAAGTACCCGAACCCTTTCAGGTGGTTGGCCCGCTCCCTTAGGTCATCGGGAATTTCGGCCCGGGTCTTGTTGACGAGCCCGTCGCGAATCGCATCCATCGTGGCCATGTAGTCGGACATGGCGTTGACGATGCTTTCGGGCTGCGCCGCGCGTGTAAAGGGCACCGCCTGAAACGGCGGAAGTGTCTCCAATGCTGGCGCTTTCTGCGTGCGCAAGAGCCGTTCCAACGGATAGGGCCCTTTGTGGACCGGGCGCTTCGCATCGGAAAAAAATCGTGTCCCCATGTCGTCTCCTCTCCCGCGCGCCACGGTAACCGGATAGAGCCTGTGCGCAACCGGAGGATTGCGCATGTCGACAGTTGATCCATTTGCCGCCGCATCGGGCGGTGCTCGCCTTGCCTGGCTGGACGAGGCGCGTGGCTGCGCGATCGTGGCGATGGTCCTCTATCACTTCGTATTCGACTTGGAGCTGTTCGGCCTGATTGCCCCCACAACGGCAACGACACCGCCCTGGTCTTGGCTGGCCACGGCGACAGCTGGTAGTTTTCTGTTTCTGGCGGGCATCTCTTTGGGGCTGGCCCACGCAACCCGTGTGAAATGGGCCAAGGCACTGCGCCGTCTTCTCAAGATCGCGGGCGCGGCCCTGATCATTACGGTCGCGACCTATTTCAGCGACCCTGACACCTTCATCTTCTTCGGCATTCTGCACGCTATTGCCACTTTCAGTCTGCTGGGACTGGTGCTGTTGCAGCTGCGGCTGCCCCCATGGGGATTTCTTGGGCTGGCCGGTATCCTCTTTGTTGGGGCGGATTTGGCCTGGTTCCCGTCATTTGATCATCCGGCCCTTGTGTGGACGGGCCTGTTTACGACCCCACCACTGACGCTGGATTTCGAGCCGCTGTTCCCCTGGGCGGCCCCCTTTGCGCTGGGCATTGCAGCGGCGGCCTATCTGCGTGGCCCTTTGCTGCAGGCAGGGCCCCTTGTGGGCGGGGCGCTGGGCCGCACCCTTGCCCGCGCCGGGCGGCACAGCCTGGTGATTTATCTTATTCATCAGCCTGTTCTGATTGCAGGCCTATGGCTGTCCCTTTGGGTGCTGGGCTAAGCCAAGCCAATCCAACCCAAGCCAAGCTGGCAGGGCGCGATCAGCCCTCCGGCACAAAGCGATAAGCGGCACCGGCCGTCTCAACCCGGCCGAGCCCGCCGCCGCGCAGGTGGTAGCCAACAATGGCCGTGCCCTCTGACGCGGCCTCTGCCAGCAGCTCTGTGCGGGTTTGCACGGCGGTTTCGCGATCTTGATCAGCGCCAGAGATCATGTCCGGGGCGGTAAAGGCCACGTGGTCATTGCCGATGGCATCGCCGACGATCAGCGCTGTGCCTGCTGCGCCTCCGTCCACCTCAAAGGCCAGGTGCCCGGGCGTGTGTCCGGGCGTGCTGCGCGCCATAACCCCGGGCACAAAGGCGGCTGTATCGGGCAGCACCTCGAGGCTGTCCGCCAGGCTTTCCAGTCGTCGCGTTGCCCCAACGGCGAAGGCTTGGCGCGCGGCCCCGATGCTGTCGAGCGTGGCGGGATCCGTCCAGTAGGCATATTCTGTCTCGCCGATCACATGTCGGGCCTCGGGGAACATCGGGTCATCAAAATCATCCAACACACCCCACAGGTGATCCGGATGCGCATGGGTGAAAATGACATCGGTGACATCCTCTGGTGCCACGCCAAGTGCATCCAGCGCATCAGGCAGAAGGCCGACGCCATCCTGAAAAGCTGTGCCAGACCCCACATCGACCAACACAACGCGGTCGCGCCCGCGCAGCAGGGTTACATTGCAAGGCGGTGTCAGCGGGGCTGTCGGATCAATGCCGGTTCCTTCCAGCGCCGTGGCAAGCCGATCCTTCGGCATCGGGCCAAAGAGGAAATCCGGCGGTAGGGTCAGCACTCCATCGCTGAGCGTATCGATCTGCCAGTCTCCCAGGGAAAGGCTGGCATGGGCCCGCCACCCCGGCAGCGCAGCCAAGGCAAGGCCAGCTGTGGCAGTGGTCAACAACCTGCGGCGCGTGATGGTCATGGTGTGATCTCCCTTTGGTGCTTGCGCGGGACACACGCCGCCCAACATATTCAGTTTTCTGAAAATGTTGGCGGCAAAGGGGGGGCTTGTCCAGAATAAAGACCTGCGGGAGGCCAAACCTGCGCCTCTCAAGGGGCGCCTGCAGCGGTCATGCAAGGCCCTCTGAAGCCGCAAGTCAGTTGACGGACTGCCTTGGGCTGGACAGACTGAAACAGGACCAAAAACTGCAGGTGCACCCATAAAGAAGGCCTAGAAAACGCGTTGTAGGAGACATCATGTTCAATCACATCGGTCAAATTCCAGCCGCCGCCGCCGCCCGCTTTGCGAACAAAGAAGCGCTTGTTTTTGAGGGAAAATCATTCTCATTTAACGAGCTGCACGGCCTTGTCGAGCGTGCCGCCGGTGGTTTAAGCGATCTGGGTGTCGCGCCCGGTGATACGGTCACCCTCTACGCGGCAAATTCGTGGGAATGGATTGTCAGCTATTATGCGATTGCCCGGTTGGGGGCGGTGATCAATCCGGTGAATACGATGCTGACGCCGGCAGAAATCGAGTATGTCGTCAAGGATTGCGGTGCCAAGGCGATCATCGCCTCACCTGAAAAGGTGGCTGCAATTATGCACGTCAAAGAAGTGTCCGATGTTGGGGAAATCATCTCTTTTGGCGCGGATGTCGCCGAAGGGGCCGTGTCCTTTGACGCCTTGGTCCAAGCCAACCTCACGCCGCCAGATCCGGTGGAGGTTGCACCGGAATCTCTGTCCACGATCGGCTATACATCAGGGACAACCGGACATCCGAAGGGCGCCATGCAATCGCATCGGGCGGTAATCACCAACGGTGCCATGACAAGCCAGATGCAGATGCGCGGGGCTGACGATTGCGTTGTCAGTGCTCTGCCATGCCCGCATGTCTATGCGAACGTGATCATGATGAGCATGATGATGTTTGGCTGTAAGCTGGTCCTGCATCGCAGTTTTGATGTGGATCTGGCCTTTGCCGACATCGCAGCCCACAAAGCCACGATCTTTGATGGGGTGCCGGCCATGTACATGTTCATGTTGAACAGCCCGGCCATCGAAAAGGCGGATCTGTCGAGTTTGACCCGCTGCTATGTCGGCGGGCAAACCATGCCGGTCGCCACGATGGAGGCGGTTGAAGCAAGCTTCAAAGTGCCTTTGATCGAGCTTTGGGGCATGACCGAGATAGCAGGGCTTGGATCAACGCATCCGCTTTATGGCACCAACAAGCACGGCTCGATCGGCTGCGCCTTGCCCTATTGCGAATTGCGGATTGCGGATGCGGAAGATGCGGGCATCACCATGCCACGCGGTGAAGTGGGTGAGTTGATGGTGCGCGGGCCGATTGTCATGATGGGCTACTACAATAACGAAGAAAAAACCCGCGAAACCCTAGAGCCGGATGGCTGGCTGCACACGGGCGATCTGGGGACAATGGACGCCGATGGCTGTGTCTATATCGTGGACCGGAAAAAGGACATGATCCTGACCGGCGGCTACAATGTCTATCCAGCCGAAATCGAACGCGTGTTGGCAGCCCATCCTGCGGTAGCTTTGGCCGCTGTTGGCAAGTTGCCTGACGACATTAAAGGCGAAATTGCAAAGGCCTACATCGTGCTGAAAACCGGTGCGGAGTGTACAGAAGAGGCCATCATCTCCTTCTGTCGCGAAGAGCTTGCCGCCTACAAATGCCCGCGCGCGGTCCAATTTGTCGAGGACGTGCCAAAGACCAGCACCGGTAAAATCATGCGGCGCGAATTGCACACGCTCGACCAATAGGGCCATCTTGCCCGCGTTGAATGAAATTTTCGGCGCTCCGTGAAACCCAAGTCATTCGGGATCGCCGCAACTCAACGCGTCTGCCCAACTTTGGGATTTTCTACTGGGGCCTTGGGCGCGGCAACCGCCCTGGTCCTGACGCCAAGCCTAGGGCAGCATTTCGCGCAGCGGGGGCAGGCCCGTCGTCTGAGAGATCGTCCGTTCGATGGAGTCGATATTCCAGCCACTGGCATCTGCGCCTTTGCCAAGTTGGACCAAGGCCGCATCCTGTTTCCAAACGAGGCGTTCATGGAAGGGGCGATCACCTGCCTGCAAATCCACAGAGATGAACAGCACCATTAGGTAGGCCGCCGCGCCGCTCCGCACGGCACAGCGCATGAACAGGTTCTCTTCCGGAACAGACTGCGCCTGCCGCAGCTCTGCGAGGCTGGGTTCAGGTTTGTCCTTCTCTGGTGCGGCCTGTTTAGGGCGCTTAGCCCTAGTGGGGTCTGCGGGCATGTCCTCTTGGATATCCCATTTGTCGACAATCTGCATGAGCGCTGAATGCGCTTTGGCATCAAGCTTGGTTGCGTTTTTCTCTGACCTAAGCCGCGCAAGCTGGCGGTTTATCCGCTGCATATCGAACTGCAAATGTCTGATGCGCCCGTCCACGAGGGTGCCGAGGGCGTTCTGCGTGCGCAGCTCTTCTGGATCCGCTGAATTATCCTGAATGCCTTTCAAGCGCTCTTTGAGCGCGTGATGGCGCATGATGTGCGTTTCGCGGGCCTCAAGATGGGCCGCGAGCGCCTTCTCAGCGGCTTTCAGACGATCTGAAAAGCTGCGTTTCATAGGGGGCTCTCCTCATTCTTACGGCCTTCTTATCGGCAGCAGAAGGCGGGCAAGGGGAGGAATTGAGGTAATTTTTAGCTGTTGCGGGGCCGGGTTTGCGGCACGGACACGCTTGCGCCTCCCTCCAGCGCTGTTAGCGTGCGCCCGCATCAAGGCAAAAAGAGGCATCGATGGATATCAGCATCTCCGAGATCGAGGCCCGCAGTCATGCGGCACTGGTGGCCCATGGCGCCGGCGATTGGCAGGCCCGTGAAGTGGCCCGGGCCGTAGCCCGCGCTGAGGCAACGGGGAATGTGATCTGTGGCCTGTACTATTTGGAAAGCTACTGTACGCAGCTGGTGTCAGGGCGTGTGAATGGCACTGTCGATCCGGAGGTGGTGCGGGTGCGGCCCGGCGCCGTTACCGTCAACGGGCGGTTGGGCTTTGCACAGCCGGCCTTTGCCCGCGGCTTGCCAGAGGCAGTGGCTGCCGCGCGGGAATGTGGCATTGCTTGCCTTGCGGTGGCCCATACCCATACCTGTACCTCCCTCGGCTTCTTTACTGAGCAGATCGCGGCCGAGGGGCTGATCGGGCTGGGCTTTACCAACGCCTCTGCCATTGTGGCCGGGCCGGGCGGGCGCAAACCCACACTGGGCACCAACCCGATTGCCGTAACGATCCCGGGCCCGAACGGGCATCCGCGCATGCATGCGGATTTCTCTACCGCTGCTGTCGCGCTGGGCAAGATCACCATGGCCAAAGCTGCCGGTGAAAGCATCCCGCTGGGCTGGGCCGTGGATGCCGAAGGCGAACCCACCACCGATCCCGAAGCGGCCCTTGGCGGGGCGCTTGTGTCGGCTGCGGGCTACAAAGGGTGGGCCATTGGCCTAATGGTGGAAATGCTTGCCGCGGGGCTGACGGGCTCTGTGACCTCGCGCGAAGTTAAGGGGCTGAAGCTGCCCGATGGGCCGCCCCATGATCTGGGCCAGGTCTACATTCTGATTGATCCCGATACCCACAGCGATCAGTTTGGCGCGATTGCTGACAGGGTTGCTGCGGCGGTGGCAGAGGATGCGGGCGCGCGCATTCCCGGCGCCCGGGCGCGCGGGCGCGACAGTGCGGATGTGCCGGACGCCCTCTGGGCCCGCGTGCTGGAACTGTCCGGCGGCTGAGCCCTAGAGATAGGGCAGCCAGAGCGCCAGTTGTGGGAATATGATCAGCAGCGCCACAACGATCAGCGAGCACAAGATGAAGGGTATGGCGGCGGAATAGATCTGCCGCATTGTCGTGTCGCTTGGCGCCACGCCTTTCATCACAAACAACAGCAGCCCAAAAGGCGGTGTTGTGAAGCTGATCTCAAGCGCCAGCAGCATGATCAGCCCGAACCACACGGGATCAAACCCAAGGCTCAGCGCGAGGGGGAAGAAAATCGGCACGGTGAGCAACATCATTGAGATTTGCTCCATGAACATGCCCAGAACCAGCAAGACTGCAAACATCACCAGCAGCATGGCTATGGGCGCCAATTCAAAGCCCGTGGCCCAATTGATCAAGCCGCGCGAGGCCCCGGAAAATGCCAAAAGCTGGCTAAACGTGGCCGAGCCGAACACAATCAGATAGGCCATCAGCGTCACGCGCAGGGCCCCCCGGACAGAGGCCTTCATGGCCTCCCATGTCAGACAGCGATACATGATTGCCAGAATGAGCACCCCGAGGGCGCCGAAAGCTGCGGCTTCAGATGGGGTGACAATGCCGTTGATCATCATGATCACGATCACCACCATCAACCCGACCATGGGCACCACATCGCGCATCAACAGCGCCAGTTTCTGACCGATACTTTGCGCCTCAACATCATAGGCGGGGGCGGCGTTCGGATCGATGCGGGTCTGTAGGTAGATTGTTGCAATATAGAGCGCCGCGAGCAGCAACCCCGGCAGAACGCCTGCGATCAACAAGGCGCCCACATCGATCTGGGCCAGTGTTGCCAACAGAACGGCCAGCGCCGAGGGCGGGATGATAATGGCAAGGCCTCCGGTGCCCAAGATGGGCCCGATGGACATGTGCTTTTTGTAGCCCCGTTTCGTCATCTCGGGCACCATCAGGCTGCCCAGCAGCGCCGTTGAGCCCATCGAAGAGCCCGACAGGGTGGAAAAGCCCGTTCCGCCCAGCACCGTGACATAGGACAACCGGCCCGGAAGGCGGCCCAACAGCCGGTCAATCGCCGAGAACATGCGCCCGCCGAGGCCGGTGTGAAAGAAGATCTCGCCCATCAGCAGAAACAGCGGGATCGGCACGAGCGCAAATTTCGTCAGCGCGCCCCAGCCGTTGTTCAAAAGGGCCACGACACCGCGTTCACCGCCCATGAACACCCAGGCACCGATGATGTTTGCAGCCAGAAAAGCCAGGGCCACGGGCATGCCGATGGCCATCAGGAACATGATGCTGCCAATCAGCAGCAGAAGGGCTTCGTACCATTCCATTATTCGTGTATCCCCGCTTCCCCGGAATGCATCAGCTCGCGCCCAAAGGCAAAGCGGGCAAACTCTACCGCCATAAAGCTGAAGGCGATCGGAAAGGTGATCGTGAGCAGCCAGCGCGGGTAATAATAGGCGCGCACATCGTAGTCATTGCGCTCGATATTGGTGAGAAACAGCTGCAGCCCATACCATGCCAGGATCAGCGACACCGCCACGCAGGCCAGGGCCACGGTGCGGCTGACGATCCGGCGCAGGGTTGGGGGCAGGGCGGCCGTGACCAGCTCGATATGAACATGGCCACGTTCGCGCACCAGCCAGGGCGCGCCCAGCATGGTCATGTAAAGCAGCCCGTATTCAGAGCTTGTGAACAGCCACGCGTAGGGCTGCATCCCGAGGTTTCGCATCACAACGGAGGTGACCACCGAGATCATCAGCCAGATCAGCGTGCCCGCAGCGATCAACGCCATAAAGAACAGCAGAGCGTCATAAACGCGTACGAGATGGCGCATGGGCCCTCCGGTGTCTCGATCGTGCGGCTCAAGCAGCCCAAAGCGGCTGGCCGATTAGAGTGTGGGGGCGGCGCGGGGTGGGTTTCGTCCCCCCGCGCCGCGCCCGATTGCTTACTTGTCCGCTTCGGGATCGTAGAACAGATCCAGCAGCGTGTCGTAGTTGGCCGTGCCCATCGGGTGCTCTGCCATCTGCTCTTTCATGCGCTCCCAGGTCTTTTCGCGCGCTGCCAGCAGGTAGTTCGCCTTGGCTTCGCCTTCGAGGCTGACAGCTGTCATGCCCTGCTCTTCGAGCGCGGCAAAGTCAGCGTCACGCTTTTCACGCAGGGCGTTCACACTGTCGATCTCGTGCTGGATGGCCACATCCTGAAGGATTTTCTGGGCCTCCGGGCTGAGTTCGTTCCAACGGTCATTGTTCACGATGACACCGAGGTCGGTCGAGAAGAAGCAGGGCTCGATCCGGTAGTTCAGGAACTCGTTCCACTTCAGGTCCAGCAGGCCGATCTGCGTCCAGCCGGTGGCATCGACCACACCGCGCTGCAGGGCGGAATAGACCTCGCCGGAGGGCATATCGATGACCTGTGCACCAAGATAGTTGGTGAAGAAGGCATTGTAGACGGCGTTGCCGCGCAGCTTCAGGCCTTCGACTTCCAGATTGCCATCGGCATCAAAGGTGGGCTCATTGCGGGTCCAGAGGTTGTAGCAAACGCCGCTGTCAAACCAGCCGAGGTATTTCAGCCCCATCTTTTCCTGGTGGATCTGGTCGATCAACGCGGTGCCGCCGTTCTCGCGGGTTTCGACAGCGGTCAGGTTGGAGGCAACGAGGGCATCCTTCTCGGGCAGCGCGCCGCCGTAGAACGAACCGGGCGTATAGACCATGTCAATGATGCCATCGCGCACGGCATCGGGCTGCTGGAACATGCCGATCGCCTCGGGGCCGCCGCGCACTTCGATCTGAACCACGCCGTCGCCGGCGGCATTCACCTTGTCCACGAAGGACAGGAAGGATTTGGTGTAGATCAGTGTTTCCGGGAAGGCGTGCACGGCGGTGATCGTTTCCGTGGCCTTTGCGGCACCCGCAACCAGCGCAGCGCTGGCCAGGACCCCGGCGGTGAGTTTCATGTTCATGGTCTTTCCTCCTTTGCTCAGCGCCCGAAAGCGCCCTGTTGGACCGGTGTCCCGGCCCCCTCTCTCTCAAGTGTTCCCGCCAGCGGCAGCGTGTGCCGCTGGAAAGCTCCAGGGCTGGGATGCGGCCCGCGCGGCGCGAAACGCTGCGATCGCGTCCGCGTGTTGACGCGTCAGGTCCGTATCATCCCAGCCATTGATCAGTTTTTGGCGCCACCCCGCGTCCAGTTCGAATTGCAGGGGGCGGCCTGCGACATGCCCGCTGCCTGCAACCAGATCGACCTGTGCCGGGCCGGCCCGCCCCGCCAGATGGCGGATGTAGCCCTCCACCGCATCTTCCGTCACTTTGGCGGGAAGCAGCCCGTTGTTCACGGCGTTAGAGGCGAAGATGTCTCCAAAGCTCGGGGCGATCACGATGCGAAAACCCGCATCTACAAGGGCGTAGACAGCCGCTTCGCGCGAGGAGCCGGATCCGAAATTTCGGCGGGATATCAGAATGCTGGCTTGCGGAGCCACGTTGAGCGGAAAATACGGATTGGGCGTGCCGTCTGCCTCGGTGCGCATGTCGTGCAGCAGAAAGCTGCCATAGCCTTGTGCGCGGGGCGTCGACATGAACCGCGCCGGGATCAGTTGGTCTGTGTCCACATTTTCGCGGTCCAGCGCGATGGCAACGCCCGTATGTCTGCTCCAGCCTGTCATGCTTGCACCTCGCGGCCTTGCAGAAGGGGGCGCACATCGGTCAAGCGGCCCGTAACCGCCGCAGCGGCAACCATGGCGGGGGACATCAGATGAGTGCGGGCCCCGCGGCCCTGACGCCCGCGGAAATTCCGATTGGTGGTCGAGGCGCAGCGCTTTCCGGCGGCCACGCTGTCGCCGTTCATGGCCACGCACATCGAGCAGCCCGCGCCGACCCATTCCAGCCCTGCCGCGGTGAAAATCTGGTCCAGCCCTTCGGCCTCTGCCTGGGCTTTCACGCCCGCCGAGCCGGGCGATACCAGCCCGGGCACTTGCGCCTGACGGCCTTGCAAAACAGCGGCAGCGGCGCGCAGGTCTTCGATCCGCGCATTGGTGCAGGATCCAATGAAAACCTGATCGATCGTGATGTCCTGCAAGCGCTGGCCCGCATTAAGGCCCATATAGTCTAGCGCGGCCCGTGCCCGCGTGGCCTTGTTCATCGGCAGCCGGGTGGGATCCGGCACCGTTTCTGTCACTGGCAGAGCTTCCTCTGGGGAGGTGCCCCAGGTAACCACCGGCGCGATCTCAGAGGCATCCAGGGTGACTTCCTTGTCAAAGCGGGCATCGGGGGCAGAGGGCAGTTTGTGCCAGCGCGCCACTGCTGCATCCCAGTTATCTTCCCCTGGGGCCCAAGGGCGGCCCTTGAGATAGTCAAATGTGGTTGTGTCAGGGGCCACCATACCGAAGCGACCGCCGCCCTCGATCGACATGTTACACAGGGTCATACGGCCTTCCATCGACAGGCCGCGCACGGCTGCACCGGCATATTCAACGGCGTGTCCGCGCGCGCCATCCGCGCCCAAGCGGGCAATCCACGCCAGGGCGATGTCCTTTGCGCCCACGCCCGGGCCGAGAGCGCCGGTGATCGTGATCCGCATTGCCTTGGGCTTTTTCTGCCAAACCGTCTGTGTGGCCAGCACATGGGCCACCTCTGTTGCACCGATGCCGAAGGCGAGCGCGCCAAACGCACCATGGGTGGAGGTGTGGCTGTCGCCGCAATTGATCAGCAGGCCCGGCAGGGTCAGCCCCTGTTCGGGCCCAGCCACATGGACAATGCCCTGTCGCGGATCGCCTTGATCAAACAGGGTGACCCCGTGCTGTGCGCAATTGCTGCGCAGAGTGTCGATCATGCGAGCGATATCGGCCGTGGCGGGTGCCCCGCGCGTTGGCGCGTAGTGATCGACGACGCCAAAGGTGAGGCCGGGCTCGACCACGGGAAGCCCTTTCGCGGCAATCTTGCCAAAGGCGTGGTGCGAACCTTCATGCACCAGATGCCGGTCCACCCACAGAAGGCTCGCGCCATCGTCGCGCGTGGTGATCACATGGTCAGACCACAGGTTGTCGAGCAGGGTTGCACTCATGGTGAGCCTGCCCCGATCACGGGTTCCCAATGGCGGGCATCCCCAAGGCCGACACGATTCAGGTTCATCTCCAGACGGAACATGTCAGGGCGATACAAAGCAGACAGATATTCGATGCCCTGTCCGGTTGTATCATATACGATCCGCGTCAGCGACAGCAGTGCCGAACCTACCGACACCTGCAGGGTCGCGGCGACTTCGGGCGCGGCCAATGTGGCACTCACCGACTGGTGTGCGCCCGCGATTTGCACGCCGCTGCGCTCCAGCAGGCGAAACAGGGGCTGGGTGGCCAGATCGGCCTCGTCATAGCTTTGAGCAATATCTTGCGGCACATGGGTCGTCAGATGCGAGAAGGGCTGGCCATCGCAAGACCGCACGCGCACAGCCGTCTGGACCTGTTCCCCCTGTGCCAGACCGAGCGCTTCGGTCACCGCTGCCGGTGGCATTCCGTAGGAGAACGACAACAAGCGTGCTGTTGTTGATCGTTCCATTTCAATGACTTGTGGGATCAAAGTTGCCATGTCAGCGGCGATCTGTGGGGCATCGCTGCCCCGCGCCAGAACCCGCGAGCCAGCGCCTGTGCGTTTCTCGATCCACCCGTCTGAGGCGAGGGTGTCAAGCGCGCGCCGGATGGTGACGCGGCTCACGCCGAACCGCTCTGACAGGCGGCTTTCGGATGGCAGAAAGGCATCGGGTGCAAAGGTGCCGTTTGAAATGTCATCGCGCAGAGACAGGTAGACCCGGCGGGCCTTGCCACCTTCGGGAAGGGTGTTCTGCACATTGGGTGGCACGGCTTGGACGCCTCCTGTTCGTGTTGCCGGACATAGGCTTGGGCGCAAAGGGGTCAAGGTTGGCGCTCAAATCTGTCTCATGGTTTTGGGGTTTGATTACACCGATATCTGTTCTAAATAAAGTACAGATTTTGGGAGGACACATATGCCGATTGTCGAAGCGCATGTGCTGGAGGGCTATGCGCCAACGGAAAAAAGCCGGCTCTTGGAGGCGCTGACGAACGCGATCCGATTCGTCGTTCCGGCGCCAGCTGAGGCGGTGACCGTGCTCCTCCATGAATATCCGGCCGACAGTTATGCGCGCGGTGGCGTGCAGCGCCAACCCGCGCCGGCCTTGCCAGATCCGGCGCAGGTGGTGCGCGCCTATCTGTCCGCGATGGAAGAGCGCGACCTCGCTGCCGCGCAGGCGCTGCTGGGGGCGGATTTCTGCATGGTTTTCCCGGGCACGGCGCCGATGCGCACCCTGTCCGAGCTGGTGGACTGGGCGGCCGGGCGCTATCGCTTTGTCCGCAAGACCTATGACGAGGTTGAGGCATTCCACGCAGGGGGTGTGAACGTCGTCTACACGCGGGGCACCCTGTCCGGTCAATGGCCCGATGGCAGCTCTTTCGAAGGCATTCGCTTCGTCGACCGGTTCGAACTGAGCGGAGACAAAATCATCCGACAGGATGTGTGGAACGATATAGCGGAGATGCGCCCCCATGGCTGACACGATTGATCCGATCACCCTGGCTGTTCTTGCAGGCCGCATGGAGCAGATCGCCGATGAGATGGATGCCACCCTGTTTCGTGCCGCCTTCAACCCGATCATTGCGGAGGCCCATGACGCCTCGCATGGGCTCTATCACGCGGGCTCTGGCGATACGCTTGTGCAGGGCAAGTCAGGCCTGCCGATTTTCGTGGGCGTGATGTCTTTCGCCGTGAAGGCCGTGATCGACAAGGCCGCGGCCGATGGCGATTTGCAGGATGGCGATATCTACATCTTCAATGATGCGCATATGGGCGGCACACACCTGTCTGACATGCGTCTTGTGCGGCCCTACTACCATGACGGCGAAGTGTTTTGCTATCTCGCCAGTGTTGGCCACTGGCACGATGTCGGTGGGGCGGTGCCGGGCAACTACAACCCGGCCGCGACCGAAGCCTTTCAGGAAGCCTTCGTGCTGCCCCCAGTTAAGCTGGCGCGGGCAGGTGTGGTCCAGCAGGACATCATCGACATCCTTCTGCGGAACACCCGCCTGCCGCAATCTGCCCAAGGCGATCTGAACGGCCAATTGGGCGCGCTGGATCTGGGTGTGAAGCGCATGGATGACCTGCTGGCGGAGTATGGGGCCAACACGGTCAGGGCTGCGCTGGATGCCCTGTCTGACCGGGCCGAAACCCTCATGCGCGCCGAGTTGGAAGGCCTGCCTGACGGGCGATGGGAGGCCACGGATTTCCTCGACAATGACGGGATTACCGATGTCGCGTTGCCAATCAAGGTGGCGCTTGAGGTCACAGGTGATCGCATGGTGCTCGATTTCGAAGGCACCGCGCCGGTTACGGCTGGTCCGGTGAACATCGCCCTGCCGACAGCGGTTGCCACAGCCTATGTTGCGATCAAGCACATTTTTCCCGATTTGCCAGCCAATGCAGGGGTGATGCGCCCGATCGAGATGCGGGTGCCCGAGGGATCGCTGCTGTCGGCGGAATTCCCGGCCCCTGTGGGCGGCTATACGGAGACGATCCTGCGGATGATCGACGTGATCTTTTCGGCTGCAGCCCAAGCGGCACCGGAGCGGGTGGTGGCCAACGCCTATGGCACGATCAACGCCCTTTCGATCGCGGGCAAACGTAAGAACGGCGCGCCCTGGGTCATGTTTAGCTTCTATGGGGGCGGGCATGGCGGCAGCATTGAAAGCGACGGCCTCAATCACGGCAACGCACCGATTTCCACCGCCACGATCCCACCGCTGGAAATTCTCGAAGCGGCGTATCCCGTCATGTTCCGGCAATGGGCCCTGCGCCCGGACAGCGCAGGTGCAGGCACCCATCGCGGCGGCTTGGGCGCGGTCTATGAGATCGAATTGCTGGAAGAGTCGGCCGAGGCATTTCTCTTTGGTGAGCGGGGCCGCTTTGCGCCCCAAGGTGTGGCGGGCGGCGCGCAAGGGGGCGTCAACCAGTTCCATTACGAGCAAAGCGATGGCTGGCACCAGCCGCCGCTGGCGTCGAAAATGCGCGGCATCCGCCTGAAAAAAGGCCAGGCCGTGCGCCTTGAGACGCCGGGGGGCGGCGGGTACGGGCGGGCCGCAGAACGGGATCCAAGCGCCGTTGCCCGCGACGTGGCGCTGGGCTTCCTCTCCGCTGAGAACGCATCCCGCATCTACGGCCCCGCCTGGAAGGAGTGTGATCAATGACGCGCATGATCGGCGTTGATGTCGGAGGGACTTTCACCGACGTGTTCGTTCTTGACGAGGCCACAGGCACCGCAGAGGTGGCAAAGGTACCCACGTCGCGGCCAGACCAGTCAGGCGGGTTTCTGGACGGCATCAACCGGCTGGTGCCGGACCTGACACAGGCGGCTGTCGTGGTGCATGGCACAACGGCTGGCACCAATGCGCTGCTGGAACGCAAGGGCGCACAGATTGGCGTGATCACCACCCAAGGACTGCGAGACGTGCTGGAAATGCGCCGTCGGGACAGGCCGCGCACCTGGGGGCTGCGCGGGGATTTCACCCCCGTGGTGCCCCGAAACCTGCGCCTGGAAGTGCCCGAGCGCACCTTGGCCGACGGCACGATCCACACGCCCGTCGATCTGGACGCGGTGCGCGCGGCGGCCCACACGCTGCTTGAGGCTGGCTGCCAAGCGGTGGCTGTGCTCTTTGCGAACGCCTATGCCAATCCCGAGAACGAGGCCCGTGCCACCGCTGCCTTGCGCGATGTTTGGCCCAACGCCCATGTCTCTGCCTCTGCGGAGATCCTGCCGGAAATCCGGGAATTTGAACGCTTCTCGACGGCCTCTCTGAACGCGTATCTGCAGCCTGAGGTGTCTGGCTATCTTGACCGGTTGGACAGCGCGCTCAAGGGCGGTGGCTTTGGCGGGGAGTTTCTGATCGTGCAATCCAATGGCGGTGTTATGGGCACGGATACGGCCTGTCGTTTGCCCGTCCGCACGGCTTTGTCTGGCCCGGCTGCCGGTGTGATTGCGGCCGCGCATATTGCGCGCACGGCCGGCTTTGAGAATGTCATCACCGGGGATATGGGCGGCACAAGCTTTGACGTGGCTCTGATCGCAGAAGGCCAATCGATGCTGTCGCCGCAGACCGCGATTGACTTCGGCATGGTGGTCCGAACCCCGATGATCGAGATCACCACGATCGGCGCAGGGGGCGGCTCAATCGCCTGGGTAGATCGCGGCGGTCTGCTCAATATTGGCCCTGAAAGCGCGGGCTCCACCCCGGGCCCCGTTGCCTACGGGCAAGGCAACACCCGCCCCACCGTTACGGATGCAAATGTGGTGCTGGGCCGGATTGATCCGGACAAACCCATCGGCGGCAAGCTGGACAGGCTCGACGTGGCCGCCGCTGAAAGAGCCATTGAAACCCACGTCGCTGAGCCCCTTGGCCTCAGCGTGCTGGACGCCGCCGAGGCAATCCTGACCGTTGCAAATGCCCGGATGGCGGGGGCGATGCGGCTTGTCTCGATCGAGCGCGGCTTCGATCCCAAGCGCTTTAGCTTCATGCCCTTTGGCGGTGGCGGCGCGTTGCACACGGGCGCGATGCTTGCAGAGGTCGGTTTGGCCAGCGCCATCGTGCCGCGTTATCCGGGGGTGACATCGGCCATGGGATGCGTGATCGCCGATATGCGTCAGGATGCGGTGCAAACGATCAACGCCCTCACCGCCACGCTGGATCCGAACGTGCTGGGGACCACCATGCAAACCCACGTGGATGACGGCATGGCGCTCCTGGATGCGGCGCAGTCCAGTTTTGAGCGGCGCGACACCGTGTTCGAGTTGGATATGGCCTATGTCGGGCAGACCCATACGGTGTCGGTGCCGCTGCCTGTCACAGTGCGTGATGGCACGGTGACGCCACCCACCGTGGCAGAGGTTGAGGCAGCTTTTGATGCTGCTTACCTTGCCACATATGGCAGACTGCTCAAGAACGGGATGCGCCGGGTGATGAACCTGCGCACGGCCGTGATCGGCCGCCGTCCAAAATTTGACCTTAGCTCGCTCGCCCCATCCGGCGGCAGCGTGGAGGACGCCCTGCAAGGCACGCGCCAAGTCCATTTTCAGGATGCCTGGCACGAAACGCGGATCTATGATCGCCTTGCCCTGCCGGTGGGCGCAGAAATTGCCGGGCCTGCTATTTTGGTGCAGCCCGATACGACCGTTCTGATCGATCCCGGCCTCGTCGGCCGTGTCGATGAGTGTGGCAATACCGTCATTACTGCAAAGGACCGTTGAGCAATGCTGGAAGAGCTTGATCCAAAGCGCACCGCGCTTCTGACGATTGATCTGCAAAACGATTTTCTGCATCCCGAAGGCGCCTATGGCCGGGCCGGGCAGGGCGCCCAAAGCATTCTGGATTTGCCGGATCGGATCGCCCCTGTTGCGCAGGCTCTGCGGGCGCGGGGGGGCACCTATGTCAGCGCCCAGTTCACACTGGTGCCCGGACCGGGCCAAGAGCCCCTGATTGCCCCCCATCTGAAAGCCTTGCGACCGTTTCTGGGCAAGGGGGATTTCGCACCGGGCAGCTTTGGTCATGCTCTGGTCGACAGATTGCAACCGGCCGATTACACGGTCGAGAAGGTGGCCTATTCCGCCCTCTACCAGACCCGGCTGGAATACATCCTGCGGGCCCTCGATATCGATACGCTGATTATCGGCGGGATCGTCACGAACGGGGGCGTCGCCTCAACCGTGCGCGATGCCCATCTGCGCAACATCCACACGATCTTGCTCTCGGATGGCTGCGCGGCGTTCCGGCAGGATGTGCATGATGCCACGCTGGTGTCGCTGGGATCGATCACACCGATTGTCACCTGCGCCGAACTCACGGAGGCCCTGACATGAGCCCGGACACGACACAGACCACGCCCCTGCCAGCCCTGTCCCTGCGCGATCGACTGAGCCGCCAGGACATCCTGATCGCCCCCGGCGTCTATGACGGGCTGACAGCCGCAATTGCCGAGCAGGCCGGTTTTGAGGCGCTATACCTGTCGGGCGCTGCAGTGGCCTATACCCGTCTGGGCCGGCCGGATATCGGCCTGTCCTCCGTCTCTGAAATGGCAGACACTATGGCGCTGATCCGCGATCGCGTCAGCTTGCCGGTGATCATTGATGCGGATACGGGCTTTGGAAATGCCCTGAATGCGCAACGCACCATGCGCACCTATGAGCGCATGGGGGCCAATGCCCTTCAGGTAGAAGATCAGACCTTTCCCAAACGATGCGGCCACCTGTCTGACAAAACTCTGATTTCGACGTCAGAGATGGTTGGTAAAATCCGGGCCATGGCGGATGCGCGCCACAGCGAAGAGACGCTGATCATTGCGCGCACCGATGCGGTGGCCTCCGAGGGGTTCTCGTCTGCCGCTGACCGGGCCGAGGCCTATGTTGCGGCGGGCGCCGATGTCCTGTTCATCGAGGCCCCGCGCTCAGGCGCGGAATTGGGCCGCATCGCGGAGCAGTTCAAAGGGCGGGTGCCGCTGCTGGCCAATATGGTCGAAGGCGGGGCGACGCCTGTGCAGGCTGCCGGCGATCTTGAGGCGCTGGGCTTTGACATCGTGATCTTCCCAGGCGGCATTGTGCGGGCCTTGGCGCGCACTGCTCAGGCGTATTACGCCAGCCTGCAGGCCCATGGCTCGAACCGGCCATTTGCGGACCGGATGCATGATTTTGATGGTCTGAACCGCGTCATTGGCACGGCGGATATGCTTGCCGAGGGCAAGTCATACGAGGGCTGAGCCGGTGCATGTTGAACCTTCTCCCCGGCGCTTTGATCTCGAGGTGCCGCTGCTCATCGTCGGGGCAGGCGCCTGCGGCATGACTGCGGCCCTGGCTGCCCATGATGCTGGGCAAAGCGCCCTTGTCATTGAGGCGGATCCGGTGCCGTCCGGGTCCACTGCGCTGTCGGCAGGGCTGATCCCGGCGGCAGGCACCAAGATACAGAACGCCGCCGGCATAGACGACGATGCCAGCCTGTTTGCCGCAGACATTCAGGCCAAGGCAAAAGGGGAAAATCCGCAGGCCCTGGTGGACGTGCTGGCCCGGGAAAGCGGGCCCACGATCGATTGGCTGGTCGCGCGGTTTGACTTGCCGTTCTCGCTGGTCACGGATTTCGACTATCCCGGCCATTCCCGGCGCAGGATGCACGGGCTGCCCTCGCGGGCCGGCCGTGAGCTGGTGGATGCGTTGCGCGCCACCTGTGAGCAGGCAGGGATCGACATCATCTGCAACCGCCGCGCCACCACGCTGTTTCAGTCCGATGGCGAAGTCACAGGGCTGCGGGTGGAAGGCCCCGACGGGGCTGAGACCATCGGTTGCAAGGCGCTGATCCTTGCTTGCAACGGGTTTGGCGGCAACCGGGATATGGTCGCCCATCACATGCCTGACATCCGCGATGCAGTCTGGTTCGGCCATGATGGAAATCGGGGTGAAGCCGTGGCCTGGGGGGATGCGCTGGGCGCGCAATCACTGCATCTCGGGGCCTATCAGGGGCACGGCAATGTTGCCCATCCCCATGGTATCCTGATCACCTGGGCCACAATCACCGAAGGCGGCATTCAGGTGAACCGTGACGGCCACCGTTTCTGGGATGAAAGCCAGGGCTATTCCGAGGCGGCACGGTATGTGATGCGGCAACCGGGCGGCGTGGCCTGGACGATTTTTGACGCGCGCATTGCCGAGGTCGCGCGGCAATTTCAGGATTTCAAGGATGCAGAGGCCGCCGGGGCGCTGAAGACAGCGATGCGGCTGCCCGAATTGGCCCAAAAGCTTGGGCTGCCTGCTGATGCGCTTTCTGACACGATTGCCCGCATCTACAGCGGGGCGCCCGACGTTTTCGGGCGCCAGTTTAACGGCCCGGCTCTGGCCCCCCCCTTCTACGGAGTGCAGGTGACCGGGGCGCTCTTTCACACCCAAGGGGGGCTGAATGTTGCGCCCAACGGGCAGGTCCTGCGCCGCGATGGCGCAGCCTTTGAAACACTTTTTGCAGCCGGAGGGGCCGCAGTTGGGGTTTCCGGCGCGGCCGACAGCGGTTATCTGTCAGGCAACGGCCTGCTGTCGGCCGTCGTTCTTGGCCGGATTGCCGGGCAAGCGGCTGCAGCGCAGACATCCACGGGAGACTGAAAATGCTTGATGGAAGTTCAAAGGGCCACGGCCCGGACCTCGCGGCCTTTGATTGGGCCGACCCGCTCGGCCTCGATGCCCAGCTCAATGAAGATGAGCGCATGGTGGCCGAGGCGGCCCGTGCCTATGCCAAGGACAAATTGGCCCCGCGCGTGGACGACATGTACCTCAATGAAGGCGTTGCCCCGGAAATCTTTGCCGAGATGGGTGCGATGGGCTTGTTGGGCGTTACCATCCCCGAGCAATACGGCGGTTTGGGGGGCAGCTATGTCACCTATGGCCTTGTGGCCCGCGAGATCGAGCATGTGGACAGCGGCTACCGCTCGATGATGTCGGTGCAGTCGTCTTTGGTGATGTATCCGATCCACGCCTACGGCACTGAGGAGCAGCGGCAGAAATACCTGCCCGGGCTCGCTGCAGGCACGCTGATCGGCTGCTTTGGCCTGACAGAGCCCGATGCAGGTTCTGATCCCGCCGGCATGAAGACGGTCGCGACGCGCACCGAGGGGGGATATGTCCTCAACGGTGCAAAGATGTGGATTTCGAACGCGCCGATTGCGGATGTTTTCGTTGTCTGGGCCAAATCCGAGGCCCATGGCGGTAAAATCCGCGGCTTTGTGCTGGAGAAAGGCATGAAGGGCCTGTCTGCGCCGAAGATTGCCGGCAAACTGTCCTTGCGGGCGTCTGTGACCGGCGAGATCGTCATGGACAATGTCGAGGTGTCTGAAGATGCACTTCTGCCCGGTGTGCAGGGGCTCAAAGGGCCGTTTGGCTGTCTGAACCGGGCACGCTATGGCATCGCCTGGGGCGTTATGGGCGCCGCAACCGATTGCTGGCACCGTGCACGCGACTACGGCCTCAACCGTCGCCAGTTCAACCGTCCGCTGGCCCAGACACAGCTGTTCCAGAAAAAACTGGCTGACATGCAGACAGAGATCACGCTGGGCTTGCAAGCGGCCCTGCAAGTGGGGCGGATGATGGATGCCGGAACAGCCGCGCCAGAGGCGATCAGCCTGATCAAGCGCAACAATTGCGGCAAGGCGCTCGACATTGCGCGCATGGCCCGCGACATGCATGGCGGCAACGGGATCGTGTCGGAATATGGCGTCATGCGCCATGCTTCCAACCTTGAGACCGTGAACACCTATGAAGGCACCCATGACATTCACGCGTTGATCCTTGGGCGTGCGCAAACGGGCCTGCAGGCCTTTTTCTGAGGCTGAAGGCTTCGGATTTGATGGTTTGCTCTGCCCCGCGCAGTCTGTAGCGGGGCAGGGCAATTTGCATCTTGGCAGCCCGACGCGGAGCGGTCTTATTGGCCGAGCTTGACCACTCTGCACACCAAGATCTGTGCCCGCTCTGGCCTGATTGCCTGGCATCTGTAGAGTGGTAGCGTGGCCGCATCTTTGAACATCATCACACCTGCCACAGGCCGCATTGAGACCATTTTGCGCAGCACACGGCATATTGAGGCACCCAACTGGATGCCCGATGGTGACGCTTTGCTGGTGAATGCGGAGGGGCGCCTTTTTCGCGTGCCGCTCGCGTCTCCTGATCTGCATCCCGTTGCAACCAACGGTTGGGAGCAGCTCAACAATGACCACGCCCCCTCGCCTGATGGGCGCTGGCTGGGTTTTTGCGACAAGACCGAGACGGGCAAATCCTGCATCTACCTGCGCGCGGCCACCGGTGGGCCCACCCGGCGCCTTACCGCACAGGTGCCGTCATGGCTGCATGGTTGGACACCGGACAGCCGTCACCTGCTATACACCTGCGTCCGCGAGGGCCGCTTTGGAATTGCGCGCTGTGCATTGGACACGGGCGCCGAGACGCTTCTGATCGGTGGGGAGGGGCATTATGACGGCCCTGACAGCACCCCGGATGGGCGCTGGATCTGGTTCAATTCGGATCGCAGCGGGGCAATGGCGCTGTGGCGTATGCGCCGCGATGGCACCGCAGCCGAGCAGATGACGGACGGCCAACGCGTGGACTGGTTCGCCCACCCATCCCCTGATGGCAAGCAGGTGTGCTATCTATCCTACCCGGCGGGCACACAGGGCCATCCTGCGGGCCGGGATGTGCAACTCCGGATCATGTCGGCGGCGGGCGGTGCGCCGCGCATTCTTGCGGAAATCCACGGCGGGCAAGGCAGCTTGAATGTGCCGAGCTGGTCTCCCGATGGGACGCGCTTTGCCTTTGTCAGCTATGACAAGGCAGAGAACACGCCCGTCTGAACACCGTTGCAGGCAAGGCAAACACGTCGGCGGCCTTGAGTGCTTGCCGCTTTGCCCATGCCGGGCCACATTAGAAAAGGAATGTATTCGGCTGCGGGGCGCGATCCTCAGCAGCCCCACAACGTGCCCCACGCGCGCTGGAAGAGGATCGGGCAGAACTGCGCGAAGCCTCCGCCCAGCCCCGACGCAGGAGACAACGATGCAACGCTGCTTTTTCGCGCTGGTGATGGTGATCGGCCTTGGTCTTGGCCTGTCTGGGGGGGGCGCTTCGGCAAACGGCATAAACCGCGAAACCCTGCGCTCTGTCGTGTCGGTTTTGCCGGTCTGGCCGGGCCAGCCACAAGGCGGCGCTGCACAGCCGCCGGGGGCTGCGCCTGAAGGGGCCGGGGTGGTGCTCAGGCCGGGCATCGTCGCCACGGCTTGGCATGTGGTGGCGCCCGCCGAACGTGTGGATGTTCGGCTTTCCGATGGACGCATTCTGCCTGCGCGGATGCTTGGCCATGATGCTGCCAGCGATATCGCATTGCTGGAAGTCGCCGCCGCTCTGCCCCCCTTTGAGACGCTGCGTGACCCCGCCCTTGCCAGCCGGGCTTGCGCGATCGGGAACGCGTTTGGACTGGGTCTGTCTGTGACCTGTGGCGTGGTCTCGGCAACGGGGGTGAGCAACGCGGGCTTCAACCCCGTCGAAGATTTCATCCAGACCGATGCCAGCGCAAATCCGGGCACATCTGGTGGTGCGTTGGTGGATGGGGAAGGGCGCCTCATCGGGATGGTGTCGGCCATTTTCGCCTCTGAGGGCGATACCGATATTGGCATCACGTTCGCTGTGTCCGCCGCATTGTTGGAGCGCGTTGCAGACGCTTTGATCACCGATGGGGCAGTGCGCTATCCGCGTCCGGGCTGGCGTTTGATGCCCCCTGATCGCACCCAGAGCGCACGCCTTGCAGCACCGGTTGTCACTGCCCTCGACGCGGCCGGCCCAGCGGCATTGGCCGGCGTGCAGGAAGGCGACCTTCTGATCGAGGTGAATGGGCGCCGCGTGCACACCCCGCGCGATGTGATCGCAGCCCTTGCCGTGCTGCCGCAGGACGCGCCCGCGGTTTCTGTGCTGCTGGAGCGGGACGGGCAACCCAGCCCGGTGGAGGTGGCTTTGCTGCCCCCTGAGGCTGCGCCAGACGCGCAAGAGCAGGCTGCTGTGGGCGCACCCGACCCGGCCTGTCCCTATGACGCGGAGATCTGTGAGATACGCCAGGCTGTTTTCCCGGTTTCGAGCTTTGATCCGATCGCAAGTGCCACGCGGATCAGCGCAGACCTTCTGGTGACGAACCGCCATGTGGTGGGCGATTTCGAGACAGCAGAGATCTATACCCCTGACGGGCCTGTCATGGCGCGTGTTGTGCCATCGGCCTACCGCGGGGATCTGGTTTTGCTGCAGGCAGACGGCCTGCCCGACGAAGGGCTGCTGCCGCGCCTATCCCCGGCGATGTCTGTGCCGCCCTTCCAGGCGATTGGGGCTGATATCGCACGACAGGAGATCCGGGTATTTGCCCCGGGTGACTTGCTTGCGGAGCCTGATCCCGATGCCCCGCTGGGGCGGCTTCATGTGACAGCCCGCATGCAGCCCGGTGTCAGCGGTGGCGCTTTGGTGGATGCCACAGGCGGCATGGTGGCGATCGCCGTGGGCGGCGGGGATGGTCGTTTCGAAGCGGTTCCAGCGGCGCAAGTGCTGCATCTGCTGGCTTTGCGCGAGGCCCCGGAGGCTGCGGGCGTTACACAGGAACTGGGGGCAGCCTTTGCCACCTGTTCCGGGGCCATCGATGAGGGTGGGTCGCCAGAGCAGACCGTGCAGGCCTGCCGGGCGGCTGAAAACCACGGCCTGCTTCTGGAAGCGGGGCGGGTTGTCTCGCAGGCTGGGGATTTCGATGGCGCAATTGCCCTGCACAGTGATGCGGTGGCGCAGGTGCCCAACTCGATCAATGCGCGGATTTCGCTATTGGTGTCCTTGCAGCTTGGCGCGCGCTTTGAGGAGATGCTGCCCCATGCCCGCTGGCTGCTGGGAGCTGCCCCGCAAGACAGCAATAGCTTGCGCTTTGCCATTCAGGCCGGCGTCTGGGGAGGCGATCTTGAGCTTGCAGAAGCAGGCTATGCCCAATTGCTGAAAACCGATCCTGCGCAAGCCCAGGCAGCGCGGCGCTTTATCGATAGCCCGCCACCAACGCCCGTGCGCCGCTAAGACCTGTGCGCGCCAGCGGTGGTAACGCGGAAAGATCTGCAGATGGTCGTTGCCCCAATGGGGCATCGACGCAGGTATGTGGCTGTCGGAGGTGGCTGGTCAGTCGTCTAACGGATCGGCGATCCATCCTGCCGCAAGCCGGCCTTCTTCCTCAAAGGGTGAAGGCTTGGCGCGGGCCAGAAGCGCGGCACGCAGTGATCGCGCATCGAGGTTTGGATCACGCTCGAGCAGGCGCACGGCCAGAGCTGCGAGGCGCGGCACAGCATAGCTGGAGCCTGACGCCGTGGCGGCTGCCCCGCGAAAATCTGTGACGGGCACCCGCTCTGCGGGCAGCATGATATCGACGCTTTGCCCACCCCAATTTGAGCCTTCCGCCAGTTTTCCGAACCCATCCGAGGAGGTCACGACCAGCATGTTGTCGAGAGGCAAGGTTGCCGGGTAGAGCGGCGTTGCATCGATGTCCTGGCCGTTGTTGCCAGCGGACACGATGGCCAACATGTCATGCCGGGCGAGCGCTTCGGCAAAGGCGGTCCAGTCTGCTGCGGATCGGCTGCCCAATGGCATGGCAAGGATACGGGCGCCCGCATCTGCGGCATGGGCTACCACATCGCCCATCCGGGACATGTCAGGCCGCGGATAGCGCAGAGGGATCACCTGCGCGGAGGGGGCTTCGCGCAGCAGAACGGAGGCCACTGCTGTGCCATGTCGGATGGGGGCAAACGGGTTGCGGCCCGTATCGCCATCATAGGGCCATGGATCCATGTCCCAGAAGTCATACCCAAGGGGGTGCCCCGTGGCGTCCCGGGCCAGACGATCGGCGATCCCGGGCAGGTTATAGGCGAGGCCACTGTCAACCAAAGCGACACGTATCCCCCCGGGATCACGCCCCTCGGGCCATGGCATCTGCAAGATTTCAGACCAGCGCAGGGTGACCAGATCATCCTCCAACTGGTCGAGCCACACCCAGCCGTCTGCCTCTGTGCGGATGGCCCGCCCAGCCCGCAGGCGGCAGCTGCCATCGGCGGCGGCCTGCAGCACGGGGGCCAGTTTTTCGCCCTGTCGCGCGAAAAGGGACACGGTGAAGCGGCGCAGCCCCCCGCCCGGTTGCAGACGGTTGATTTCCAACACCCCTTCGGCGCCCAAATCCAATGTCAGGTCGATCACATTGGCCATGCCTGTTGCAGGGCGCCGGGTTTCATTAAGCAACCATGCGCCCGGGAGGCGGGCCTGCGCATCGAGGCCGGTCATGTCCTCGAGCGGGCAGATCTGATCGACTGCGCGCTGCACCAGCGCCACATCTGCCATCACGGTGGCAGGTGAGCACGCAAAAGTCAGCGCAGTGAAGAGAGCGACGCGAAACATGCGACCACGCTGCCATCACCGCAGGCGCGGTGCAACTCACAGCCGCGCCAGCTACCCGAGGGGCTGAGCGCGCGTTACCGTCTGCGCCCGTGGCGGATGCGATCGGACCAGGGCGCAAGCGTTGCGCGAAAACCCGCGCCAGATTGCGCGCAGGATATGGACAATCCCGCGCCTGTGCCTAACCTGACCGCAGTTTCAACAAGGGGATCATGAGATGAGAATTGCAGTAACGTCGGCGCTTGTGGCAACGATGATGGCCTCAACAGCCATGGCGGGTGGCCATGCAGGATGTGCAGATGGCAAGACGTTGGAAGAAGGCGTGCTGACAATCGCCACCGGTAATCCGGCCTACTACCCTTGGGTGCTCGACGATGCGCCGGAAAGCGGTGAAGGCTTTGAAGCGGCTGTCGCTTATGCCGTGGCTGCCGAGATGGGCTTTGAAGCGGATGCCGTGAAGTGGGTGCGCACCTCCTTCGACGAAGCAATCCAGCCCGGCGCCAAGGATTTCGACTTCAACATGCAGCAGTATTCGATCACGCCCGAACGCGAGATGATGATCGATTTTTCGGAGCCCTACTATTCCTCGGCCATGGCCGTTCTGACGACGGGCGCTGTGGTGGACGGGGGCGCTGAGGCCACCATCGCCAGCCTCAAGGGCCTGAAATGGGGGGCAGTGGCCACCACAACGGCCGTTCCGATGATTGCGGGCCTGATCGCGCCGGACAGCGATCCGCTGCTCTATGGCGACAACACCGATGTCACCGCGGCACTGCAGGCGGGCCAGATCGATGCGGCATTGTTCGATTTGCCCACCGCTCTCTATCTGTCGGCTGTCGTGGTCGAGAATGGTGCGATCCTGGGACAGTTTCCGGCGGATCGTTCCGAGGCGCCTGACCAGTTCGGTCTGCTCATGGAAGACGGCAACGCTCTGAAGGAATGTGTGGATGGTGCGCTTGCCGCACTGAAAGACAGCGGTGCATTGGCCGAGCTTGAGGCGCAGTGGTTGCAGCAGGCCACCGGGGTGCCGGTGATCGAATAAGACCAGCAGATGAGCGGCTCTGAAACAACAGCGGGAGGCCTCTCCCGCCGTGCGGCCTATGAGGCCCGTCAACGCAAGCGCGCGATGCGTGTGGCAGCGGGGTCTACTGCCGCTGTCGTGCTTGCGCTCGTGCTGTTGGTGCCGCTTGCACCAGGTTGGGAAAAGGTCCAGCGCAGCTTCTTCAACGGGGAGGTGTTTGCCAAAACCTTCCCCGGCTTGCTGGAGGCTTTCCTGACCAATATCTACATCTTTGCATGGTGCGCGCCGCTGATTGCGGTGCTGGGGCTCGTCATTGCCCTATGCCGTGATGTGCGCGCACCAGCACTCTATCCCCTGCGCCTCTTTGGCGCCATTTACACGGATGTGTTTCGGGGCCTGCCAGTGATCCTCGTGATCTATCTGGTGGGCTTTGGCATTCCCGGGCTTGGTCTGCCGCGCCCGTGGAATTCGCCTTATATCTGGGGCTCGCTGGCCCTGATCCTTGTCTATGCCGCCTATGTGGCGGAGATCATCCGATCCGGGATCGACAGCATTCACGGCAGCCAGCGCGCAGCGGCCGCGTCACTGGGGCTGAACGAGAAGGATACCATGCGGTTTGTGGTGCTGCCCCAGGCCATTCGCAATGTTGCGCCCGCCAATATGAACATGTTCATTGCCTTGCAAAAGGATGTGGCGCTGCTGTCTTTCATCGGACCGGTTGAAATCTTTCGTCAGGCCGGGGTCTACAAGTCATTGATGGCCAATTTCACGCCCTATGTGGGGGCTGCGCTGATCTTTCTTGCGGTCACGATCCCCGCGACGCGCTACGCCGATTACCTGATGCAGAAGCAGCGCAGGGCCCGGACATGAGTGCAAAGCTGGTTCTGTCCGGGGTGCGCAAGCGCTTTGGCGATAACGAGGTCTGCAAGGGCATCGATCTGACGGTCCAGGAGGGCCAGATGGTCTGCCTGATCGGGGCATCCGGCTCTGGCAAATCGACGTTGCTGCGCTGCATCAACCTGCTGGAACCCGTCGATGACGGCACCATTTTGCTCGACGGTCGCGATATCGCCGAGCCGGGGCTCGATCCCCAACCGGTGCGGGCGCGGATCGGCATGGTCTTTCAATCCTACAACCTGTTTCCCCATATGACGGCCGCCGAGAACGTGATGCTGGCGCCGCGCCGGGTACATGGCCGCAGCCGCTCGGATCTCCAAGCTCCTGTGACGGCCCTGTTCGAACGCTTCAATCTGGGGGACCGGATGGGGCATTACCCGGATCAATTGTCGGGTGGACAGCAGCAGCGCGTGGCCATCATTCGGGCCCTCGCGATGCAACCCGAGATCATGCTGTTTGACGAGATCACCAGCGCCTTGGATCCGGAGTTGGTGGGCGAAGTGCTGGATGTCTTGCGCAGCCTGCGGGCCGAAGGAATGACGATGATCCTGGCAACACATGAGATGGCTTTCGCCCAGGAAGTGGCAGACAAGGTCTGTTTTCTGGACAAGGGCCGCATTCTGGAGGAAGGCCCGCCCGAGACAATCTTTGGCGCGCCACGCGAGGCCCGCACCGCAGCCTTCCTGAGCCGGGTGCTCTGATGCTCGAGACGGCCATTCGCAACGCCCGCATAGTTACTCCTGCCGGGATCGTGGAGGGGGATTTGGGCATCCGGGAGGGCCGGATCGACACCGTTGGTCAGGCCGGGCCGGCCCGCCATGAGATCGACGCAGCGGGGCGGTTTCTCTGCCCTGGCGGGGTCGACCCCCATTGCCATATTGAACAGATGTCGGGCATGGGCCAGATGAACGCGGACACGTGGGAAACCGCCACGCGCTCGGCTGCGATGGGGGGGACAACCACGGTGATCTCCTTTGCCGCGCAGGCAAAAGGCCAGCCGCTTGCTGCTGCAATGGCCGATTACGCCGCCCGGGCCAAGCGCGGCGCAGCCATCGATCACGCCTTTCACGCCATCATTGCAGACACCAGTGTGGCTGATTTTCAGTCTGATCTGGCGCGGCAGATTGCGGCCGGTCATCGTTCGCTCAAGCTGTTTACCACCTACAATATCGGGCTGGATGATGGTCAGATCCTGTCGGCGATGGCGGCGGCGCGGGCCCATGGCGCGCTGGTCTGCATTCACGCGGAAAACGATGCCATCATTGCGCGCAGCCGGGCTGCTCTGCTGGCAGAGGGCCGGCTTGCCCCGCGTGATCATGCAGCCTCGCGCCCCCCTCTGGCCGAGATTGAGGCCGTGGAGCGCATGTGCCGTTTTGCGGAACACGTGGATACCCAGATCATGCTGTTCCACATCTCGGCTGCGGGGGCTGTCGAGGCTGTGGCGGCCGCGCGGGCAAGAGGTGCGCCAGTTTGGGCGGAAACCTGTCCGCATTATTTGTTTCAGACAGAGGAAATCCTGTCGCGTCCGCATGGGGCAAAGTGGATGTGTTCGCCGCCCCAGCGGACAGAGGCCGACCAAGCGGCGCTGTGGCGGGCTTTGCTGTCCGGGGGGCTTGATCTCGTGTCTTCCGATCATGCGCCTTACCGCCATGATGAAACCGGCAAGTTATCTGCCGGGCCTCAAGCAGGCTTTCACCAAATCGCCAATGGCATGCCAGGCCTAGAGCCGCGCTTGCCGCTGATGTTTGATGCGATGGTGTCACGCGGGCAAGGGGGCATCGAGGCCTTCGTCCAACTGACATCCACAGCCGCTGCGGACCTTTACGGGTTGCCGGGTAAGGGCCGTATAGAGGCAGGCTATGACGCCGATCTTGTGATCTGGGATGCGGGCCGCAGCGTGACCTACGGCGCCAACGATTTGCATGACAATGTGGGATACAATCCCTGGGAGGGCACCACCGTGACAGGATGGCCGGATACGGTGCTTTTGCGGGGGCAGATCATTGCCCAGAACGGTGCTTTCGAGGGCCGCTTTGGGGCCGGACGGTGGTTGTCGAGACAGGCGCCCGCCGCTGCTGAACGCGAGGACGGATAATGCAACGCCCTGCCGCAGAAAACACCCTTGCGATCACGTTTTTTTACTACAAGGACCTGCCCGCCGCCATGCGGTTTTACGAGGATGTACTGGGCCTCTCGCTGGCGATTGACCAGGGCTGGTGCAAGATTTACCGGATTGCCGAGGGGGCCCATGTTGGGCTGGTCGATGAGGCCCGCGGCATGAACAAATGGCAGGCCAAAAAACCCGTGCAACTGTGTATCCGCGTGCCCGATGTGGATGCGTGGTACCAATGGTGCGCGCAGTGTAAGGTAGATGCGCTTTCGGACATGTTCGAGAATGCCGCGCTGGGCATCCGGGCCTTCGTTTTCACGGACCCGGAGGGTTATCAGGTGGAAATCCAGACACCCACACGGGAGGGCGCATGAGCCTTGTTGTGATCAACCCCAACTCGAGCCAATCCGTTACAGACGGGATCGCGCGCGCCTTGATCCCCCTGCAGGGCGGCATCGTGCCGATCCGGTGCCTGACGCTTGAAGAGGGGCCGCCGGGTATCGAAAGCCAAGTGCAGGCAGACCTCACAATCGCGCCCATGCTGCGGCTTGCAGCCGCCCAGAGCGATGCCAGCGGTTATGTTATCGCCTGCTTCGGAGATCCCGGCCTGCACGCCCTGCGCGATCAGACGGCCCTGCCGGTTCTGGGTATTCAGGAGGCCGCCGTCATGACGGCGCTTACCCTCGGACAGCGGTTCGGTGTGATTGCGATCCTGCCGGGCTCGATCCCGCGGCATTTGCGGGCCTTCGGAGCCATGGGCGTTCTTGATCGTCTGGCCGGTGACAGGGCGCTTGGGCTTGGGGTGGCCGAACTGTCAGAGCCCGGGCGCAGCCTGACGGCGATGATCGAAACGGGCCATCGCCTGCGCGATGAGGACGGGGCAGACGTGTTGATCATGGGCTGTGCCGGGATGGCGGATTACCGCGACACGCTGGAGGCCGAAACCGGCCTTCCCGTGGTTGAGCCCTGCCAAGCCGCCGCGGCCATGGCGCTGGGTCAGATCGCGCTCAACCTTACCCGCAGACCGAAAAAAGGAGCCCCGAATGATTGATGGCACTGAGACAGGCGTTTTCACCATTGCTGTTACCCCGTTTCTGCCGGATGGGTCTCTGGATCTCGACAGCCTCGACCGTGTCACGGATTTCTATCTCGAAAAGGGGGCAACGGGCCTGACAATCCTGGGCATGATGGGCGAGGCGGGCAAATTGTCGGCTGCCGAGGCCATTTCGGTGGTGCGCCGTGTGACGGCGCGGGCCGGCGTGCCGGTGATCGTTGGGGTCTCTGCTGCGGGTCTGGCCCCGATGAAAGCCTTGGCGGATGAGGCCATGGAGGCAGGGGCTGCCGGCGCCATGGTCGCCCCGCCTTGGACGTTGCAAACCGATGACCAAATCCTGAGCTACTACCGCAATGTGGCCAACGCGCTCGGTGAAATCCCCTTCGTATTGCAGGATTTTCCGCAGGCTACCGGGGTTCAGATTGCCCCGTCGGTGATCCTGCGCATCGTTGAGGACTGCCCAACCTGCGTCATGCTCAAGCACGAGGATTGGCCCGGGCTCGACAAGATCAGCACGCTGCGGGCCGCGTCACAGGGTGGGTCCCGGCGGATCAGCATCCTGTGCGGGAATGGTGGCCTGTTTCTGCCTGAGGAAATGGAGCGCGGCGCCGATGGCGCCATGACCGGCTTTTCCTATCCCGAGATGATGGCGCAAGTGATCGAAGCCCATACCGCGGGTGACAAAGCCCGTGCCTTGGATATCTTTGATGCCTATCTGGCCTTGGTGCGTTATGAGTTGCAGCCCGGTCTTGGCTTGGCGATCCGCAAGTTCATTCTGGCCGAGCGGGGCGCGATCGCCAGCCCGACTTTGCGGGCACCGGGGGCGGGCCTGCGTCCGGAAGCGGTGGCCGAGGTGACGCGGTTGATCGCCCGCCAGAAGGTCAAACTGGCGGCGCTCGATCTCTAGCCATGTACCGGGCGCGGCGGACAATCCATAGGCCTAGGGACTGCTGCGCCTTTTGCGCGGATGCCCTATGCCCGGTGCGGGCCCCCGATCGCTTGGCAAGCGCGTGACAGGGCAGGGCGGACCTGGAGATCCTGATACGCCAACCTGTCGCCCGAGCCGCCCAGCAAAGACACCGCGGGTGACGCCGTTGAGACGCACCTGCAAGGCCCCTTCGACAGAACTTTCGACGTTCTGCACTGTGCTGCGGGGGCTGCTGAACAGACTTACACGTCCAGTTCGTCCACGAAGCGGGCGTTTTCCTGAATATACTGAAAGCGCAGCTCTGGCTTTTTGCCCATCAGCCTTTCGACCAGATCACGGGTTTCGCCCGGCTCGTCCTCGTCGATGCTGACGCGGATCAGCTTGCGCGAGGCAGGGTCCATGGTGGTTTCCTTGAGGTCTTTGGCATCCATCTCACCCAAGCCTTTGAAGCGGCTCACATCGATACGACCTTTGCCCCCCAGCCCTTTGCTCAGCCAACTGTCCCGCTCGGCCTCGTCGAGGCAATAGTGCCGCTTAGCGCCCTGCGTCAGACGAAACAGAGGCGGGCACGCCAGATAGAGATGGCCCGCATCGATCATCGGGCGCATTTGGGTAAAGAAGAATGTCATCAGGAGCGAGGCAATATGCGCCCCGTCGACATCAGCGTCGGTCATGATGATGACCTTGTCGTAGCGCAGATCATCAATGTTGAACTTGGTGCCGATGCCCACGCCCAAAGCCTGACACAGATCGGAGATTTCTGCATTTGATCCCAGCTTGGAGGAGGCCGCGCCCAACACGTTCAGGATCTTGCCGCGCAGGGGCAGGAGGGCCTGTGTTTCGCGGTTGCGGGCCATCTTGGCAGACCCACCCGCGCTGTCGCCCTCGACGATGAAAAGTTCGGTGCCATCGCGCGCTGACTGGGAACAATCCACCAGTTTGCCGGGCAGGCGCAGCCGCTTGGTGGCGGATTTCCGGGCGGTTTCCTTTTCCTGACGGCGGCGCAGGCGCTCCTCGGCGCGCAGCACGAGGAAATCCAGAATGGCCCCCGCAGATTTCGGATCAGCCGCCAGCCAGTTATCAAAATGATCGCGGACCGAAGCCTCGACCATTTTCGCCGCGGCCTCAGTGCTGAGCCGGTCTTTCGTCTGGCCGACAAAGGCGGGGTCACGGATGAAACATGAAACCAGCGCGCACCCGCCCGAGATCAGGTCTTCGCGGGTGATCTGCGCAGCTTTGCGATTGCCAGCCAACTCGCCATAGGCCCGGATGCCCTTCAGGATCGCCGCCCAGAAACCGCTGACATGGGTGCCCCCTTCGGGCGTTGGCACCGTGTTGCAGTAGCTTTGCAGGAAGCCGTCGCGTGACGGCGTCCAATCGATTGCCCATTCCACCGAACCGGGCTCATCAAAGCGCCCGGCAAACTCGACCTTGCCGGCAAAAGCGCTTTCTGCATAGGTCGTGGCGGACCCGAGGGTTTCCACCAAGTAATCCTTCAGGCCGCCGGGGAAATGGAAGGTGGCCTGCAACGGCGTTTCGCCGTCATCCACCGCGGATTTCCAACGGATCTCAACCCCCGAGAACAAATAGGCCTTGGAGCGGATGGATTTGAACAGGCGGCTGGGCTTTAGCTTCAGCTTGCCAAAAATCTCGGCGTCTGGGTGAAAGGTGACTGTGGTGCCGCGCCGGTTTGGGGCCGCGCCCACCTCGGCGACAGGGCCCAGCGGCAGACCGCGTGAAAAGGACTGCTCAAACAGGCGTTTGTCACGGGCAACTTGCACCACCATGCTGTCGGACAGGGCGTTGACCACGGAGGCCCCCACGCCGTGCAGACCCCCGGATGTCTGATACGCCTTGCCAGAAAACTTGCCGCCCGCATGCAGCGTGCACAGGATGACCTCCAGAGCGGATTTGCCGGGGAACTTGGGGTGAGGATCGGTGGGAATGCCGCGTCCATTGTCCCGGATCGTGATCGAGTGATCCGCATGCAATTCCACCTCGATGCGATTGGCATGGCCGGCCACGGCCTCGTCCATCGAGTTGTCGAGCACCTCTGCCACAAGGTGGTGCAGGGCGCGCTCATCGGTGCCGCCGATATACATGCCCGGGCGCTTGCGCACCGGCTCGAGCCCTTCGAGAACCTCGATCGAAGAGGCATCATAGGCGGGGGAGGTGCCCCCGGAGAGAAGATCGTCGGACATCGGTGCTGCTCGATTTCGCCTTAGGTGTTTGCGCCAGTATGGCAGGGCCTTGGAGGGAGGGAAAGCGGCAGGGCAGGCTCAATCGCCAAGCCGGCCACATTTCATCACGGATCTTGCGCCCCGTCTGTCTTTGTAGAGGTTGGTGGCTTGTTGTTGCAGTGCAGTTTGCTAGGTCTGAGCCATGCTGATCTTTGCGCTTGCTGTCTTTTTCCTTTTGATCACGCCGGGGCCGGGTGTGCTGTCGACTGCAGGTGTCGGGGCGGCGTTCGGGGTGCGGCCGGGGGCGCGCTATGTGATGGGCCTCTGGATGGGGACCAATCTTGTGGCGCTGGCGGTTGTCACGGGCCTCGCCGCGGCCATGCTGGCGGATCCGAGATTGCGCGTGCTGCTCTATGGCGCGTCAATCCTGTATCTGGTCTACATTGCGGCCCGGATCGCTTTGGCCGGCAGCCAAATCGCCTTTATTTCGCGCGCGTCACCGCCGGGCCTGATGGGCGGGATCGCGCTTCAGGCCATCAATCCCAAGGCCTATGTTTTTAACACTTCTCTGTTTTCCGGTTTTGCTTTTTGGGAGAGTGCGCCCCTCGCCGAGATGGCAGCGAAATTTGTGATCATCAACCTGATCTGGCTGCCGATCCATTTCCTGTGGCTCTGGGTTGGTATCCGTGTGAACGCGCTGGATTTGCCTCCGCGCACGCAACGGGCGATCAATATGACCATGGCCGGGCTGATGTTGGCTGTGGTGGCTTTGGCGACCCTGTTTCCACCAGGCAGATAAGCCCGCGCGCCCATCGCGTGGCCCCCGCGCATGGCGTGCGTTTAAGCGGGATTGGTTTACTGGCCTGCAGCCCCTTCGGAGGGGGCATTCGCAGCCAGATCGACTGGCAAGCCAGACGGCACGGAGGTGGGACGACCCAGCGGACGGGTGGCGCTGGTTTCACCGGTTAAGGCCTTCAGAAACGCCACGATATCGGCCTGCTCGCTGGCTGACAGGGCCACCGGGGTGATATCCAAAACCGAGCGGTGGCGGGCAGCCTCAAGCCTGTCGTCGCGGATCACGAAATCGATGGCCTCCAGCCACGGCACATCGGGCAGTTGGGCATTGCCTTCCTGCCATGCGGCCAGTTGCACCAAAGGTTGGGCGTGATGGGCCACGATGCCTTCCAGCGTGGCATATGCGCCGTTGTGGCCGTAGGGCGCGGTCAGGGCCACGTTGCGCAGGGACGGCGTCCGGAAACGGTAAGCATCCTCCAAGCGGTCCGTCTCGCCCATGCGGCCGACATCGCGGGCATAGGGATCGAACTGGCGCGTGCGTCCGGGCCCGAACTGGGGCAAGGCCAGCGCATGAAACTGCATGTCGCTCAGCAGCGGACCACTGTGGCAGTTGGCACAGCCCGCAGGGCCGTAAAACAGCTCCATTCCACGCGTCTGGGTCGGGTCCAGTGCGGTGGCGTCCCCGGCGAGGTAGGCATCGAATGGGCTGTCGAAATTGCGCCACTCTGTTTCGATGAAGGCCCCCAGTGCATTGCCGATCTCCACAATGCTGACGTCTTCGGCCGCTTCGATATGGTCAAAAGCATCGACGAACATCTCCCCGTATTCGGGGATAACGCGCACCCGTTTGGCCAGAATGGGCCAGCCGAGATCGATCCTGTCGCGCACGGCGCCAATCACCTCGTTTTCGCCGACGTTGCCTGCCATTTCAAACTCGGCGGTCAGAGGCAGCAAGGCCTGGGCGGCCGTAATGGAGGCAAGCCCCTGCGGCAGGAACTCCTCAGCGGGGCTGTCAAACCCGTTCCCAAAGAGGTTGGACACGGAAAGACGGCCATCATGGAACAGGACAGCGATATCCTTGTGCCCAAGGTTCCAAAGGCCCGGTGCGTTGCGCGGCACCCGCTTGGCGATCCGGCTCTCGCCCGCACCCGGCAACCGGGCGTGCCCCACGCCTTCGCCACCCTCACCAATCCCCAACGACAGCCCATCAGTGCCCGCAAGATCATGGTGGTGGCATGTGCCACAGGCGATATTGCGATTGCCTGACAGGACTTTATCGTAGAACAGCAGTTGCCCGAGCTTGACCTGCTTGGGGTCATGGTGGCGGAAGTCATCCGCGCGCAGAGGGGCAGGCACATCGCCTGCCAATACGGACGAGGCAAAGATGCTGAATACAAAAGGGAAAACAACGTGACGCACCTGAAAATCCTCACCTTTTTGCAGGGGCCTTTCCTCGCCATCAGCCTAGCATTGCCTGCCGCCGCAGAGCAACGCCTTACAGTCGAGGATGCGCGCGATCTGATGGAGGCGGGGCGGTTTGAAGAGGCCTATGATGTGTTCTGGCCGGCAGCGCGTTCCGGCAACGCCGATGCGGAGGAATGGATCGGCGTCATTTATGCGCTGGGGCTGGGCGTTGAGAAGGATTATCGGCGTGCATTCGAGTGGTATCTCAGGGCGTCCATGAAGGGGCATCCGGGCGCGCAGTCCGGGGTGGGCTGGTATTACGAACTGGGGCTGGGCATGCCGGCACCGGATCTGGTGCGGGCCTATATGTGGTACACGCTGTCGGCCATTGGCGGGGATCCCGATGCAGCCATCAGCCTCGAAGAGGTGGTCAAGAAGATGACCCAAGAGGAGATCGAGGAAGCCCTGATCCTTGTCGATGACTACAAGGTGTGGATGTATCCGTTCCGTTAGGGCGCGGGGCGCGCTGCCCTGCGTGGCGTGCTGGCAACCTGCGCAGAGACACTGCGCCAACGAAAAAGCCCGGGCATGCGGCCCGGGCTTTTCCTGTTCAGGAGGGGGCGCGCTTATTCAAGCTCGGCGTCCATGACCATGTTGATCTCGGCTTCGGCCTCGGCCACGGCAGCATTCATGGCCTCGAGGATCTCGGCGCCGCCATCGACATTGGCAGTGAACCAGTCAAACACCGGTGCGGCGGCTTCCTTGAAGGCCGCTTTTTCTTCCGGGCTCGGCACATAGAGATCACCACCACCGGCGACGAAATCTTCGTAGGCCTGGATCGACTTGCGCTTGGGCGAGGCAAAGGTGGCCTGCTGCAGCTGGTAGAAGCCGTTCACGATCACGCGCCGCATGGCCGGATCCATCGCTATGAACTTCTCGTTGTTCATGAACCACAGAGCGCCCATGTAGGCATGGCCGTCCAGCGTCACATACTGCAGGCCGGCATCGGGGAACTTCATGTTCATGATGTCGGTGATGCCGTTCTTGGAGCCTTCAACAACGCCGGTCTGGAACGAGGTGAACAGCTCGGGCCACGGGATCGGCGTGGGGGCAGCGCCCAGAGCACGCACCAGTTCCTGGGGCAGGTCAGCAACCACGGTCCGGATCTTCAGGCCGTCCATGTCACCCGGGCCCTGAACGCGGCGCTGCGTGTTGGCAAAGTTGCGCCAGCCGCCAGTGTTGCCGACGGTCATCAGGCGGATGGCGCCTTCGGAGTTTGTCAGCGTCATTTCCTGCATCTTCTTGACCAGCGGCGAGCCGTTGGCCAGGGCCGCTTCCGCGACGCGGTCATCCGCCATCAGGTAGGGCAGGTCGAGCACCTGTACGAAGGGGAAAATGCCCGAGGAGCCACCGGAGGTCGACACATAGATGTCGATCCCGCCATCGGCCACACCGGCCAGGCACTCTGCGCCGTTCGAGCACAGCTGCGTGCCGATGAACAGTTCTACCTTGATGGCACCGTTGGAAGCCGACTCAACGTAGTTTTTGAAGACAACGAGGCCGTCATAGTCTTCGTCGTTCTCGTTGGAGTTGGCCGTGGCGCGCAGGGTCATCTCGTGCCCGCCAGCCCAAGTGGAGGCCGCGCCGCCCACCAGGAATGCGGCTGTCAGTGCCGCTGTGGTTAGTCCTTTGATCATGGAATCTCTCCCTGTTTATTTTGATTGATCAAGGTGTAACGAAACCCGTCAAACGGGGGATCGTCATGGAAATCGCCGGGACGTATGTGATCAGGAATATCACAAAAATCTCGACGGCAAGAAACGGAAGTATGGCCTTGGCGATGGTTTCGACCTTTTCGCCCGACACGCTGGAGGCCACGAAAAGCACAAGTCCCATGGGTGGCGTCGCCAATCCCACGGTCAGATTTACCGACATGATGATGGCGAAATGCACCGGGTGCACGCCCATCTCGACAAAGATAGGCCCCAAGATCGGGCCCAGAATGATGATTGCCGGCCCCGCATCGAGGAACATGCCCACGATGAAGAGAAGAATGTTGATGAGGAACAACAAAACCAGCGGGTTTTCTGACAGGCTGAGGATGGCTTCGGCCAGGGTTTGTGGGGCTTGCGACAAGGCCACCACCGTTTTGAAGCTGACCGCAGCCCCCACAAGCAACAGCACCGTGGCCGAGGCCATGGCAGACCGCGTCAGGATCGGACCGAGGTCCTTCAGTTTCATCGAGCGCAGCACGAAGAAAGACACGATCAGCGCATAGGCCACAGCAATGGCAGAGGCCTCAGTAGGGGTAAAGACGCCCACCAGAATGCCGCCGAGGATGATGATCGGGGTTTGCAGCGGCGCGACGGCCTTCTTGCAGACCACCCGGAAATCATTGCTGACACGGGTGCGATAGCCGCGCAGCAGCAGGTCTGCCGCCAGATAGCACACCGCAAAGGTTGCCAGGGCGACCCAGCCATTGCCGTCGATCGTGCTGCCATCGGGGGCAACACTGTCTTGGCCCAGGCCGGTAAAGCCCGTCACGGCCAGATAGAACAGCCCGCCAAGATTGAGGCGCAGCAGGACGAGGCTGATCCAGTACTCTGCCGTGCTGATCGTTGCTCCGCGCGTCACGATGCGCTCGGCCTTTGGCAGGTCATATTTGTCGGCCAGAAGCCGGACCATCACCATCAGGGATACGCCCACCAGCACGCCCGGCACAATCCCGGCCAGGAACAGGGCCGCCACGCTTTCGCCCATGACATAGGCATAGATGATCATGATGCCTGAGGGCGGGATGATCGGCCCGATCACAGAGGAGGCCGCTGTGATCGCTGCGGCGAACCTACGGGTGTAGCCGTTTTTTTCCATGGCCGGGATCAGGGTGGAGCCCAGAGCCGATGTATCGGCCACCGCAGACCCTGACAGACCGGCGAACAAGATCGAGGACAGGATGTTCACATGGGCCAGCCCACCTCGCAGATGGCCCATGAAGGCCTGGCTGAATTCCACGAGCCGGGTGGTGATGCCGCCCCGGTTCATGATCTCGCCCGCCAGCATGAAGAAGGGCAGCGCCATCAGGGGAAAGCTGTCCATCCCGTTGTAAAGGTTGCGATAAAGCAACTTAAGGTCTGAGGCCTGGTCCATCACCACCAGCATCCCGCCAGGGGCGGCCAGCAGAGCAAAGAACACGGGCAAGCCGACCATGAGCAGGGCAAGGAAGATGGGCAGGAACCAGATCAATGCGCTCATGCTACTCGGCCCCCGCCATGTCTGCCGCATCGAGCGGGGGAAGTTGGGCACCGCCACCCAGGAAATCGATGATCGCGCGCAGGATCAATTCGACCGACACGACAAGCATCAGGGCCAGACCCACCACGAGCGAAGCCATCATATGGCTGCGCGGCATCTTTCCGTAGCCAAACTCGATTGTCATATCGCTGATCGACGGAAAAAAGACCGTGTAGAGCGAGGCGGTTTTGAAAGTGCCCGCAAAGCCTGTCACCTCTGACCATCCGATCTTGAGGGCCTCCCAGATGACCACGGTGCAGACGAGCAGCAAGGCGAAGGTCAGGATGCGCGCCACCGCGCGGGGCAGGGCGCGGGCCATCATGTCAATGGCGACGAAGCCCCCGCGCCGATAGGCCGTAGGGGCCATGAGGCCGGTCATCCAGAGCATGGCAAAGCGGGCCGCTTCATCGGGCCAGGGCAGGGCAGAGTTCAGAACATAGCGGAAAAAGACCTGCGTCAGGATGAACACCACCATGAACGCCAACGCTGTAGCAGCCAAAAAGCGGCCAGCCGCCAGAACGACGTCATTGAACAACCGCAAGGGGGTCAGCACCCCCAAAAGAACGCCCATGCGTGCGCCCTCCTCCCGTTGGGTTCGCCCGCTTATTTGTGCGGGTCGAACAGGTGGCTGCCGGTTTGCCCGGGCAGCCCAATCTTGCGCACCTAACGTTTGGCGTCAGGTGTCGTGCGCAACGCGCCCATAGGTGCCTTGCGCAAAAATGAGGGGCGCAGCCCCGTCCGAGCGCGCCGCCTCCGTGACTTTTCCCAAAATAACAGTGTGATCGCCCCCCGGGTGGGTGGCAAAGCGTGTGCAGGTGAAGCGGGCCACACAGTCCGGCAGGACGGGCACGCCCTGCGCATTCTCTGACCAAGCGACGTCGTCAAAGCCCCGTCCGTTCAGCGCGAAATGAGTGCAAAGGTCCTTCTGCGCGGTGGACATGATGTGGATCACGAAATGCTCGGCGGCGACGAAACTGTCGTGTCGCGCCGATGTCAGGGCAGGGGACCACAACACAATCGCAGGATCGAGCGACACCCCAGCAAAGCTGTTGGCCGTCATGGCGAGGGGGCCTTGCGCATCGCGGCAGGTCACCACGGTGACTCCGGTCGCAAAACAGCCCAGTGCGTCCCGCAAGGCCCGCTGGTTGTCCGGGCCTGGAATAAACGTGGTCTCACTGTGCATTGTGTTCGATCCGTCTGGCATTAGGGAACTTCCTGTCCCGTCGCCTCAGTGTAGAGCGTAAACCATTCCGTGCGAGTAAGATTTACTTCCATCGCGGCAGAGATTGCCGCGATGCGGTCAAGCCGGTTGGTGCCCAAGACAGGCAGGATATTGGCCGGATGCGCCAACAGCCACGCGATGGCGACGGCGGTGGTATCTGTCCCCCGCATGGATGCGATGGCCTTCAGGGCTTCTGTCAGGCCTGGATTGGAGCCATCAAAGAGGGCACCTCCGCCCAGCGGAGACCACGCCATCGGCGGCACGCCAAGGCGTTGCAGCGTGGCCAGATCGCCATTGGTCCAGGGGGCTGTGCACAGCAGGCTCATCTCGATCTGGTTGGTCACCAGCTTGTTTGACATCGCCGATTGCAGCAGATCCCAATCCCAGGGACGGAAATTCGACACGCCCGCAGCCCGGACTTTGCCCGAGGCAATGACCTCATCGAGCGCTGCGCCGGTTTCCGCGTGATCCATCAGCGGGTCCGGGCGATGGATCAAGAGCACGTCGATCTGCTCAATCCCCATTTCGCTCAGGGATGTGTCGACCGATTGCAGGATATGGGCGCGGCTGGTGTCATAATATTTGATCGGCGCGCTCTCGTAGCGGCCAACGGGCGCAACGATATCGCATTTCGTGACGATCTCGAACTTTTCGCGCAGGCTAGGTGCGGCCTTGAACGCGGTGCCAAGGATCGCTTCTGCGGTATAGCCGCCATAGATGTCGGCCTGGTCAATCGTCGTGATGCCCTGTTCCAGACAGGCTTCAAGCTTGGCCTGAACATGGGCAGCGCTGGTGTCAGCGTCGTCTCCGAGCCGCCACATTCCGTAGACAAGACGGCTAAAGCTGAGGCCTTCTGCAAGTGCGATACGATCCATTAAACGCGGTCTCCTACGCCCAGAGGCGTTGCGGGTGTTGAGTGCGGCACGCGGCCATAGGCATGGGGCAGCGAGCATGTTTTCAATTCAGGCAGCACGCGCTGTCCAAAGCTTTTGCATTCATCGAGATGGGGATAGCCCGAGAAGATAAAGGCTCGGATTCCCATCTTGCGATAGTCTTCGATTTGGCTAAGCACCTGATCGGTTGAGCCCACCAACGCCGCGCCACAGCCCGAGCGGGCGCGCCCGATGCCTGTCCACAGGTGCGGCTCCACATAGCCGAATTTGTCGGCCAATTCGCGCGCGCGGGCTTGGTGGCTGACACCGAGGCTGGTGCTGTCATGGGCGCGGTCTCGGATCAGGGTGCCGTATTCATCGTCAAGCTTGCTGACCAGATGATCGGCATATTCACGAGCCTCTGCTTCTGTGTCGCGCACGATCACATGCACGCGCAGACCGTAATCCAATGTTCGGCCGTATTTCTCGGCAACCGCATTCACCGCGGTCATGCGTTGGGCCAGCATTTCCTTGGGTTCGGGCCACATCAGGTAGACATCGCAATGCTGTCCGCACAGCTCCAGTGCGGCGGGGGAGTAGCCGCCAAAATACAGCAGCGGACCGCCCGTCTGATAGGGGCGCGCGGGCCCTGTCGGGACCGAGTCGAAATTATAGACCTCGCCCTTGTAGGTGATTTCGTCCTGTGTCCACGCCTGCTTGAGGATCTCGACAACTTCGCGCGAGCGCTGATAGCGGAAGGCGCTGTCGGCGGTTTCTCCGGGAAAGTCTGAGGAGATGATATTTACTGTCAGACGGCCTTCGAGCATGTGATCAAGCGTGGCGACGGTGCGCGCCAGCATGATGGGCTGCATCTCCCCGCAGCGCACGGCGGCCAGCATGTTGATGCGATCAGTGATCGGTGCGCAGCCCGCAACAAAGCTCAGCGTATCTTGGCCCACCTGATAGGACGACGGGCACAGAATGTTTCCAAAGCCTTGGTTCTCGGCTTCTTTCAGAATGGCAGAGCAATGCTTGAAGGAGGACCGCAAATCCCCCTCAGGCACGCCGAGATAGCGATAATCATCAGAGCAAAGCGCCGCAAACCAGGAGACCTCAGACGCGTCGAGATCTGCAGAGGTGACGGGGACGACAGTCATGAAAAGATTCCCTTTGGGCACGTGTTTCTGTTTGCGTAGCACCCCAGATATTGTAGATCAATCCTGTATCAATTTTTTCGGTGCCCCATGCAGCCCGCCCCGCTGAGCGACAACACGCAAGACCATCGCCCGCTGTATCGCCGGGTGGCTGACCTTGTGCTGCGCGAGATCATGTCCGGGCGTTTGGTGGATGGGGCGCGTCTGCCCCCGGAACGGGACATGGCTGCGGATATGGGCGTGGCGGTCGGAACTTTGCGCAAAGCGCTGGAGGCTCTGTCCGAGGACGGTCTGCTTGAACGCGTTCAAGGATCTGGAAACTACGTGAAAGCGCCCGCAGAGCTGTCTGGTGTCTATGCGTTCTTCCGCCTTGAACTTCTCAGCGGTGGCGGTGTACCGGACGCAACAGTTTTGTCGCTGGACAAGGTCCCGCAACGTGGCGACCTGCCTGCCCTGGCCACCGCAGGCCCGGCCTTCCGGATCCGCCGCCTGCGTCGCCTCGATGGGATCACGGTTGCTGCCGAGGAGATCTGGCTGGATGGCAGTGCCGCGACCGATTTGTCCGCTGGCGATCTGGGTCCGTCGCTGTACCGGTTCTACCGGGAGGTGCTGGGGCTGTGGATCGCGCGCGCACAGGATCGGGTGGGGATGGATGTCTGGCCTGATTGGGCGCCGCTGGGCACCACCTCTGCGCCCTGTGGCTTTGTGGAGCGCTGCGGACAGGCAGCGGATGGACGACAGGTTGAAGTGTCGCGCACCTGGTTTGATGCCAGTGTGGCGGCCTATGTGAACAAGATGGAGTAGGGCGCGATGAACGAGATGCGCTATGGGATCATTGGCACGGGCATGATGGGGCAGGAGCACATCCGCAACATTGCCCTCTTGAACGGGGCACGTGTTGCGGCCCTGTGCGAACCCAACCCCGATATGCGTGCGCAGGCCAGTGCGCTTGCGCCCGAAGCAGCCGTCTTTACAGACATGGATGCGATGCTGGATGCGAGCGATCTGGATGCGCTGGTGATCGTCAGCCCAAACCACGTACACGTGCCCCAACTTGCCCGGATTGCATCGCGCTGCGCGGTGCCGATCCTGGTGGAGAAGCCGCTCTTTACCGGGCCGGACCAGCTCGAAAAGCTTCGGGCCTTCCGGGACAGCTATGCTGCGCCGGTTTGGGTGGCGATGGAGTATCGGTACATGCCGCCCGTTGCGGCCCTGTTGCGAGAGGCCGAAGCTGTGACCGGCGGTGTGCGGATGCTGTCGATCCGCGAGCACCGCTTTCCATTCCTTCAGAAAGTGGGTGACTGGAACCGCTTTAACGCCAATACAGGCGGCACCTTGGTTGAAAAATGCTGCCACTTCTTTGATTTGATGCGCTTGGTTCTTGGGCAAGAACCTGTGCGCGTGATGGCCAGCGGTGGTCAGGTGGAAAACCACCTTGATGAAACCTACGATGGGGCTGTGCCTGATATCTGGGATGCGGCCTATGTGATCGTGGATTTCGATGGCGGCGCACGGGCCATGCTGGAGCTGTGCATGTTTGCCGAGGGCAGCCGCTATCAGGAGGAAATCAGCGCAGTCGGTCCTGCTGGCAAGATCGAAGCGCTGGTGCCGGGCCCAACCCGTTTCTGGACCGGAGCAGGTGCCCCCCCGGTGCCCAAGGTAATCGTCAGCCCCCGGGCCTACAAATCCCCGATTGAAACCGAGATGCCCGTGCCTGCGGAGTTGCTAGCAGCAGGCGATCACAACGGATCGACCTTTCACCAGCATGAGGGCTTCTTGGAAGTGGTGAGGGGCAATCTCGCACCAGAGGTAACCCTCTCTGACGGATGGGCTGCCGTGGCCTTGGGCCTTGCCGCGCAGGAAAGCGCACGGACTGGCCAAGCGGTGCAGATCACGCCTGATTGGCAGATGGATACAAGCGCCGTCGCTCAGGTTTCTTGATCCAAATCATCCGCCTTGCCCATCGGAACCGGACCTTCAGACAGGATTATCTGCGCTCTTGGACGGCCGCCTCGAAGGCCGCTTTGGCGACTTGCTCCATGCCTTTCTTGATCAGAAAGGTCTTGATCGCGCCTGCTCCGATATGGGTGCCAATTGCGCTGCCTGCCATCGAGATGCCAGGGGCCATATAGGTTCTGAAAACACCGTCGAGCGCCATGGACAGACCCACAGATTGAAACTGGCTCGCCTGCATGCGCGACAGGGCAGCTGCGCGCTCTGGGCTGCCTCCATCGGCGATACACAAGATGGCTTGCTCGCGCGCACGGCTCACGACCGCAAGTGTTGCCGTTCCTGCCAACGACACAGGGAAGAGCCTTCCGGCAACCCATTCCGCAGCGCTGACTCTGCCGTCCCTGTCTGCGTCATAGTCATCGAAGAAACCAATCACGACAGCCGGTACATCCCCGATGAAGGCAACCGCGCCAATCTTCTTGTCGCCGAAGCGGTCGTTCACGAGCATCCATTCGATCGGATCGGGCATCTTCCGTTCCTTCCCATTAAAGACAAAGCCAGACCTCTAGATGAGGCGAAAGTTTACCTTAGGGCAAGTCTGCCATGTCTGACCATGTGCTTGGCGCCTGCGCTGCGTGGAAACATGCTTAGGCGACGTGACAAAGGCGTGGCGAGGGGGGCAGCCGATGATTTGATTTAGGCCCACCCTCAGTTTGGTGGGGTGCGGCACCTGTGACCCTCTCGAAGAAGGCCTCGAAAGCGTATTCAACTCACAAGAGCGGCCCCGAGTTCAGCTCAGAAGGTAGGTTGGCAATTCGGGACAAAGCTGCGGTCTTGGCTACCGACAAAACGGATGGGACATGACGCCCATCCAACCTGTTTCAGACAATCTGTGCAGCGGCCAGCCAGCAAGCTGCCGCGAGTGTCGAGCCAGCGGTTCTTGCATGATTCAGCCGCGTCCATTTCTGGGCGTAGTGGGGCCAATAGTCTGCGGTTTCGCGCAGCTGGCCGTCCATCGCATCGAGACGATTATTCATTGGA
>JAKVBK010000022.1 GCA_022447275.1 Oceanicola sp. | reverse complement strand
TGGTACGCCACGCCCAATGATCAGCTTGTGCGCGCGGAGCAAAGCCTACACGAGTTCGTTCAGACCCTGTCGCGCACCTTTGCTGATTTGCCCACGGGCCTCGCGATCTTTGACAAGCACCGGCAACTTGCCCTTTTCAATCCGGCCCTGATCGATCTGACCACGCTGGAGCCGATCCAGCTTGCAACGCGCCCGCACCTTTCCGAATTTCTGGATGCCTTGCGCAACAAGCAGCGCATGCCAGAACCAAAAAATTACAAAAGCTGGCGCGACAGGATCGCCTCTCTGGAGCGCGCGGCAGAAGATGGCAGCTATCTTGAAGATTGGTTGTTGCCCACCGGCCAGACTTTCCGCGTCAACGGTCAACCCCATCCCAATGGTGGTATCGCTTTCCTTTTCGAGGATATTTCGGCTGAGATCTCCCTGACGCGCAGCTTCCGCGAGGAATTGGAGCTGGGTCAGGCCGTTCTGGACTCCGTGGACGAAGCCATCGCTGTATTTTCCGCAACGCGGACAATGATCATGGCCAATGCCGCCTATCACAAACTGTGGGGCGACGATCCCTCCGCACAGCTTGAAGAAGTCAGCGCGGATACGGTCCTGACGCGCTGGATCGCGGAGTGCCGCAAAAACGATGGCTGGGACGATATTCGCAGCGCCCTGCTGGATCAAAACCGATCAGAGCCGGAAAGGATCGCGGTTCGTCTCAAATCCGGGCGCAGCTTGGTTTGCCGGGTTGCCCCATTGGCCGGCAATGCCCGTCTGGTTGGCTTTTCGCCGAACCGAGCCGCAAAGGCCCCAAAGCTGGTGAACAAGCTGGCAGAGGCCGAAGCCTCACCGCGCGGCTCCCTTTCAGCCTGAAAAATCCAGCGAATTTTCCGACCTTGCTTGAGCGATATCCGATTGGGGTCCCCTCAAGGCTCCGCTAAGGTGTCGGCATGCGCCCTTTGCCCTCCAACCCCGAGCTTCTTGTCCTGCCAGATGCCGCCGCGACAGCTGCCCTCGGCGAGCGGCTGTCATCGCTGTTGCAGCCGGGTGATACGGTTTTGCTCAGCGGGCCGATCGGGGCCGGTAAAAGCCACCTTGCCCGGGCCACGATCCGCGCGCTGCTGGCCCGCGAAAACCGCGACGAGGATATCCCGTCACCGACGTTTACGCTGGTTCAGACCTACCCAACCCATGTGGGGGATGTCTGGCACGTGGACCTCTATCGCCTGTCACACCCGGACGAAGCCTTTGAGCTGGGTCTCGAAGACGCGTTTGGCACAGATATCTGCCTTGTAGAGTGGCCCGACCGCTTGGGCGATCTGACGCCGGCCGACAGCCTGCACATTGCCCTATCGAGCCCTGAAAGCGGACGTATCGCCGAATTCCACCCGTCCGAGAGTTGGCAAAACCGCCTCCCCCGTCTTTTGGGGCAGGAGGCGCCAGATGCCTGACCAATCCGCGCGCAGCGCCTCGATCCAAGCCTTTATCGCGCGTTGCGGCTGGGCAAACAGCCGGATCGCCCCTTTGGCGGGCGACGCCTCAAATCGCCGCTACCTGCGTCTGAAACGGGCCGACGGCACAGGCTGCGTGCTGATGGATGCACCGCCCGAGAAGGATACGGGCATGGGGGCGTTCATCACCCTCACCGAGCATCTGCGCCGCATCGGCCTCCGCCCCCCGGCACTCATCGCGGCGGACACGGCCAGCGGCCTGTTGCTTTTAGAAGATCTTGGGGATGCGCTTTTTGGCCGGCTGCTCGCAGCGCAACCAGAGCTGGAAGAAGACCGCTACGCCGATGCGACCGATGTGCTGGTTGCCCTGCACCGCACCCCGCCACCCAAGTCTCTGCAGCGTTTCACACCCCAGGTGATGGCAGAGCTCACGTCTCTGATCAGCGCATGGTACGCCCCCGAAAGCCGCGCTGGCGCCGCGCTGCAAGACAGCTTGCGCACCACGCTTGAGGGGCTTGCACCCATGCAGGACGTGCTGATCCTGCGGGATTACCACGCGGACAACCTGATCTGGCTGGGCGGCCATGGGCCCGATGCGGTGGGGCTGCTGGATTATCAGGATGCGGTCGCGGGCCACCCCGCCTATGATCTTGTATCTCTGCTCAAGGATGCGCGCCGCGATGTCAGCCCGGCGGTGGAGGACGCAATGGTGACGCGCTTTCTGAAGGCAACAGGCCATGATCCCGCAGAGTTCCGCCGGGCCTATGCCGCCCTCGGGGCCCAGCGCAATTTGCGGATCCTCGGCGTGTTTGCCCGGCTCAGCAAGCGCGATGGCAAGCATGGCTATCTGCCGCTGATGCCCCGCGTTTGGGATCACCTGCAGGCGTGTCTTGCCCATCCTGACCTGTCCGCCTTGCGCAAAGCGGCAGAGGGCCTGCCCGCACCGACACCAGATTACATCGCCCGGCTGGAGGCAGGATGAGCACCACCCCCCTGCCCTTGATGCTATTTGCTGCTGGCTTTGGCACCCGCATGGGCGCGCTCACCAAGGACCGCCCCAAACCCCTCGTTCACGTGGCGGGACAGCCCCTGATCGATCACGCCCTTGCCCTTTCCGGGCCGCAGGGCACACGCCGCATCGTGGCCAATGCCCATTACCGGGCAGAGATGATCCAAGACCATCTCGCGAACCGGCCCGACATAACGGTGCTGCATGAATATCCGGAGGTTCTGGAAACCGCAGGCGGGCTGCGCAATGCCTTGCCGAGCCTCGGCCCCGGGCCTGTGATCACACTGAACTCAGACGCTGTCTGGGCAGGGCCAAACCCGCTCAGCGCCCTTGAGGCAGCGTTCCAACCCGCGCAGATGGATGCGCTTTTGCTCTTGGTGCCGCCCACCAACGCCCTTGGCCATGCCGGGGCCGGAGATTTCACGATGGCCAGCGACGGGCGGCTGACACGCGGGCCCGGCCACATCTACACGGGGGCGCAGGTGATTGATCCCGCTATACTGGAAGGCCTGCCCGAAGGCCCCGTCTCGCTGAATGCGGCTTGGGATATTGCCTTGCAGCGCAAGCGTCTGTTCGGGCTGATCTATCAGGGCCGCTGGGTTGATGTGGGCCAGCCCACCTCGATTGCCCTTGCAGAGGATCTCTTGCGCACCGCGGGGGCCGCCAGTGACTAAGCTGTTTTCCGATACGGGCCCCCGGATTTTCGGCCTGCCCGCCGGGGTAGATTTCCCAGAGCAATTGATTGCCGGACTGGATCAGAGGCTCAGCGGCCAGCCCCAAGCCGCGATCGCCCGCGTGACAGTTTTCGTCAACACCCAACGCATGGAGCGGCGCCTGACCGCGCTGTACCAACAGCGCAGCCCGTGCCTGATGCCCCGGATCAAGACGCTGCAGCAGATCCCCCACCTGCCACAGGCGGCCGGGTTGCGGCCGGTCACGCCGCCACTTCAAATCCGATTGGAGCTGACCGAGGCTCTGTCGCAGCTGCTGCAACGCGCCCCGGATCTTGCCCCCCGCGCCGCCCTGCCGGATCTGGCCGAAACCCTGACCGCGCTGATGGACGAGATGGCCGGTGAAGGCGTGGATCCTGCGGCGTTGGACAGCCTCGATATGGGCGCCCATGCCGAGCATTGGCAACGGTCGCGTTTGCTGTTGCAAGCCATGGCGGATTACGCCCACAGGCCCGATCAACTGCCCGGTGCCGAGGCGCGGTTGCGGGCCGCCGTGATGGCTGTCCAGCAGGGGTGGCAAGCCTCCCCGCCCGGTGATCCGGTGCTTGTGGCCGGCTCCACGGCCTCGCGCGGGGCGACGCGTCTGTTCATGGAAGCCGTCGCCGCCTTGCCGCAAGGCGGCCTTGTGCTGCCCGGCTTTGATTTCGATCAGCCCGAGCACGTATGGCAAAGCCTCGACGCCAGCCCCCACGGCCCCGTGCCCGAGGATCACCCGCAAGCCCGTTTCCGGGGTTTGCTGCGCAGCCTAAACCTTGCGCCGGATGACGTACGCCATTGGACAGACACCCCCCCTGCGGCGCCGGAGCGCAACAGGTTGGTGTCACTGGCGCTGCGGCCCGCCCCGGTTACAGACCAATGGTTGTCCGACGGGCCCGCATTACGGCCGCAATTGGCCCGCGCCACCGAAGGGCTGAGCCTGATCGAAGCCCCCACCCCGCGCGACGAAGCAGAGGCCATTGCCATGGCCATGCGGTCAGCAGTTGCGGCGGGCAAAACGGTGGCGCTGATCTCGCCCGACCGGGGATTGACCCGCCAGGTGAGCACAGCCCTCGATCGCTGGCGCATCCGGCCAGACGATTCTGCAGGCTTGCCCCTCAACCAATCCGCGCCGGGCCGTCTCCTCCGGGAGGTCGCCGCCCTCGAACAGGAGCGCCCGGCGCTTGCCCGGGTCCTGGGCCTGCTGAAAAACCCGCTTGTCTGCACCGCAAGCCCGCGGATATCGCGGGGGCAGCACTTGCTGTGGGTGCGCGATGTGGAACGACGCCTGCGCAGAGATGGCTATAGCCAACCCACCGGCGCGCAACTGGCCAAATGGGCGCGCTCAGAACCGCTCCGGCAGGTCTGGCTTGACTGGCTCGAAGACATTGTTCTGTCCGCCCCCCGGTCCGAGGCCGGCGCAGCTGTTGCGGTGACGCAGCGCTTGGCCAATCACAGGGCTCGGGCCGAGGCGCTCTGCGCAGGGCCCGAAGGCACAGGAAGCGGGGCGCTTTGGGAAGAACAGGCCGGGGTCGACGCGCTTGCGCTGATCACAGAACTCACCGAGGCCGCCCCCCACGGCGGTGCCCTGAACGCCGCCGATTACGGACGGCTTGTCACCAGCCTGATGTCCGGGCGCGAGGTGCGCCGCAGCATTGACAGCCATCCCGGCGTGATCATTCTCGGCACGCTGGAGGCCCGCGTGCAGAGCGCCGATATCGTCGTTCTGGGCGGGCTCAACGAACAGGGCTGGCCCGAACAACCCGGCCCCGATCCCTGGCTCAATCGCAAAATGCGGGCGGCGTTGGGCCTGCTGTCCCCAGAGCGGCGGGTTGGCCTGTCGGCCCATGATTTCCAGCAAGCCGTTGCGGGCACATCGGTGATCCTGACGCGTGCAAAACGGGGGGATGAGGCTGAAACCGTGCCGTCACGCTGGCTCAACCGGCTGACCAACCTGCTGGGCGGGCTGGGCGCGGATGGCGCACGGGCTTTGGCAGACATGCGCGCACGCGGCCAGCGCTGGCTGAGCCTGGCGGCACAGCTTGGCGATCTGGAAGTGGCAGCGATGGATGCGCCGGAACGGGCTGGCCTGACGCGGGCGACACGCCCTGCCCCACGCCCTCCGACAGAACAGCGCCCAACCGCAATCGCCGTCACGCAGGTGGAGCGGCTCATCCGCAACCCCTACGAAACCTATGCCCGCAAGATCCTGCGCCTGCATCCTCTCGATCCGCTTGTGCCCGTAGCCGATGCGCGTGTGCGCGGCATGCTGCTGCATGATGCGATGGCTGCCGTGATCCGCGATGGCACCCCCTTTCCAGACGGCCCTGCCGGGATCGACGCCCTGTCGCAGGCCATGGAACAGGCCCTTGAGAACCAACAGATCGATCCGGCCTTGGGCCAATTGTGGTTGGCCCAGTTCCGCGTGGCACTGCCCAGTTTCTCGGCCCGAGAACAGGCGCGGGCCCAAGGCGGCACCCCGCAAGTGGTGGAGCAACGCATTTCATGGCGGCCACCGGACTGCCCGATCACCCTCACCGCCCAGCCCGACCGGATCGACAGACTGTCCGACGGCACATTCGCAATCTTCGACTATAAGACGACGCAGCCCAGCCGGGCTCAGGTAGTGAAATTCACCAAGCAACTGCCCCTGCAAGCCGCCATGCTGGAAGGCGGGGCCTTCGAAAGCATCATCGGGCCCGGCCCGGCCACGGTCAGCACCATGGGCTATATCGGCCTTGGCAGCAGCCGCACGGACACGGACATCGCACGGTATGATAAGGAAGATGACCTCGTTGCAGATACATGGACGGGCTTTCTGGCTCTGATGGCGCTCTATGACCAGCGCAGCCAAGGCTATCAGGCCCGCCAAGCCATGGAGAAAACAACCGACAGTTCCGACTATGATCACCTGTCCCGCTACGGGGAGTGGACCGAGTCCGATCCGTTTGACCCGGAGGATGTGGGATGAGCGAACCCGCACCCATGCGCGATGAGGCCAGCGCCCGCCAAGTGCGCGCCGCCCGGCCCGACGTTTCGACCTGGCTGTCGGCCAATGCGGGCGCAGGCAAGACCCGTGTGCTGACAGACAGGGTGGCGCGCCTGCTGCTGCAGGGCACCGATCCGCAATCCATCCTGTGCCTGACCTACACCAAGGCCGCTGCGGCAGAGATGCAAAATCGCCTGTTCGACCGGCTCGGGGAATGGGCCATGCTGCCCGATGACGCCCTGCGCCAGGCCCTCGCCGACCTGGGCGTTCCAGACACCGGGCTGGGCGCGATCCTGCCCCGGGCCCGGCGCCTGTTTGCTGCCGCCATCGAAACCCCGGGCGGGCTGCGCATCCAGACCATCCATGCCTTCTGCGCAGGTCTGCTGCGCCGTTTCCCCGTGGAGGCAGGCGTCACCCCAGCCTTCCGCGAGCTGGATGACCGGGGGGCGGACGCGCTGCTGCGGGACGTGCTCAATGAAACCGCCCGGCAGGACAGCGCCCTGTTTGCCGCCTGCGCCACCCATGTCACCAGCCTTGATATGCTGGGCCTGTGCGCAGCGATCTCTCGGGAGCGCAAGGCCATGGCGCAGGCCCCCAGCCGGGCAGAGCTGGCCGCGCGCATCGGAACGGTGGCCGATGTGCATGCGGGCTCTGCATACGAACACCTCGTGACGGTGGGGCTGGATACGCAGCTGCAGCAGATGGCCGATGCACTGGCCGGCGCGCAGAAAGTCACGGATATCAAACTGGGGGCAAAGCTTGCCTCAGCGGCCGCCGCCGCCCCCGATCAGAAGCTGGAGATACTTCTGGATGTGGCCCTGACCAAGACCGGGACACGCCGCACGAGCCCGATCACCCAAGGCGGCAAAGCCTGTCTTGGCCCCCTTCTGCCGGCATTTGAAGCGCTCCTCGACCGCGCCGAAGAAGCCAGTGCCCTGCGCAAAGGGTACCGTGCCATGGAGCGCATGGTGGCCTTGCACGCTTTCGCAGCCGCATTCCTGAAACGCCTTGATGCCGCAAAGCGGGCGCGCGGCGTGCTCGACTTCGACGATCTGATCGAACACACCCACCGGCTTTTGCACAGCCCGGGCATCGCGGAATGGGTGCTCTACAAGCTGGATGGCGGGATCTCTCACGTGCTGGTCGACGAAGCGCAGGACACCGCGCCCCGCCAGTGGGAAATCATCGCCAAGCTTACTGAAGATTTCACCTCCGGTGACCCCGATCCCGATAGTCCCACGCGCACCCTTTTCGTGGTCGGGGATTTCAAACAGTCAATCTATTCCTTCCAGGGGGCTGACCCGACACGCTTCAAGGAAATGCGCGCGCATTTCGAGGCCGCGCACACCCATGTCGGGCGCAGCCTGCACAGCGGCGTGATGGAGCATTCTTTCCGCTCTGCTGCGCCCATCCTGCAAGCGGTAGACGCGGTGTTTAATACCGAAGGCACAGCCCAGGCGATCGGCGGCCCGCCCCGTCATGCCGCCTTCTGGGAAGACCTGCCCGGACGGGTCGACCTCTGGCCTGCGCTTGAGACGGAAAAGTCAGCCGCAGCGCAGCCCTGGTTTGCGCCGATCGACGCCGTCAGCCAGGAATCGGCCCGCTTTGTGCTGGCCCGCCAGATCGCAGACGAAGTGCACCGCATGATCGCCGAAGAGATGCTGCCCCTGCGCGCCAAGGACGGTTCGATCGGGGCGCGGCCCATCCACGCGGGCGATTTCCTGATCCTGGTGCAAGGCCGCCAGAACGGCCTGTTCGATGCCATCATCAATGCCTGCAAGGCCCGGGGCATCGCCGTGGCCGGGGCAGACAGGCTCAAGCTGGAGGGGGAGCTGGCGGTTCAGGATGTTCTGGGAACGCTCAAGTTTCTCGATACGCCAGAGGATGATCTCTCTCTTGCGGCGATCCTGCGCAGCCCACTGTTTGGCTGGTCTGCGGATGCGGTGCACAGGCTGGCACAGGGGCGCGGCGAGTCTCTGCCGCTCTGGGCGGCGCTGCGCGACGGCCATCCCGACAGCCAAGCGGTGTCCGTGCTGCGCGATTTGCTGGGATCGGCGGATTTTTTGCGCCCCTTTGATCTGATTGACCGTCTGCTGGTGCGGCACAAGGGGCGCGCACGCCTCATGGCCCGTCTGGGCCCGGAGGCAGAGGATGGGCTGGATGCGTTGCGGGCCCAGGCCCTGAGCTTTGAGCAGGAAGAAGCTGCCAGCCTGACAGCGTTCCTCGCCTGGATGGAAACCGGCAATGCAGAGATCAAACGCCAGGCAGAAGGCGCCGGGACCGCCTTGCGCGTGATGACAGTGCATGGCGCAAAAGGGCTCGAAGCGCCCATTGTGATCCTGCCCGATACCATCCGCAGCGCGGCCAAGTCGGTCCGATCAGAGCTGCTGCCCAATGGCGCGGGCCTGCCACTCTGGAAAGATCAGAAGGGGCAGATGACGGCAGATATGGAGGCAGCCCTCAGCGCTGCACAGGAAGCCGTTTGGGCCGAAGAGCTGCGCCTTCTTTATGTCGCCATGACCCGGGCTGAGAATTGGCTGATCCTGTGCGGGGCTGGCAAACCAATGAAAGAAAAGAAGTGCTGGCTGCCCCATGTGGAGGAGGCTTTGCAGCAACTGCCCGTGGACCGTCTTGAAACGCCTGCTGGGCAAGGGATGCGGCTGGGTGGGACGGGCTGGCCGGTGGGGCCAACTTCTGGATCCGACCCTGAGCCTGCCGAAAGCGCGACACGGCATCCATCGGATGGGCCCGTTCTGCCGCCCCATGCGTTGGATCCGGTTGTTCCGCCCGCGCGCGCCCCTGCCCCCAAAGCACCCTCTGATCTGGGCGGCGCCAAAGCCTTGCCGGGCGATGGGCTTGACAGTGAGGCAGCGATGCGGCGCGGATCCGCCCTGCACCACCTGCTGGAGCTGCTGCCAGAGATCGATCCGTCGCTGCGCGCAAAGCAGGCCCCCGCCCTGCTGGCCAGTTTCGACGCGGAGCTGGCGCCCAGCCTTGCAGCGGAGCTGACAGCAGAGGCGCTGGCGGTTCTTGATGCGCCGGGCCTGTCCCATCTCTTTGAGCCCGGCACGCTGGCGGAGGTGCCCTTTGCGGCCACCCTGCCCGAGATCGGGCCGGTTCACGGCATTATTGACAGGCTTGTGATCCGCGAAGACACCGTGCTTGCGGTGGATTACAAATCAAACGCTCAGGTGCCTGGCGACCCCGGCGCAGTGCCCGAAGGGCTTTTGCGCCAGATGGGGGCCTATGGCGCAGCCCTTTCGGCCATCTACCCTGATCACACCATCGCGCTTGCAATCCTGTGGACGAAAACCGCCACAGTGATGTCAATTCCGCGCAACCTTGCAGATGAAGCGCTGTCGCGGGCCAGCTTGCCTTGACCCGGGCGGGCCGCGTTCATAGGTTCTGCCCCTGACAGACGCGCACCCCGCGCGCCCGCACATCCGCGCCCGATCCGGCGCACCCGAACTTAGGAGACGCCCATGGCGACCGTTGCTGCCACTGACGCAAACTTCGAAGCAGAAGTTCTGAAGTCTGAAATTCCCGTTGTCGTCGATTTCTGGGCCGAATGGTGCGGCCCCTGCAAGCAGATCGGCCCCGCGCTGGAAGAGCTGTCCGACGAGATGGCCGGCCAGGTGAAGATCGTGAAGGTCAACGTTGACGAAAACATGGATACGGCCGCTTCGCTACATGTGCGCGGCATCCCGGCTCTGTTCCTGTTCAAGGACGGCCAAGCCGTTTCCAACAAGACGGGCGCCGCCCCAAAGGCCGCGCTGAAAAGCTGGATCGAAAGCGCGATCTAAGCCACAGCTTTGGACGTAGGCCTATGGGCCAGCCAGATGGCAAACAAAGGACGCTGCCCTTGCAGCGTCCTTTTTTATATCGGATCGTAGGGCAGTTCCCATCCCCGCCGCCGCAGGATGGCCAGCACGCGTTTGATGGCCTGAGGGTTTTCCGGGTTCACGCAATTGTCCCGTAAAAACCACGCCAGATATTGCTCAAAAGGGGGTGGATCGAGGGCCATCTCCGCGATCTGCTCGAATGCGCCATCAAGCCCAACCGCATGCGGTTTCGCGCAAATATGATGAAAATCTACCTTCTCAAACAGCATGGCGGGCTTTCCCCAGAAAAACCCCTCAAAGGCGGCGCCTGAATGCTGGGTGACGATGTAGTGGCATCCCGGAATCCAGCGCGTCGCAGGGCCATCCTCGATGCGAATATTGGGATGTGCGCGGCACAGCTCTGACAGGGCTGCCATCTGCACCGCATTGTGGTTGGACTTGGGATGCAGGCTGACCACCACATCGCGGCCTTCCGCCCGCTGCGCCGTGGCGCGCAGCATGTCGATCGGGCTGCAAAAGCGCGTCTCCAGATCGTCCAGCAATCCCCCTTGCAAAGGAACGTAGATATAGCCTTCGTCACGCGGTTCGGGCATGTCTGATCCATACCTTATCCGCTTGGTATTTTTCACAAATTTGCGTGCCTGATCGAGATCAAGCCCAGCGGGATTAAAGCGGCGTTTGGCAACTTCAAACGCATGCCGACGGCTGCTTTTCTCAATGCGCTGAAACCGCGGAAGATAGGCGGGCCGCAGCACCAGAACATTCTTGTTCCAGGGTTCCACAAACCGGCCCAGCGCATATTCATGCCGCGCCTTGGCGGCGCTGATCTGGAGGCTGCCCTTGTCATAGACCTGAAACTGCAACTGATTGGCGCGCGCAATCCGCCCCAGAATGTCAGCGATCGGGCTTATCCCTTGCTTTGCGCGCAGATACCCACCTTCATTGGTATAAAAGGCAAGGACGTCGGGTCGGGGCATGAAATCTCCAGATCCTTCAGAGTCACCCTTGTGACGGATAGACCCCTTCTCCATATGAAAGAGACGGTGAAAGGAAGGCAAATGCACGACAATTCATGGCCCGGCTGGCACGGAACAACGATTATAGGCGTGAAGCGCGGCGGAAAAGTTGTCGTCGCGGGCGATGGGCAAGTGAGCCTTGGACAGACTGTGATCAAAGGCTCTGCGCGCAAAGTGAGGCGGCTCAGCCCCGGCGGCAAAGATGTGGTGTGCGGCTTTGCCGGATCCACGGCAGATGCCTTCACCCTGCTGGAGCGGCTGGAAGCCAAGCTGGAGGCCACACCAGGGCAACTGGCCCGTGCCTGCGTGGAATTGGCCAAGGATTGGCGCACCGACAAGTATCTGCAAAAGCTGGAAGCGATGCTGATCGTGACCGATGGCGAGACGCTGCTGGTTGTTACGGGTGCAGGTGACGTGTTGGAGCCTGAACATGACATTGCCGCCATCGGCTCGGGCGGAAATTTCGCCCTCGCCGCGGCGCGCGGCCTGATGGAAACCGATCTTGATGCGGAAGCCGTCGCCCGAACGGCAATGGCGATTGCGTCCGATATCTGCGTCTACACAAACGGCAACCTCACGGTGGAAAGCATCGGCGGATAAGCAAAGGCGGCGTTTGCGCTGCACCTGTCCTGCCCAGGCAGGCGGATCAGCGCGAAATCCGCGCCTTGATCCTGCTTTTGAACGAAGGGAGCACCATGATGATCACGACCGGCCTCAACCGGGATGACCTGCGCGCTGCCGTGGGTGCGGGGATGATCACCGAGGCACAAGCCGCCTCGCTGACAGCCCTGGCCCAGGATCGCGCTGGCACAAGGTCCACGCTTGGCCCCCAGGAAGAACCGTTTGAGCTGTTCAAGGGCTTCAACGAGATCTTCATCGTGGTTGGCCTGTCCATCCTCTATCTTGGCTGGGTCGGACTGACCGGGCTTGAGATGATTGGCGCCTTGGGGGCCGCAGGCGCAACCGCAGCAGCCTATGCGGCGGTCGCGATGGCCGCCTTGGTTTTTGCCGCGCGCTATTTCACCCTGAAGCGGCGCATGGTTGCTCCCTCGATCGCGCTGACAGTGATGTTTGCCCTCTCCGCGCTCCAACTGGGGGCGACACTCGGCTGGGAGCTCGGCCTGAACTGGACAGAGCGCGCCGCCTTCACCGCGGGTACGGCCACGCTCTCCATGGTGCTCTGGTATTGGCTGTATCGCATCCCGTTTGCGGTGGCCCTGATCGCGATTGGCGCTTTTGCCAGCGTGGGCGCGGTGTTCGTGCACCAAGGGGCGGGCCTGCCAGCAATCGATGATTTGTTCCTGCTGTCCAACAATGGGCCGTTTGCTTGGATCACCGTTGTGATGGGTCTGATCGGGCTGGCTGCTGCGATGTGGTTTGACATGTCAGACCCGCACCGGGTCACGCGGCGCGCGGCCTCTGGATTCTGGCTGCACGTGGTTTCAGCCCCCGCCATCATCAACACCGTCGCCCTCACCCTGTTCGAGACAGGGGCAGGTGCAGCCTATGCTGCGCTGCTGGCATTCATTGTGGCGATGGCACTCTTTGCGATTGCCATTGATCGCCGCTCCTTCCTCGTGTCCGGGGTTGGCTATGTGGTTGCGCTGGCCTTTGTTGTATTGGAAGGGGGCGCTGCTGCAGGTATTTTCGTGCTGGGTGCAGGGCTTGTGCTGCTGGGCGCCCAATGGGAACGCTTGCGCCGCGGCCTGATGCGCGCCCTGCCCGCCTTTCCGGGCAAGGACCGCCTTCCGCCCTATGATCTGATCGAGACACAAGAAAAAGAAGATATCGCATGACCGACCTGACCCCCCGTGAAATCGTCTCGGAGCTGGATCGTTTCATTATCGGCCAGAAAGACGCAAAGCGCGCCGTGGCTGTTGCCCTGCGCAATCGCTGGCGGCGCAAGCGGCTGTCCGATGATCTGCGCGAAGAAGTCTATCCGAAGAATATCCTGATGATCGGCCCCACGGGTGTCGGCAAAACAGAGATCTCGCGCCGGCTGGCCAAACTGGCGCGCGCGCCCTTCCTGAAGGTTGAGGCCACCAAGTTTACCGAAGTTGGCTATGTCGGCCGCGACGTGGAGCAGATCATCCGCGATCTCGTCGAAGCTGCGATTACCCAGACGCGGGAGCAGATGCGCGATGACGTCAAGGCCCGAGCCCATGACGCCGCCGAAGAGCGCGTCTTGCGGGCCATCGCCGGAGAAGGTGCGCGCGATGGCACCCTGCGCATGTTCCGCGACAAGCTTAAGCGGGGCGAACTGGATGACACTGTCATCGAGCTGGACGTTGCCGACACCTCCAACCCGTTGGGCGGGATGGAAATCCCCGGCCAGCCCGGCATGGGCGCGATGGGCGGCGGCATGAATCTCGGCGATCTTTTCGGTAAGGCATTCGGGGGCCGGACGGTGCGCAAGCGGATGACCGTTTCGCAATCCTATGACATCCTGATCGCCGAAGAGGCGGACAAACTGCTCGATGACGAGGCTGTCACCAAGGCAGCCATGGAGAACGTGTCAGAAAACGGGATCGTCTTCATCGATGAGATCGACAAGGTCTGTGCGCGCTCGGATGCGCGTGGGGCGGATGTCTCGCGTGAAGGCGTGCAGCGCGATTTGCTGCCCTTGATCGAAGGGACGACGGTGTCCACCAAGCATGGCCCGGTCAAGACAGACCACATCCTGTTCATCGCATCCGGCGCTTTCCACATCGCAAAGCCGTCCGATCTGTTGCCCGAGCTGCAAGGGCGGCTGCCGATCCGCGTGGAACTGCGTGCGCTGACGGAGGATGACTTCGTGCGCATCCTGACCGAAACCGACAATGCCCTCACACGCCAATACACCGCGCTGATGGCCACCGAAGAGGTGGAGGTGACCTTCACCGAAGATGGGATTGCGGCCCTGGCCCGGATTGCTGCGGATGTGAACGAAACCGTTGAAAATATCGGTGCGCGGCGGCTTTACACTGTCATCGAGCGGGTGTTCGAAGAGCTCAGCTTTACAGCCCCCGATAAATCCGGTGCCGCCGTGACTGTGGATCAGGCCTTTGTCGAAGAGCATCTGGGGGCGCTTGCCGCCAGCACAGACCTGTCGCGCTACGTGCTGTAATCGCGCCATACCGGTGATCGATCGCCGATCACCGGTTTCGCTTCTTCTGATTGGGCCACGGCCGGTTTAGGATGTCTGCCATGTTTCGTCTTGTGATCCCTCTGGTGGTGATTGCGCTTTCGGCCTGCACTCCGCGGGCCACGCTGGACGTGGTAGAAGCGCCCGACGGCGTGGGCACGCGCAGCACCGTTTTCGTGGGCACGACGCGGGGATCCCTGACAGGCGCTCCGCCTGAGTCCTACGCACGGGACGATCTGTCTTATGCGCAGTTCGAAGTCTCTATTCCACCCACGCACACGCCGGGCAAAATCAACCTGCCGGGCCGGGAGACACCGGATCCAAACCGCCATTTCGTGATAACCGACTCCGAGCTGGACATGCCCCAACCGGAGTTCCGGAAAGCGCTTGCGCGCGCGTTTCGCAAGGAACAAGGGCACGGCATCCTCTATGTGCATGGCTTCAACAATGTGGCCGCAGATGGGGTGAACCGGATCGCCCAGATGCACAATGATATCGGCATCAACGGCGTGTTGATGTCCTATAGCTGGCCCAGCGCCGGCTCTCCCGTTGGCTATGCCCATGACCGCGATAGCGCCCTCTTTGCCCGCGATGGTCTGGCTGAGATGATTACCACGGCTGGCAAATCCGGGGGGCGCAAGATCATCCTTGTGGCCCATTCCATGGGCACCCTCCTGACGATGGAAGCCCTTCGGACACTGGCGCTGCAAGGGCGTGACGACGTGCTTGATCACCTGGCTGCTGTGATCCTGATTGCGCCGGATATCGATGTGGACGTGTTCAAGGCACAGGCAAAAGCCATTGGCGATCTGCCTGAGCCCTTCGTCATTTTCACCTCAGATGAGGACAGGGCCCTGCGCCTGTCCGCCCTGCTATCGGGCCAAACCAACCGTTTGGGCACCTTGGAGGATGTCGAAGCTGTAGAGGATCTGGAAGTGGCGCTCTTGGATGTCAGCCAGTTCAACAGCGACAGCAAAAGCAGCCATTTCATTTTTGGATCCTCGCCGCGGTTGCTGCGCCTGCTTTCCAGCCTTGGGGATTTGGATGCTGCTTTCCAGCAAGGGGCGGCCGTGCGCATTGGTTTGCTGCCGGGAACCGTTTTGACGGTTCGGCGGGCGACGCAGGTGATCTTGTTCCCCAATGCGTCCCCAGATGGGGCAGCAGAGCCATAAGTGTTTGACGCCGCGCCTTTCGCGCGGTCTGAGTGGCACATGCAGCAAAACAGCCCGCCACCCCATTCCCAAAGTTCTGGCTTTCTACGCAGCAATGCGCCGTGGCTGGGGGCTGGCGCGCTTTTGATGTTTTCGTCTTCCTATGGACAGACTTTCTTCATCTCGATCTTCGCCGGTGAAATTCGGGCGGAATACGGCCTCAGCGATGGGCAATGGGGGCTGATCTACACCCTTGGCACCACGGCCAGCGCGCTGTTGATGCTGTGGGCGGGCGGTTTGACAGACAGATTGCGGGCGCGGGCCCTAACAGCGGCGATCCTGCCTTTGCTGGCGCTGGCATGCGTGGCCATGGCCGTGCTGCCTGTCACGATGGTTTGGGCCTTGCCTCTGGTCATCCTTGCCCTGCGTTTCACCGGGCAGGGCATGACAAGCCATATTGCCACAGTCGCCATGGCGCGCTGGTTCTCCGCCTCCAGAGGCAAGGCGCTGTCGATTGCCACCATGGGCTTTGCCTTTGCTGAGGCCTGCTTGCCCCTGATTTTTGTAAAAGCCATGGGCTGGGTAGACTGGCGTTGGCTCTGGGTGGTTGCCGCAGGCATGGCACTGGCAGCCATACCGGTGATCTGGCGCTTGCTGCGCCATGAACGCACGCCGCAATCGGTGGCCAGCAGCAGTGATACATTGGGCATGGGCGGACGTCATTGGACCCGCGCAGAGGCGCTGCGCGATCCCTTGTTTTGGTGTGCCGTTCCCACTGTGCTGGGCCTTTCCGCCTTTGGCACGGCATTCTTTTTCCATCAGGTGCATCTGGCAGAAGTAAAAGGCTGGACGCATTTTGCCCTTGTCTCACTGTTTCCGATCTACACCGCTACGGCCGTGGCCGCGATGTGGCTTTGGGGCATCGGACTGGACAGGCTGGGCACCGCGCGCCTGATCGGTTGGTACCAGATCCCCACGGCGATCGGCTTTGCTGTACTGGGCAACACATCTTCATTCGCGGCCGCAGCCTGTGCGCTGGCGCTGATGGCGCTGAGCGTGGGTGGCAATGCCACGCTTACCCCCTCCCTGTGGGCCGAGTTTTATGGCACCCGCCACCTCGGCGCGATCAAGGCAACCGCCGCGGCGGCGATGGTGCTTGGATCCGCGATTGGCCCAGGTCTGACCGGGCTGTTGATCGATGCTGGTATCTCTTTCGATCAGCAGATGCTTGGGATTTCGGCCTATTTCCTTGCCAGCTCTGCCCTTGTGGGCTGGGCGGCTGGGCGGGCACGGACTCAGATGGCCAGCCCTTAACGCGCACGACGCAGATAGACGTAAAGAGCGCCCTGCCCGCCATGTTTGCGATTGGCCTCGCTGACCTGCAAAACAAGCGGGCCGATCGGCGCCATGCGCAGCCAATCCGGCACTTGGTGGCGCAACACGCCCCGCCGGGTTGGGATGGGCCCCCCTGTGTCTCTGTCCTTGCCCTTGCCAGTGATCACCAGAACCAGACGCATACCTTGCGCATAGGCGTCCGTGATAAAGCCGATCAGGGTGGGATGGGCCTGCGCAAGCGTCATTCCGTGCAAATCCAGACGCGCTTCCGGGATGAGCTTTCCGCCCTTCATCTTCAGAAACGCCTTGCGATCCATATTGAGGCGGCTGTCACCTTGAGGCGGCACATAAGTGATTGATGCCCCGGCCTGCGACGCGCGTTTTGCACCGACCTCGAAGGGCGCAATCTTCGCTGGCGGCACAGATGGGTCAGGCGGTGGTGGTGCGACGGCAGGCACATCCAATTCCGCGGCCGTCTTGCTCAGGAGGGCTTGGGCGTCTTCCGGTCGCATGGGCGTTGCCTTGGCGGCGACACTGTCCCACAGGGCCCGCTCGTCCGCTTGTACTTGCCTCGGGGTGCGCCGACGGGTCATCGGTCAAAGGCCCGGATCGGCGGCAAAGGCAGACTCGATCGGCAGCAGAACAACCATGCGGCCGCCATCCTTGGTGCGGCCCGCCTGCCGCCCCGCCGCATCGCCAGAGCCAAAAAACACATCGGCGCGTTGCTGGCCCTTGATCGCACTGCCCGTATCCTGGGCAACCATCAGCCGATTGAACGGATTTGCCCCTGCCTTTTCCAGCCAGACCGGCGCTCCCAACGGCACATGCGCTGGATCAACCGCCAGCGAACGCCCCTCGGTCAGCGGCACTTGGATCGCGCCAAGCGGTCCGTCTTGCAGAGCCACGTTCTTGACCTCGCGAAAGAAGACGAAAGACGGATTGTGATGCAGCAGCAGCCGGCCTTCCTCCGGGTTCCGGCGCACCCAGTTCTTGATCATCTGCGCAGAGACCTGATGCGGCTCATACACACCGCGGCGCACCAACTCCTTGCCAACGGACCGATACTCATGGCCGTTCTTGCCGCCAAACCCGACCCGTAAAACACTGCCATCCGTCAGCTTCAAACGGCCTGAGCCCTGAACCTGCAGGAAAAAGGCCTCTACCGGATCCTTAAGCCACGCGATCTCTAGGCCGCGCCCCTCCAGCAGGTTTCCGGTTTCGATCTCGGCGCGGGTGGCCCATGGCAGGGGGCCCGAACGCACCTCAGGCGGAACGGCATAAAGCGGCACGTTGTATTGGCCCGTGCGGGTGGATGAGGCCAAAAGTTCTGGCTCATAGTAGCCGGTGAACAACGCCTCTGAGGGGTTGCCAACCACAACGGGGCGAAAAAAGCGCTCAAAGAAACTGCGCGCATCCGTGGCCGTATCAGCCAAGGCACATAGGGTGGACCAATCTTCATCTGGCCGGGCCTTGGAAATAACGGGGCAAGAGGCCTGAAAGACCCTCAGCGCCGCTTGGTGATCATCGCTGTCCCAGCCCTGCAAATCGGAAAAGTCGATCATATTCACCCTTTGCCCGGAAGCAGAAACGGGGCCAGCCCCGAAGGCCAACCCCGCAATGACTGCCATGGCGGCCCATCCGCTGGCCCGCAAAGCGTTCCAGATCATCCGCCCGTGGCGACCAGCTGCCAATTCGGATCGCCTGTGCCCATCGTCCGGGCAAATGTCCAAACGTCGCGCTGGCGCTTGATCTCGCTCGGATCACCTTCGACGATCCGGTTTTCGCTGTCTTTGACAACCGAGGTCAGCTCGCCTGTAAAGCGCACGGTGATCTCTGCCGCGCTGGTGTCTTTGTCGAACGTTGCCTCGATAAGGGACACTTCGCGCACGCCCACAAAATTCGCCTCGATCCGCAGGCCTTGATCCTCGCGGGCAGCAACCACGTCGACGAAGGTTTGTTCAACATCCTCGCCCAGCAGGCCGCGCACCTCATCCAGTTCGCCATTTTCAAAGGCCATCAGGATCATTTCATACGCCGCACGCGAGCCTTGCAGAAACTCTGATACGGAAAACCCTGGCTCAACGCCTTTCATGCGCGCCAAAGCATCCGCGCTGTCGGAGCCCTCATCCACGTGATCGACAATGTCGCGATCCGCACCGCCCTCGATCACCTCGAAGCCTTTGCGGGCCTGCGACGCTTCGTCATTTGCTGAAGGCGCGGGCGCAGGAGGTTTTTCAAAGCCTTCCCGTGTCCCCAATACGGATCTGAGCCGCAAAATCAGGAAAAGTGCGATGCCGGCAAGAACCAGCAACTGAATTACGGCAATGTTCATAGGGCCCTCTTGACGGGAAGACATGGTAACTTGTGGTTTCCCTACTTATTTAGGGAGTGAACGCAGCCAAGTCCACCGTGGGCGGCTGTTTCCTGATCGCCAGATTGGCACGATAGACCTGAAAGAAAGATCAATATGATCCTGTTCATCCTGTTTCTTGCAATCCCCCTGATCGAGATTGCCCTGTTTATCACTGTTGGGGGGGCAATCGGGCTGTGGCCAACACTCGCGATTGTGATTCTTACCGCCATTTTGGGCACATATCTTGTCCGTCAGCAGGGTGTCGCGGTGCTGCGGGAGGTGCAAAGCAGTTTCAGCACGCTCAATGACCCGACAGAGCCATTGGCCCATGGCGCAATGATCCTGTTTTCCGGAGCACTTTTGCTGACCCCTGGATTTTTCACGGATGCGTTCGGATTCGCGCTGCTGATCCCGGCTTTTCGATCCGTTGTTTTCCGCGCTGCCAAGGCGCGGATCAAGGTAAGTTCCGTTCAATTTCAGAGCACTATGAGCACCGGGGGCACGCAGCAGTCGCGGGAGTATACCTACAGTTCGCGCTCCGATGCGGATGTGATCGAGGCTGATTATACGGATCTCGACAAACCCGATGGGCCATCGGGCTGGACGCAGCCGCGCGATTGAGGGCAGGCGGACATGATCCCTCCATTGAAGCGGCGCGCCAAGGCTGATAACCCCACCGCCAACATACGTTATGGATTGAGAGGTTTTTCCAATGGCTGAAGAACAAGAAAAGGCCGCCGCAGCGCCGGACGCCACCCCGCAAGTAAAGATGCAAATCCTTGGTCAGTTTATCCGGGATATGTCGTTTGAAAATATCGTGGCGCAGAAAGGCATCAGCGGTGATGTGCAGCCTGATATTCAGGTTTCCGTGAACCTTGATGCGAAGAAGCGGTCTGTGGCCAACCAGTACGAAGTGCTGATGAAGCTCAACGTGGAAAGCAAGAACAAGGGCGACGGTGCGCCGATGTTTGTGCTTGAGCTTGAGTATGGCGGCATTTTCTCGATCGAAAACGTGCCGGATGAGCAGCTGCACCCCTTCTTGCTGATCGAATGCCCCCGGATGCTGTTCCCCTTCGTGCGCCGGGTCGTATCCGACATCACGCGCGACGGTGGTTTCCCGCCGCTGAACCTGGAAAACATCGATTTCATCTCGATGTATCGCAACGAAATCTCAAAGCGTGCCGCCGCGCAGGCAAACGGAGCAGAGGCGCCCGCGCCCTCCAACGCCTAAAGCGCCGAAATCATCCTGTAAAACGGGACCAGATTGCTTTTTCACCCATCGCGCTGACAAAGGCGCGGTGGGTTTCTTTTTCCGCATCCGTAATCCGAGCGGGCAGGGGGCTTGGCCGTGGAGGCACGCGCCACGCAGAACTTTGACCTTCACTGCCGGGCGCATCCGCCGACAGTGCGAAATCTGGCTGGCGGCCACCGATCAGCTCCAGATACACATCGGCAAGAATTTCACTGTCGAGCAAGGCGCCGTGCAGAGTTCGATTGGAGTTGTCGATGCCAAATCGGCGGCACAGCGCATCCAGAGACGCCGGCGAGCCAGGAAAGCGTTTGCGCGCAATGGCAAGCGTATCAAGGGCTTGGTTGTCTGGCAGCAGGGGCTTGCCAACCCATTTCAGTTCCGCGTTGAGGAACTTCATGTCAAAGCTGGCATTGTGAATGACGAGCTTGGCATCCCCCACGAAATCCAAAAACGCCTGCGCGATATCGCTGAAAAGCGGTTTATCGCGCAGAAATTCTTCTGAGATGCCGTGCACATTGAAGGCTTCCTGCGGCATATCCCGCTGGGGGTTGATGTATTGGTGGTAGGTGCGGCCGGTGGGAACGTGGTTGTGCAGCTCAACCCCGCCGATTTCCACGATCCGATGCCCATCATAGGGATCAAGGCCCGTGGTTTCGGTGTCCATCACGATTTCACGCATCAATCTGCTCCCTAATCCGGCTGAGCACCGCCGCAACATCCCGCCGGGCAGCTTCCATGGAAGACGTATCAACAATTGCGTCCGCGCGCTGCCGTTTTTCGGCATCCGCCATTTGCAACGATACAATGCGCTCAAACTGCGCTTCTGTCATGCCCGGGCGTTGCAGAACACGCGATTTTTGCGTGGCAGCGTCCGTAGACACAACAACCGTAAGATCCATCTGCGCGTCGCCACCGGTTTCGAACAGAAGCGGAATATCGAGGATGACAATCCTTGCAGAGGTTTCGTTCAGAAACGTCGCGCGATCATCGGCGACAAGGGGGTGCACAATGCTTTCGATCTGCCGAATGGCGGTTGGATCCTGCGCGATCCACTCCTTCAATGCGGATCGATCAATGCCATCCGGGCCCAGCGCGGCAGGGCAAAGGGCCGCGATGGGGGCCACCGCGGCCCCACCTGCAGCATAAAGCCGATGCACCGCCGCATCCGCATCCCACACCGCCACATCGTCATGGGCAGCAAACAACGCTGCCGTTGTGGATTTCCCCATGCCGATCGAGCCGGTAAGACCCACTTTATAGGGGCTCATGACAGAACAGCGTCCCGCGTGGCGGCTTCCACCGCTGGCTCGACGCCAAACCAGCGCTCAAATCCCGGCACAGCCTGATGCAGCAGCATTCCCAAACCATCGACCACCTGACAGCCAAGACCTTCAGCCACTTGCAGAAAATCAGTTTTCAGGGGCGTATAAACGAGATCACCCACAACGGCGGTCGGCTCCAGAGTGTCCAACGGCACTTTGAAAGGGGCCTTGCCCTCCATGCCAAGCGACGTGGTGTTCACAACTGTGGCAGCCCCTTCGAACATATCACTCGCTTTAACCCAGTCATAAACGGTGATCTTGGGCCCAAACTCGTTGCGCAGGGCCTCAGCGCGGGGGCGCGAGCGATTTGCCAGACGGATGTTCAGAACACCCAGTTCAAGCAGGGAATGAATGACTGCCCGGGCTGCACCGCCTGCGCCCAAAACGGCTGCTGCTCCAGATTTTGGCTCCCATCCCGGGGCGCCTTGGCGGAGGTTTGCCACAAATCCGTGGCCATCCGTATTGTCTGCGAAAACCTTGCCGTCGCGGAATGTCACGGTGTTGGCTGCGCCGATCAAAGCAGCCCGGTCCGTAATTACATCTGCCAGCTCAAGTACTTTTTCTTTGTGGGGAATGGTCACATTGCAGCCGACAAAGCCCATCGCTGGCAATGCTTGGAGCACTTGCGGAAGATCAGCTTGCTCTACGTGAAGCGGTACATAATGGCCTTCGATCCCATACTGGTTCAGCCAATGGCGAAACAGTTTGGGCGAGCGGGAATGGGCCACGGGCGCGCCAAGAACGGCTGCAATCGGTACTTTACGGTCACTCATGCTTCAATATCCCCCCTCAGGGCCAGATATGACACCAACTCTAGCAAGGGTAAGCCCTGAACGGCAAAGAAATCCCCCTCAATCCGGGTGAACAGGCGCGCGCCTTCTGCCTCAACACGGTAACCCCCCGCACAATATGCGATCTCTTCCCAATATGTATCCACATAATCGGAGATGTAGCGCTCGGACAGGCTGCGCATATACATGCGTACCGTGCTGACATGGCGCCAGATCGGAGCGCCCATTTCGTAGATCACCGCTGCGCTGTGAAGAAAGTGCTTTTGCCCCTGCATCTTTGTGAGGCCAGCCTTGGCATCTTCCGGCGAGGTAAACTTGCCCTTTGCCACGCCCTCAAATTCGAGGATTTGATCGCAGCCCACGCACAGCGCATCTGGCCGCTTTGACGAGGCGCGCCGTGCCTTGGCCTCTGCCAGGGCATCCGCCATATCACGCGGTCGTGCTCCTTCAGCGGTCAGCGCCATGCGGATCGCATCTTCATCGACCGGTGCTTTAAGAACATCGTGGTCTATACCAGCCTGAGAAAGCAACGCTGTGCGGATCGGAGACGTCGAAGCAAGAACAAGCGGCATGTGGATAACCTAGGAATAACTTGCGTGTAACAACTGGCACGTCTTGGGGAGCGTTTGGGACAGATTTGCCCGCTCTGGTTCATCACTGGGTAAACCACATTCTAACCAAGATTAACAAACGGTTAGTTTCTGCTTTCGCAGAGTTGTGAAGCGCTGGCTTATCCCGCATCTCTCCTACAGCTTATCCACAGAGTGATCAGCCATAATTTTTCCTAAGATATTGATATTATTTAATGGTTTTTCCGATAGCCTTTGATCTTCATGATCTGTTAGTAGCTTGTCCCGCCCTGTAGAAAGCTGTGAATAAATCGTTAATCCCCATTCTTCACAGGCCCTACATCAACCACATCTTTTCTTTCTTTCTTATTTTTATTTTAAGAGGGCTAAGAATGAGGAAAGGCGACCCCCGTGATCTTGGACCTTCTGGCGGCAGCATATCCCTGGACGAAAAGTCTGCACATCATCTCGGTGATCTCCTGGATGGCAGGGCTGTTCTATCTTCCGAGGCTCTATGTGCATCACACAGAACGGGTTGCCGTTGGTGGCGAAACCGACGCGCTGTTTCAGATGATGGAGTACAAGCTGCTCAAGGTGATCATGAACCCGGCCATGATCGCCACCTGGGTGTTTGGCTTAGCGCTTGTTGCAACGCCCGGAGCGGTCGATTGGGGGGCTCTGTGGCCCTACATGAAGGCAGTTTGCGTGATCGCCATGACCTGGTTCCACATGTGGTTGGCCGCGCGTCGCAAAGAGTTTGTGGCCGGCGAAAATCATCGCTCTGGCAAGACGTACCGGATCATGAACGAAGTACCGACAGTGTTGCTGCTGGTGATCGTGATTTCTGTTGTGGTGAAGCCGTTCTGACCGCGATGCTTGACTCGGCTGACAGCGCGCTGTAGGCCGAGGTCGCTAACCGTCCGGTTGGCTTATCCCACGTCACACATTTGTTCCGGCCGTCAGATTGGCCAAATGAACACAAGGATACCATCGAGCGCCTGTGCCGCTCTGGTAAATGTTGATCTCCATGACCGAAGACACTCTCGAAAAGATCTCCCTGTCCGAGCTGAAAGCCCAGACACCGAAAGACCTTGTAGCCCTCGCCGAGGAGCTGGAAATCGACAATGCGTCGACCATGCGCAAAGGCGACATGATGTTCCAGATCCTCAAGGAACGCGCTGAGGAAGGTTGGGAAATCTCCGGCGATGGCGTGCTTGAGGTTATGCAGGACGGGTTTGGGTTTCTGCGCTCTCCGGAGGCCAACTACCTTTCGGGCCCCGATGATATCTATGTCTCGCCCGAGATGATCCGCCAACATTCGCTGCGCACCGGGGATACGGTTAGCGGCGTCATGCAGGCTCCGCGCGAAAACGAGCGGTATTTCTGCCTGACAAAGGTGACGCAGATCAACTTCCAGTCGCCGGAAAAGGCGCGTCACAAGATTGCATTCGACAACCTGACGCCGCTGTATCCCGATGAGCGCCTGAAGATGGAAATCGAAGATCCTACCATCAAGGATCGCTCCGCCCGGATCATTGACTTGGTGGCGCCGATCGGGAAGGGCCAGCGGGCGCTGATCGTGGCTCCGCCGCGCACCGGTAAGACGGTTCTTTTGCAAAACATTGCGCGCTCTATCGAGCAGAACCACCCGGAATGCTATCTGATCGTTCTGCTGATCGACGAACGTCCGGAAGAAGTGACCGACATGCAGCGCTCGGTGAAAGGTGAGGTGATCTCGTCTACCTTCGACGAGCCGGCCACCCGCCACGTTGCCGTGTCTGAAATGGTGATTGAGAAGGCCAAACGCCTCGTCGAACACAAGCGCGATGTTGTCATCCTGCTCGACTCGATCACCCGTCTGGGCCGCGCCTTCAACACCGTTGTGCCCTCGTCTGGTAAGGTTCTGACCGGTGGTGTGGATGCCAATGCATTGCAGCGGCCCAAGCGCTTTTTCGGTGCGGCACGGAACATCGAGGAAGGCGGCAGCCTGACGATCATCTCGACCGCTCTGATCGACACGGGCTCGCGCATGGACGAAGTGATCTTCGAAGAATTCAAAGGCACGGGTAACAGCGAAATCGTGCTGGATCGTAAGGTGGCCGACAAGCGCGTCTACCCGGCGATGGATATCCTGAAGTCCGGAACGCGGAAAGAAGATCTGCTGGTTGATCCCAAAGACCTGCAGAAAACATTCGTTCTGCGCCGCATCCTGAACCCGATGGGCACCACAGATGCGATCGAATTCCTGATTTCCAAGCTGAAACAGACGAAGACGAACGGCGAGTTCTTCGACTCTATGAACGCCTGAGGAGAGACCCGGGATGGACACGATTTTTGCCCGGGCCACGCCGCCTGGGCGATCGGGCGTGGCCATCATCCGCATATCAGGGCCACGGGCCCTCGAGGTGCCGTCCCTGTTTGAGGCGGCACCAATTTCTCCGCGAAAACCTGCTCTGCGAACGTTGCGACAGGACGGGGCCATCCTTGATGAGGCGTTGCTTTTGGCCTTTTCAGACGGTCAGAGCTTCACAGGTGAGCCTGTTCTGGAAATCCAGTGTCACGGCAGCATCGCGGTTGTGAACGCGCTCCTGAACCGGCTGGAGACGTTTGAGGGCCTCCGTCCAGCAGAAGCGGGGGAGTTTACGCGCCGCGCCCTGCAGAACGAACGGCTTGACCTGCCGCAAGTCGAAGCTTTGGCAGACTTGATCGACGCGGAAACCGAAATGCAGCGCCAGCAAGCCTTGCGGGGCGTATCCGGTCAGTTCAGCGCACAGGCAGAGGGGTGGCGCAGCCAGCTGATCCGGGCGGCTGCTCTGCTGGAGGCGACGATTGATTTCGCCGATGAAGAGGTGCCCGTTGATGTGACGCCAGAGGTACTTGGGATCCTGACATCGCTGCAAAGTGATTTCCAAGCAGCCATCGCGGCCGTGCCCTTTGCAGAGCGCGTGCGGCAGGGCTTTGAGGTGGCAATTGTCGGTGCGCCGAATGTGGGCAAGTCGACCTTGCTGAATGCCTTGGCGGGACGGGAGGCCGCGCTCACCTCTGAGATCGCTGGAACAACCCGCGATGTTGTCGAGGTTCGGATGGACCTGAGTGGATTGCCCGTGACGCTTTTGGATACGGCCGGCGTGCGAGAAGGCCAGGATCCAGTTGAAAGGGCGGGGATCACCCTTGCACGTAAACGGGCAGAGGCCGCTGATCTGCGGATTTTTCTTGGCCCGCCGCCAGATGGAATGCAGCCTGATCCAGAGGATATTCTTGCCCACCCTAAGGCAGATGTAGACCATATAGATGGTCAATTTTCTATATCTGGTAAAACAGGTCTCGGGTTGGATGCTTTAATTGCGGCAATCCAAGCCCGGCTTTCAGCCAGACAACCCGTTGATCCAGGGGCCACTCATAGCCGCCATGCCACAGCCATCCGGCGCGCGCGTGCAGCGCTGGAGTCGGCGCAGACACGGCTTGAGTATGGCAATGACTTCCCTGAACTGGCCGCACAGGATATGAGGGAGGCGCTTCTGAGTCTGGATGGGCTGCTAGGGCGCATTGGTGTAGAAGATCTGCTGGGTGAGATTTTCTCCAGCTTCTGTATCGGCAAATAGGGATGTTTCACGTGAAACATGACAGTGCAGATGTCGTAGTGATCGGTGGCGGGCATGCAGGTGCCGAGGCGGCCCACGCCGCTGCACGCATGGGTGCCACCACGATACTGGTGACCCTTAAGGAAACGGATCTGGGCGTGATGTCCTGCAATCCGGCGATTGGGGGGTTGGGCAAGGGCCATCTGGTCCGAGAGATTGATGCTATGGATGGCATCATGGGCCGGGCCGCCGATGCAGCTGGCATTCAGTTCCGACTGCTCAACCGTAAGAAAGGACCAGCGGTTCAAGGTCCCCGTGCTCAAGCTGACCGCGCCTTGTACCGTGCTGCAGTACAGCGGATGACTGCGCAGCAGGATAATCTGACGGTCCTTGCCGGAGAAGTTGTTGATCTGCTTCTTGATGGCAATGTGGTCAAAGGCGTGCGTCTCGCAAACGGAGAGGACGTCCGTGCGCAGACAGTGATCCTTACCAGCGGGACATTCCTACGGGGTCGCATCCTGATCGGAGAGGAAAGTTTTGCCGCCGGCCGCATGGGTGACGCACCGTCGATTGCGTTGGCTGACCGGATACACGGTTTAGACTTGCCTCTGGGGCGTCTGAAAACGGGAACGCCGCCGCGCCTTGATGGCCGCACAATCGATTGGGCGCGGCTTGAAAGCCAGCCAGGTGATGACGACCCTGCGCTCTTTTCTTTCCTGTCCAAGGCGCCCGAGGCCCGACAGATCGCTTGTGGTATCACCCATACCAATGAAACCACCCACCAGATCATTCGGGACAACCTGTCTCGATCGGCGATGTATGGCGGACATATCGAAGGCGTCGGGCCCAGGTACTGCCCGTCTATCGAAGACAAGATTGTGCGATTTGCAGACAAGCAGTCACACCAAATTTTCCTTGAACCAGAGGGGCTTGAAGACGACACAGTCTATCCAAACGGGATTTCGACCTCTCTGCCAGAAGACGTTCAGAAGGCTTATGTCACTTCAATTGAGGGGCTTGAAGAGGCGCGCATCCTGCAGCCTGGCTACGCCATTGAATATGATTACGTCGATCCCCGCGCGCTTGACGAAACGCTCCGCCTTCGCAAGCTCGATAATCTGTACCTCGCGGGCCAGATTAATGGCACCACCGGTTATGAAGAGGCCGCCGCGCAGGGACTTGTGGCAGGGCTGAACGCAGCGTTGAAGGCACAAGGGCGCGCGCCGCTGATTTTTTCGCGGCGCTCCAGCTATATTGGTGTGATGATCGATGATCTGATCACAGCGGGTGTGACAGAGCCATATCGCATGTTCACGTCGCGCGCTGAGTTTCGCCTGTCCTTGCGCGCCGACAACGCGGACCAGCGCCTGACGCCGATTGCAGAACAGATTGGCTGTCTCGGCGCAGAGCGTGCGGCCGCCTTTGGCGAGAAAACCGCGGCGATGGGCGCAGCGCGGAACAAGCTGCAGTCTATCAGCTTTTCAGCGCGGGCGCTGGCAGGGCAGGGCGTGCGGATTAATCCTGACACCGCTGCCCGAACAGGCATTGAAGCTCTTTCGTTGCCAGAGGCAAAGATGGAGCAACTGGTTCATCTTGAGCCAGACTTGGCGGAGATTGATCAAGATATCGCGGACCAGATCTCACGAGACGCCCTATATGCGAATTATATCGAGCGTCAGGAGAAGGATGCATCGGCATTGGCCCGCGACGAAGCTGTCGAGATTCCGGCTGATTTTGAGTACGGTGTCTTGAGTGGCCTGTCAGGAGAGCTGACCGCAAAGCTTGAGCGCGTGCAGCCCCGAACGCTGGCGCAAGCTGGCCGCATAGAGGGCATGACGCCGGCAGCGCTGACCTTGATCTTGTCGCGCCTACGCAAGAACCAGGCGCGGGCAACAGGATGACGGATTTTGGGCCGGATGTTTCACGTGAAACATCTGAGAAGCTAAAGCTCTATGCGAGCCTTCTACGCAAGTGGAACAAAAAGATTAATCTCGTGGCGCCAGGAACCCTCGAGGATCTTGAGACACGACATTTTGCAGATTCCCTTCAGCTTCTTCAACATGCGCCAGAAGAGGCACAAAGCTGGGCGGATCTTGGAAGTGGCGGCGGGTTTCCGGGCCTCGTGGCGGCGATACAAGCGCAGAACACGCGGCCCGCTTTGAAATTCACACTCGTCGAGTCAGACCAGCGCAAAGCGGCTTTTCTGCGCCAGGTCAGCCGAGAGACTGACGTGCCGGTTACGATTCTAGCAACCCGCATCGAGAACCTGCCAGAAAACAGTAAGTATGACGTCTTGTCTGCGCGGGCCCTGGCAAGCTTGCCGAAACTTTTAGACCTGACAGAGCAATTGCGGACCCCAAAAACCACCTGTGTTTTCCCAAAGGGCGCGCGTTTTAAACAAGAGATGTCAGAGGCTCTTGATCGCTGGGAATTTAAAGCGCAAACAGTGCCTAGCACGACGGATCCGTCGGCTGCGATCCTCGTTCTAACGGATATTTCTCATGCCTGATCTGCCGCGCATCATTGCAATTGCCAATCAGAAGGGCGGGGTTGGGAAAACAACAACGGCCATCAACCTTGCAGCGGCGCTTGCGGAGCTTGGCCACGGCGTGCTGATCGTTGATCTGGACCCGCAGGGAAATGCCTCCACCGGATTGGGCTCCATGCCGGACACAAGGCGCAAGACCACCTATGATCTGCTCTTAGAAGGTATTCCCCTTGAAACAGTGGCCATTGAGACAAGCGTCGAAGGCCTTTTTCTATGCCCCGGCACCACAGATCTTGCCTCCGCTGATATTGAGCTTGTGAGCCATGAACGGCGGAGCTTTCTCCTCCGAAACGCGCTTCGACGGCGGACAGAGCTTACAGAACAGCTGGATTACATCCTGATTGACTGCCCACCGTCCCTGAATTTGCTTACGGTAAACGCCATGGTGGCAGCAGATTCTGTTTTGGTGCCGCTTCAGAGCGAATTCTTTGCATTGGAAGGCCTGTCACAACTGATGCTCACCTTGAGAGAGGTGCGCCAAGGGGCCAATCCTTCTCTGCGCATCGAAGGTGTTGTGTTGACCATGTTTGATGGCCGCAACAACTTGTCTTTGCAGGTTGAAGAAGATGCGCGCGAAGCATTGGGCGAACTGGTCTTCGACACCCGCGTTCCCCGCAATGTGCGGATCAGCGAGGCCCCGTCTCATGCCTTGCCCGTACTGGAATATGACAGCGCTTCAAAGGGCAGTGCCGCATATCGCGCGTTGGCCTCGGAAATTCTGGCCAGAAATGCCAAAGCTGCGGCCTGAAGGAAGGATTGATCATGAGCGACGGTGAAAAAAAGACAAAACGCGGCCTGGGGCGCGGCTTGTCTGCCCTCATGTCTGACATTGCGCTGGATCAGCAGGCAGATACTTCAGATGGCCCCGTTGCCGAAAAGAAGCTGCCAGTTGAGTCTCTTCATCCAAACCCAGATCAGCCCCGGACGCGCTTTGATCCTGCAAAATTGGATGAACTGTCTGAATCTGTTCGGGAAAAAGGCATTATTCAGCCGTTGATCGTGCGCCCAGTGGGCCCAAACAAGTATGAGATCGTTGCGGGCGAGCGTCGCTGGCGCGCTGCACAGCGGGCGCGGTTGCACGAAGTGCCGGTCATTATACGCGAAATGGACGACACAGAGGTGTTGGAAGTCGCGATTATTGAAAACATCCAACGCGCGGACCTGAACCCGATTGAAGAAGGGCTTGGATACCAGCAGTTGACGGATCGCTTCGGCCATACACAAGAACAGCTGTCCAAGGCGCTGGGCAAAAGCCGCAGTCACATCGCCAATATGATGCGTCTGACCGGTTTGCCAGATACCGTGAAAGCACTGGTGGCTGAGGGCGCATTGTCGATGGGACATGCGCGGGCGCTTGTGCCGTTGTCTGACAGCGATGCCACAGAGCTGGCACAGGCGGCCAGCAAGCAGGGCTGGTCTGTGCGGCAACTGGAAAACCACCTCAAGAAGCCGCCGCAGAAACGGCAGAGCCGCTCGGGCGGTGCGCAGGCCAAAGACGCAGACACAAAAGCGCTCGAAAATGACCTATCAGCCCAGCTCAGCATGAAGGTGCAGATTGCCCATCGCGGGGGCGGCGGTGCGGTGACGATCGCTTATAAGGATCTCGATCAGCTTGATGCGCTGTGCAGCCTTCTCAGCGCGCAGCCTCAGGACGGGTCCATATAAACAGCAAAACGGCGCAAAGAACGGCTGCCTGGATCGCCAGAATATGCCAGCCAAGCCCAAGCACAACAGACAGCCCAAAGACCAACGCGATTGAAGCAGTGGCCATCAGTTTGGCTGGCCGTCGAATGGCCCCATGGGCCTGCCAATCGCGGATCGGGGGGCCCAACACCGCATGATTGACCAGCCAATTGTGCAGTTGGGGCGAGGATTGTGCGAAACAGAAAGCCGCAAGCAGCAGAAACGGCACTGTAGGCACCAACGGCAACACGATACCAACCGTGCCAAAGCACAGCGCAAGGATTCCGAAGGTTGCCCAGATCAGCCTCATGGCCTCAGCCCGCGATGAGTTCTCTCAACACTGCGTTCAGCATGATACGCCCTTCAGAGGTGGTCTGAAGCGCCTGATCGTCAACCTTCAGGAAGCCCGCCTCAACCAGCGGGGCAATCCTGTCATCAAGATCCGCACCCAACTGGGCAAGGCGCTCCAGCGCAACGCCGGAATTCAGGCGCAGCCCCATCATCAAAGCTTCTGAGATCTGGTCGTCGGCAGAAAGAACATCCCAGCTTGTTGGTGAAAGATCAGACTTAGACACCATACTAAGCCATTGAACTGGCGCGCTTTCCGACACAGTGGCATAGCGTTTACCGCCCAGAGTGAGCCGCCCATGGGCACCGGGCCCGATGCCAATATAATCCGCCCCGGTCCAATAGATCAGATTGTGTTGGCTTTCCGCGCCGGGCCGCGCGTGGTTTGATACCTCATAGGCTGGCATGCCAGCAGCGTTGCACATGCGCTGGGTCAGTTCATACATGTCGGCTGCCAGGTCCTCATCCGGCAACCCGGCCAGCCCACCCTTGGCAAAGCGATCGCCGAAAGCGGTGCCCGGCTCGATGGTCAGCTGGTAGAGCGACAGGTGATCGATGGACATTTCAAGCGCCTGACCAAGCTCGTCTTCCCAAGCCGCCAAAGACTGGTCTTGCCGGGCATAGATCAGATCGAAGGACACCCGGTCAAACGCATCCCGCGCAACGGCAAAAGCATCGCGGGCCTCTGCCACAGTGTGCAGACGCCCAAGCCGCCTCAGGTCTGTGTCGTTGAGGGCCTGGGCCCCCATGGAGATGCGGTTCACCCCCGCCATCCGGTATGCCGCGAACCTGTCTGCTTCAACGGAGGTTGGGTTTGCCTCCAATGTGACTTCCCAGTCATTGGCGATGGGCCATGCGCTGCGGATGGCATCCATCACCCGCGCCACCAGATCACGCGACATCAAAGAAGGCGTGCCGCCCCCAAAGAAAACCGAAGAAAGAACCCGGCCCTCGGTAATCTCAGATAACTGTTTTATTTCAGATAGATACGCATCCGCCCAGGCATCCATATCGATACTGCGCACAACATGCGAGTTGAAGTCGCAATAGGGGCATTTCGCCTGGCAATAGGGCCAATGAATATAGAGCCCGAGCCGGGTCATCCGCGTTGAGCGAACGGCCCGGCGATAAGCTTGGCAAAAGCATCCGCACGGTGGGACATGCTGTGTTTGCGGGCCGGGTCCATCTCACCAAAGGTGAGGGTTTCCCCTAGCGGCTTGAACACGGGATCGAAGCCAAAGCCCAAGGCGCCGCGCATGGGCCAGACCAGCTCCCCTTCCACCTTGCCTTCGAAAATCTCGTCATGCCCGTCAGGCCAGGCAAGGCACAAGGTACACATGAAACGACAGGTAAAGGGGGCTGCGGCGCCGGTTTTCTGAACCGCAGTCCAGACCTTTTCCATAGCCATTGGAAAATCACGGCCCTCAGGGGTTTCCGCCCAATCCGCCGTGTAGACACCGGGCGCACCGTCGAGGGCATCAACCGCAATGCCGCTGTCGTCTGACAAGGCGGGAAGACCCGCGCCCTTTGCTGCGAAATGCGCTTTGATCCGCGCATTTCCAGCAAATGTGCTTTCGGTTTCTTCAGGCTCATCCAGATTGAAATCAGCGGCCGAGGCGCAGGTGATGCCAAACGGTGTCAAAAGCGCAGAAATTTCGCGCAGCTTGCCCGCGTTGTGGGAGGCAATCACCAACTTATCGCCGTCGAAGGCCCGCATCAGGAAACGGCCGCCTTCTGGGCCGCGGCCAGCTCCGCCACGCCCTTTTCAGCAAGGCCAAGCAGCGTGTCCATTTCCTGGCGCGAGAAGGTCGCCCCCTCAGCGCTGGCTTGAACTTCGATCATGCGGCCTGCGCCTGTCATCACGAAATTGCCATCGGTGCCGGCTTCGCTGTCCTCTGCATAGTCCAGATCCAGCACGGGCTGTCCGGCATAGATCCCGCAAGAAACTGCTGCAACGTGATCCCGGATCGGATCGGATTTGATCAGCCCGGCCTTCATCAGCTTGTTCACTGCAAGGCGCAGCGCCACCCAGCCACCCGTGATCGCAGCACAGCGCGTACCGCCATCTGCCTGCAACACATCGCAATCCACGGTGATCTGCCGCTCACCCAGGGCCGAACGGTCAATGCAAGCCCGCAGAGAGCGACCAATAAGCCGTTGAATTTCCTGTGTTCTTCCAGATTGCTTGCCCGCCGCAGCCTCGCGGCGGCCGCGTGTGTGGGTTGCGCGCGGCAGCATGCCATATTCGGCCGTCACCCAGCCAAGGCCCGAATTCTTGAGAAACGGCGGCACCCGCTCCTCCAGCGATGCGGTGCACAGCACATGGGTGTGGCCGCATTTGATCAGAACAGAGCCCTCCGCGTGGCGGGTGAAGGCGGTTTCAATCTCGATAGGGCGCATTTCGTCAGTCTGACGGCCGGAAGGACGCATGGCAGGCTCCGTGATAATAAGGTTGTTCCGTCTTACGGGCTCTCTGGCGCGATGCAACCCCGTCATGCCTTGCACTGCCCTTGGCGTTGTCCCTACATTGGCAGAGGCGCACTGTTTTGACCGATCTGAGAGTTCCAGCCCCGGGCCCCCTATGGACGACGCTTCGAAACTTCTGTCCGATATGAACGCACGCTCGCGGGAAGTGTTCCGGCGGGTTGTTGAAGGCTATCTGGAAACGGGTGACCCAGTCGGATCGCGCACGCTGACACGCAGCCTGTCGGAGAAAGTGTCGGCGGCAACGATTCGCAACGTGATGCAGGATCTTGAGTATTTGGGCCTTCTGGGCAGCCCGCATATCTCGGCGGGCCGGGTGCCAACGCAGTTTGGCCTGCGCATGTTTGTTGATGGTCTGCTCGAAGTGGGCGGACTTGACGCGGAAGATCGCGAGATGATCGACGCCACGCTCGATGGGGCGTCGAGCGATGCGGATATCGCCCAAGTCATGACGCAAGTGGGCAATGCGCTGTCTGGGGCAACCCAGGTGGCAAGCCTCGTGCTGGCACCAAAGCATGAAGCGCCGGTGAAACACATTGAGTTTGTCCAGCTTGGCCATGATCGCGCGCTCGTTGTTCTGGTCTTTGCTGACGGGCAGGTGGAAAATCGAGTTTTCACCCCGCCGCTTGGGCAAACAGCAAGTTCGATGCGTGAGGCGTCAAACTTTCTTAACGCCCTGGCAGAGGGGCGCACCCTGTCCGAGCTTGGCGGTGTCATCTCGCGCGAAATCGCGGCTCGGCGCGCCGAAATCGACCGTTTGGCCGCTGAGATGGTGGAACAGGGTGTCGCAGTCTGGGGCGATACGGGCGAGGATGATGAGGCCCGATTGATCGTGCGCGGCCGCTCAAATCTGATCGACGGCTCAGGCGACGAGGATACTCTCAATCGTATCAAGGAGTTATTCGACGATCTCGAGCGCAAACGCGATATCGCCGATTTTCTTGACCTCGCCGATCAAGGCGACGGTGTGCGAATTTTCATCGGAAGTGAAAACAAGCTTTTCTCACTTTCGGGTTCCTCTCTGGTCGTCAGTCCTTATATGAACGCGGATCGAAAGATTATCGGCGCCGTAGGGGTTATCGGCCCGACACGACTGAATTACGGACGGATCGTTCCGATTGTGGATTACACGGCCCAGGCAGTGGGCCGGATCCTGTCGGACCGAACTTAGGAGGCCATGATGGCGGACCCGAGAGAAGAAGAGCAGCTCGATATCACGAAAATCGCCGAAGAGGGCGGTGATATCGATCTTGGATCGGAAGAACACGACACGGCAGACCCGGAGATCGAAGCCCTGGTTGCCGAGCGGGATGACATGCGTGACAGGTGGATGCGCGCCCTCGCAGAGGCTGAAAATGCCCGCAAGCGCGCAGACCGCGACCGCCGCGAAGCCGAAACCTATGGCAGCTCGCGCATGGCGCGCGACATGCTGCCGGTCTACGACAACCTTCAGCGCGCCCTGAAAGCCGCGGAAGAAGCCGAAGGCGAAGCCAATTCCGCTTTGCAGGAAGGCGTTGAGCTGACTTTGCGCGAATTGCTGAACGTGTTCTCAAAGCACGGCGTCACGGTGATCTCGCCAAAAGAAGGCGAGGCCTTTGATCCCCAGATCCACGAAGCCATGTTCGAGGCGCCCGTACCGGGAACCAAAGCGGGCGACATCATCCAGGTGATGACGGTGGGCTTCATGATCAGCGATCGCCTCCTGCGCCCGGCTCAGGTCGGCGTCAGCAGCACGCCCGCCTCCTGATTTCACGCCGCGCGCAGCGGCTCCGCCAATCTGCTCATCAGCTTGGTAAAAATACTCCGGGGTCCGGGGCAGCGCCCCGGATGTGCACAATCTCGCGCTCCTGTATGGGGCATGAGCGCTTTTCACTCCCCCCCGCTGCGCGCCCGTGATACCTGCAGTCCATGACAGGCCTTCCAAGCAAATCCCAGATCCTCGCATGGATCGCCGAACATCCCGGCCAGACAGCCAAGCGGGATATCGCCAAGGCGTTCGGGATCAAGGGCGCGGCGCGGATCGATCTCAAACGTCTGCTCAAAGAACTTGAAGCAGAAGGCCAATTGGACCGCCGCCGCGGTGCGTATCGCGATCCCGATAGCCTGCCGCCCGTTTCTGTCTTGCGCCTTCAGGCGCCGGATGACCAAGGCGATCTCTTTGCCAAGCCGATGGAGTGGCAGGGCACCGGGCCCGAGCCGCGCGTTCTCTATCTGGGCCGTGACAGTGACCCGGCCTTGGCCGAGGGGGATCGCATCCTGTGTCGCCTGACACCCGTCGAAGGGGAAGATCACCAGTATACGGCGCGTCTGATCCGCCGGATTGGCACCAACCCCATTAAAATACTTGGTATTTTTCGCAAAGGCGCCGAGGGTGGACGCATCGTTCCCATCGACAAAGGGGCGGATAAGGAATGGCTTGTACCTGCCGGCGCCACCCATGATGCCCGCGACGGTGAACTGGTCGAGGCCGAGCAATCTGGCCCCAAGGGCCGGCTTGGCCTGCCCCGCGCCCGCATTACCGACCGGCTGGGCGATCCCCAGGCTCCAAAGGCGGTCAGCCTGATCGCGATCCACCAGCACGGTATCCCGGATGCGTTCCCCGACGGCGCCATCGCTGAGGCGGATCAAGCCAAGCCCGCTGGCCTGTCTGGCCGGGTCGATTTGCGCGATCTGCCGCTGATCACCATCGATCCCTCTGACGCGCGCGATCACGATGACGCTGTGTTCGCTGAGCCTGACCCAGACACGGAAGGCGGCCATATCGTCTGGGTCGCCATCGCAGATGTCGCCCATTACGTGCCGCCCGGATCTCAGCTGGACCGTTCTGCCTGGGAGCGGGGCAATTCCACCTACTTCCCCGACCGGGTCGTGCCCATGCTGCCAGATCGGCTGAGCGGGGACCTGTGTTCATTGCACGAAGGGGTGGATCGCGCCTGCATTGCTGTGCGCATGATTCTGGGGCCGGATGGCCAACTGACGGGCCACCAGTTTCATCGGGCTTTGATGCGCTCGGCGGCCTCGCTGTCCTACGAGGCGGTGCAAGCTGCCATCGACGGACAGCCCGATGACAAAACCGGCCCCTTGCTCGATCCTGTGCTCAAGCCGCTCTATGCGGCCTGGCACGCTGCGCTGAAAGCCCGTGAAAAGCGCCAGCCCCTTGCCCTTGATCTGCCCGAACGCCGGATCGTTCTTTCTGAGACGGGGCAGGTCACGTCGGTCCGGTTCCGCGACAGGCTGGATGCCCACCGCCTGATCGAAGAATTCATGGTGCTGGCCAATGTCGCGGCGGGGCAGGCGCTGACCGCCAAGAAGATGCCGCTGCTCTATCGCAACCACGAAGAGCCCTCGCAGGAGAAGCTGGATGCCCTGCGTGAGACAGCGCAGTCGGCCGGCCTCACCCTTGCCAAAGGGCAGGTTCTGAAAACAGGCCACCTCAACCGTCTGCTGGATCAGGCCGCTGGCACCGATGTCGCCGAGCTCATCAACATCACAACCCTGCGTTCGATGACGCAGGCCTATTACGGCCCGCAGAATTTCGGTCATTTCGGGTTGGCGTTGGGTGTCTATGCCCATTTCACATCGCCCATCCGGCGCTATGCAGATCTGGTCGTGCACCGGGGTCTGATCCGCGCCCATGGCTGGGGAAAAGACGGGCTTGATGATGACGGGATTGACCGCCTCGAAGCGACAGGCAGCCACATTTCCCAAACCGAGCGCCGCTCGATGGTGGCCGAGCGCGACACCACGGATCGCTACCTGGCCGCCTATCTGTCAGAGCGGATCGGCAATACGTTCGAAGGGCGTATTTCTGGCATTGCGCGCTTTGGCGTGTTCATAAAGCTCGATGAGAACGGTGCCGACGGGTTGGTGCCCATGCGCGCCCTTGGCGACGAGTATTTCCACTATGATGCGCAAACCCAGAGCTTGATGGGTGCGGATTCGGGCCGTGAGATCACGATTGGCATGCCCGCGCAGGTGCGCATCGCCGAAGCGGTGCCTGTCACCGGTGGGCTGTTGCTGGAGCTTCTTGAGCTTGACGGAAAAGAAGTGACACCGGGCCCGGAGCGCGGGCGGGGCGGTCCAAGATATCGCAGTGGCCGGGGCGGCAAATCCACGTCACCCAAACGTGCTGCCAGCCGGGCCAAGAAGGCGGCCGCTGCAAAAGCCTCCAAGAAGAAGGGCAAGCGCAAGGTTGTGCGCAAGCGCCGCTAACACGCTCTAATGGGCGAAATAGTCCCTCAGGATACGGCCATAGATCTGTTTGAGTTGGCCGATCTGGGCCACCTCGACACATTCGTCCACCTGATGCATCGTCTTGCCCACCAGCCCAAACTCTACCACCGGACAATGATGCTTGACGAAACGCGCATCAGAGGTGCCGCCCGTTGTCGACATCTCGGGCACAAGGCCTGTTTCCGCCTCAACGGCAGAGGCCACAAGGGCGGATAGGGGCCCCGGTGGCGTAATGAAGCTTTCACCGGAAATCTTCACCTTCATCTCGAAATCCACGCCAGTTTGCGCGGTTATCTTGTCGGCCTCGGCGCGGACCCAGTCTGTGAGGCTGGCGCCACTATGGGTGTCATTAAAGCGGATATTCACCGTCATGGTGCTGGTGGCCGGGATGACATTGGTGGCCGGATTGCCCGTGTCGATCGTGCAGATCGCAAGGGTTGAGGGATCGAAATGTTCGGTGCCCGCATCCAGCGTGTGGGTGCTAAGCCGTGCGCCCAGTTGCGCCATGGCGGCCACGGCATTCTTGGCTCTGTGCGGGTAGGCGGAATGGCCCTGAACGCCCTGTGCGCTGAGCCAGACTGTCATTGAGCCGCGCCGCCCGATCTTCATCATCTCGCCCATGGTATTGGGGCAGGTAGGCTCGCCCACAAGGCAATCGGTCATCCGCTCATTCTGCTCTGCCATCCAATCCAGGATTGCCGTGGTGCCGTCGATGGCAACATCTTCTTCGTCGCCTGTGATGGTCAGGATCACGGCGCCGTCCGGCGGAGTTTCGGTTACAAAATCGATGGCGGCGGCCACAAAGGCGGCCACGCCCGATTTCATATCCGTGGCACCGCGACCATAAAGAATACCATCTTTGATTTCCGCGCCGAACGGATCAACCGTCCAGGCGCTTTCATCGCCTAGGGGCACCACATCCGTATGTCCGTTGAATCCGAAGGACCGGTTCGCACCCTGTGCGCCCCAACGGGCAAACAGGTTTGAAATGCCGCCCCGATCAATGCGGGTGCAGCTGAAGCCTGCGGCGCTGAGCATCTCTTCCAGCAGAACCAGCGCGCCCCCTTCCTCGGGCGTGATCGAGGGGCAGCGCACAAGCGCGGCGGTCAATTCGACGGGGTCAACGGTCATGGGGCCTCCATCCGGGACAAAAGGGCCGCGTGGCGGGCGGTGAAATCCTGGCGCACCTGCTGTGGGGGGCGCGGTGCAATGCGGCGGCCTGCGATCAGCTCTGGATCGGGCTTGCCAAAGAACTTGCTGGCCTCGGCCTCTGTGAAGCCGGCGATCTGGGTGGCCTCCAGCCAGGCAGAAATCTTATCGGCCTTCTTGATCAGCTTCTTGAGCCGAACCGGCACAGTGCCCGGCAAGCCAAACCTGTGGTGGATCGCGGCTGTCAGGCGATCATCGAGGGCCCCGTAATCAGGCCCGACAGCGGCCTTCACTGGTGAGATCATATCGCCGATCACATATTCGGGGGCATCGTGCAAAAGCGCCGTCATCTGCGTTGCCGGGGTGACGTTGGTGCCCATCGCCGTGAACAGATCCTCAACCAGCAGCGAATGTTCGGCAACGGAATAGGGCCAGTCGCCCCGTGTCTGACCATTCCAGCGGGCCACGAAGGCAAGGCCGTGGGCAATGTCCTCGATCTCAATATCCACAGGGGTCGGATCGAGCAGATCGAGGCGGCGGCCGGAAAGCATTCGTTGCCAGGCGCGGGCGGCGGGCATGGGCGATGTCCTTCGCAAAAGCGGGCCAGAGCGCCCTGTTGATAGACGGCCGGTCGGCAGATCCGGTTGCCCGCTCTGTTAAGGGATGCGCCTGCCTATCTCAAGCAGCGGGATCTCCACCGGGTGTGACAGGACGCGCTTTTGGCGGATTCTTCATTGCCGGTTTAGAGTTCCGGTGATAGGCGACGCGCAAAGTGACAGATTGGACAGGAGAGCCCTCATGGCGAATGACTATATTGTCCGCGACATCGCATTGGCCGAATTTGGCCGCAAAGAACTGGACATCGCAGAAACAGAAATGCCGGGCCTGATGGCGCTGCGCGCCGAGTATGGCGAGAGCAAGCCGCTGGCCGGAGCCCGCATCGTCGGGTCTCTGCACATGACAATTCAGACGGCTGTTCTGATTGAAACGCTGGTGGCCTTGGGCGCAGATGTGCGCTGGGCGTCCTGCAATATCTTCTCGACGCAGGATCATGCGGCCGCCGCCATTGCGGCTGGTGGCACCCCCGTCTTTGCGATCAAGGGCCAGTCCCTCGAAGAGCATTGGGATTACCTCGACAAGTCTTTCATGTTCCCCGATGGGCCGAACATGATCCTCGATGACGGTGGCGACGCAACGCTTTATGTGCTGCTTGGCGCACGCGCCGAGGCCGGCGAAGACATCATCCCCGTGCCCCAGTCCGAGGAAGAAGCCGTCATCAAGGCGCAGATCAAGAAGCGCATGGAAGCCAGCCCCGGTTGGTTCACCAAGACGCGCGATGCGATCAAAGGTGTGTCGGAGGAAACCACCACCGGCGTGCACCGTCTCTATGATCTGCACAAAAGCGGCCAGCTGCCCTTCCCGGCGATCAATGTGAACGACAGCGTCACAAAGTCGAAATTCGACAACAAGTATGGCTGCAAGGAATCCCTCGTCGATGGCATTCGCCGCGCAACCGACACCATGATGGCTGGCAAAGTTGCCGTCGTGTGCGGATATGGCGATGTGGGCAAAGGCTCTGCAGCCTCGCTGGCGGGCGCTGGTGCCCGCGTCAAGGTGACGGAAGCGGATCCGATTTGCGCGCTGCAGGCGGCAATGGATGGCTTTGAGGTGGTTCTTCTGGAAGATGTCGTGGGCTCTGCCGACGTGTTCATCACCACCACGGGCAACAAGGACGTGATCCGCATCGAGCACATGCGCGAGATGAAGGACATGGCGATCGTGGGCAACATTGGCCACTTCGACAATGAGATCCAGGTTGCCGCCCTCAAGAACCACAAGTGGACGAACATCAAGGATCAGGTCGACATGATCGAGATGCCTTCGGGCAGCCGGATCATCCTGCTGTCAGAGGGACGCTTGCTGAACCTTGGCAATGCAACGGGCCATCCGTCTTTCGTGATGTCGGCCTCGTTCACCAACCAGGTGCTGGCTCAGATGGAGCTGTGGAACAACGGCGCGGCCTACCAGCCCGGCGTGTTCATCCTGCCCAAGCATCTCGACGAAAAGGTGGCGCGTCTGCATCTCGGCCGGATCGGTGTAAAGCTGACAGAGCTGACGCCCGATCAGGCGTCTTATATCGGCGTGACGGTCGAAGGGCCCTTCAAGCCCGAGCACTACCGCTACTGATCAACACATGGCCCCCTTCCTTTCCTGCGGTGCAGGGCTGGGAGGGGGCTGCCACTGCCACGGCCCCAAGGTGGCGGGCCTGGCATAGAAGATTTCCCAAGTAGAATCCGGCGCTGGGCGGCTGCTCGGATTAGCCCGAAGCCATCGGGAACGGCGTGACCGCCCCTTCACACACCACGGCTGGATCATGGGCCTTGCGGGCGAAAACCTCTCGCAAGACGGGCTCAAAGCTGTCCAGATTATCACTTTCATAGTCTGGATCGAAACTGGCCTGGTCCCAGCGCTCACAGAAAGCGGCACAGCGCTCAAAGCAGGGGTGATCCTTGTAGCGATCCCGGGCGTTTTCATCCCAGTTATAGTGCTTGGCATAGTAGATCATCTGGAAGATTCCATGATGGGCCACAACCCACGTGACCTCCCAGCGCACAAACGGCCGGATCACTTCGGCAGACATCCTGTCATGATTGCGGGGGGCCAGCCCATCTCCGATGTCATGGAGCAGTGCGCCAATGATCCAATCCGCATCTGCCCCGTCCCGGCGGGCACGGGTTGCGGATTGCAGCGCGTGTTCAAGGCGTGTGATGCGATAGCCCTCGAGGGTCTCATCCCCTTGTCGGCGCAGCTCTGCCAACACCCGATCAACGGTGAGCGCAACAAAGGGCCGCTCCAGCTCTTCGAGCAGAAGATAGTCCTCTTTGGTGCCATCTTTCATCTGCGTAAAGCTGACTGTGGGGCGGTGTTGGTTCATGCCTGACCTCTTATGCGCGTTCCCCACCGTAAACGCGAATTTGCGAAAGAGGGAATTTTTCTTGGCATGCGGCGTAGGGTGGCTACTGTGGTGCCTACAAATATGCCGGAAAGGGACACTTTATGAGCAAAAGAGATGAGCTGATCGCAAAATATGCAGACGATCTGAAAAACAAATGCGGCATGGATCCGGATATGGACCTGCTCACCGCGGTCACGATTGGCTGTGGCCCATCGATTTACAATGATGACAGCTCCACTGTTGCGTCCTCGCAGGAGAGTGAGCTTGAGACCGTAAAGAACAATTTCCTGATCAAGAAGCTGGGCCTCGCAGATGGCCCTGATCTGGATGCAGGCATTCAGAAGGCCGTGGATACGTATGGTGCGTCTGAGCGCAATAAGTATCGGGCCGTGTTCTACTACATGCTGGTGAAGCATTTCGGCAAGGAAAGCGTCTACAGCTGACTTTGTTGGGCGGGCTGACAGGAAATTTGTCAGCCCGCCTTGCCCTCTACACGGTCTCTTAAGACCTGACTGCTATCCATGAGACATCGGGCCAGAAGGCCGGATACCCGAATTTCACGTTGCGAGGGGCAATCGTGGGGAATCAGGGGGTCCGGTGGGGGCCCCCTGATATGCTTTCAGAAGAATTTGGTGAGTGACTGCGCGGGCGCGTGTAACGGGCGCTTTTGGCCTGCATTGAATGCAAGACGGCGCGGCGCCAGACATTGTTCGCCATTGAGCCTACATGCGCCAAAGGCAGGCTTTGGCGCCTTTTGGTGGCCATGAATTGCATCTACAGGCTCGCTGGACGACCCCCGCCAATAACCAACCAGTGACCTCAAGCGCTTGCTTGCGCGCCCATGGCGCAGATGGCTTCCCATTCTGCGTCTGTGACAGGCTGCACTGACAGGCGGGGGCTGCGCACGAGCATCATGTCGGCCAGGGCTGGATGGGCCTTGATCTGTGCCAGTGTCACCGGCGTGGCAAAAGGATCGATGGCCTTGATGTCCACGCAATCCCACCGGGGATCGTCGGTGGTGCTGTCGGGATGGCTTTCCGCAATGACCTCAACCACGCCAACCACGGCTTTTTCCTTTTGCGAATGGTAGAAAAACCCTCGGTCGCCCCGCTTCATCTGGCGCATGAAGTTGCGGGCCTGGTAGTTGCGCACCCCGTCCCATTCCTCGCCAGCATCCCCCTTTGCCACCTGGTCATCCCAGCTCCAGGTCGATGGCTCTGATTTGAACAGCCAATAGGCCATGGTTCACTCCATCCGCAGTGGGCGCGACAGCAGCCCGTTGAGTGCATCCTGAACCGAGAGCGCGCCGCTGACCAGCCCGGCGGTCGCCTCGATCACAGGCAGATCCAGCCCAAGAGCCAGAGCCTTTTCATGGGCCGCAAGGGCGGTTGCGGCCCCTTCCACGGTGGTGTCTTCGTCGAAGGCTGCGCCGCGCCCGATCGTGAGCCCGAAGCGGAAGTTACGGGATTGCTCGGAATGGCACGTCAGGGTGAGATCGCCAAGCCCGGACAGGCCCGACAGAGTTTCCGGTCGGGCGCCGAGGGTGGTCGCCATTTCCTTCATCTCAAACAGGCCCCGGGTCATCAAAGCGGCCCGCGCGCTGCTGCCCAGCCCGGCCCCGATGCACGCCCCGCAGGATATCGCGATGACATTCTTCAAGGCGCCGCCCATTTCGGCGCCGACCGGATCGTCCGACGCATAGAGACGCAAGCGCGGGGTTGCGAGGGCGGCTTGCAAGCGCTGAGCGTCATCGGTGCCATGGGCCGCCAGCGTAAGGGCGGTGGGCAGACCGCGGGCAATATCGGCGGCAAAGCTTGGCCCGGTGAGGATCGCGGTGCTTGCCTGCGGCTGCAGCTCTGCCAGCAGATCCATTGGGCCCAGCCCGCTCTCTGCCTCGATGCCCTTGCAGCAGGCGACCAGTGCTGCGGTTGGCAACACAGGGGGCAGCGCTTTGCGGAGCTGTTGCACGGGCAGAGCCACAAGGCAGATGTCAGCCGTTTCCGGCGGCACATCCGTGATCGTGATGGCATCGGGCAACGATACGCCGGGAAGGCGGGGCACGTTGCGGGTGCTTTGGGCCGCGCCGGGGTTGCGCATCCACATGGTGACCGGAATGCCCTCGCGCCCAAGCGCCGTCGCCAGCGCCGCCCCAAAGGCGCCGCCCCCAAGGACTGCAATCTTGCTCATGCTTTGGCCCCTTTCTTGCCCGAGCCCAGCATGGGCGCGGCGGTGCTGTCCAGCGGCCAGCGTGGCCGCGCGGACAAGTCCAGCCCGTCAGGCGCTTCTGTGGCAGACTTTTCCAGCCCGGCCCAGGCGATCATCGCGGCATTGTCGGTGCATAGGCGCAGGGGTGGGGCGGTAAACTGCAGGCCCTGTTCGCGGGCCTTGCTTTCAAGGGCTGCTCTGATCTGTTGATTGGCGGCAACGCCCCCGGCCACGGCCAGCCATGGCGCAGCGGGCGCGCTTTCAAGATAGTGGGCAATGGCCCGGCTTGTCTTTTCTGCCAGCACATCCCGGACGGCGGCTTGAAAGCCCGCGCAGAGATCTGCCCTGTCCGTTTCGCGCAGCCCGCCATGCTCTGCGATACAGCCGTCGCGGGCGCGCAAAAGGGCGGTTTTCAGCCCCGAGAACGACATATCGCATCCCGGGCGATCCAGCAGCGGCCGGGGAAAGCGGAATCGCGTTTCATCCCCGTGGCGCGCGGTGTCTTCAACCGACGGTCCGCCCGGCTGCGGAAGAGCCAGAAGCCGCGCTGTCTTGTCAAACGCTTCGCCGGGGGCGTCATCAATGGTGCCCCCAAGCCTGCGAAACTGGGTCGGCCCGTCCACGCAGAGCAGCTGGCAATGCCCACCCGAAACGAGCAGCATCAGATAGGGATAGGGCAGATTATCGGTGAGTCTGGGGGTCAGCGCATGGCCGGCCAGATGATTGACACCAATCAACGGCAAACCACTGCCAGCGGACAGGCCTTTGGCCAGCATGACCCCAGACAGAACGCCGCCGATCAGGCCCGGCCCGGCGGTCACGGCAATGCCGTCCAGCGCGGACAGGCGCGTCTGTGCGGCATCCAACGCCTGTTGCACGGCGACATCCAGCTTTTCCGCATGGGCCCGGGCTGCAATCTCGGGAACAACGCCGCCGAACCCCGCATGCAGTTCATTCTGGCCGACAACGACGGATGACAGGATCCGGTTTTCCGGATCATCGGCATCACACACCACGGCGGCGGCGGTGTCATCACAGCTGCTCTCGATTCCCAAAAGCGTGCGGGGCAAAGCGTTCTCTCCGGCCAATTCAAACCCAGCTTTAGCACGTACTCTGGCAGCGTGCCCGACTCAATATGCAGGGCAGGCATGAACTTCCCAATGATGGGCTGGCTGCGGGGCCAAACCGGGCGCCTTGATCCGCCTTATGTCGCTGTATCTTAGGGATTTGATGATCCCTTTTCTGCAAAAGGGCGTCAGAGCAGCCCAATGCGCCAGTGGGTAGGCCCAAGCGCGCGATTTTGACGGCGACCTGCAAGTGGTGACAGACTGATCCATGGTGCTGGCGGCGCGCACGGCCCGGACCATTCGGGGAAGGAGGGAAGCGATGACGCCTGTTTTGACGCATGCCAAAGGGATGCAAGCATTCCTGTGCCAAGACAAACGCACAGGGTGGCGCGCCCCTCAGGGCGCCTGCATTGGCGCGCTCCCATGACGGGATATCGCCCGCCATTTCCGTGGATTGAAACCCTGCCCGGTGCCGCCGCTGTTGCCCATGCGGGGCGGCAGGGCTGGTTAGACCTTGGGGCGGACGCCCCTCCTCTGTTGCAGGGTGTGCTCATCGGGGTGGGTGTTCTGGGGCCGGATGGCAAACAGACGCCGGCCTTTGCACAAGCGTGGACAGATCACCGCGTCGATATCATGGCGCGCGCGCAGTTCTATTGCCGTGCGGCCTCCGATGTGGCGGGCGGCCTTGGGGATCTTGCGGCAAACCTTCCGGCCTTCATGGACCGGGCGGAAACGTTTCGCCTGTTTCGGTATGAGACTGCTCAGTCAACGGATCCCGCTGCCCTGTCCGAGACGGCCCAATGGGTGGATTATCTCGAAGCGCTCGCCCGGGTGGAAAGCCCTGTTCTGGCACCGCTTATGCCCTTTGCGCGCGGTGACCATGTGCTGGAGGTTGGCGGCAATACCGGGCTCATGGCGGCGGCACTGGCCCCTGCTGGGGTGCGGGTGGAGGTGCTGGATCTTCCGGCCGTCTGCGCGCTTGGGCAGCAACGACGGCCCGAGGTAACATTTCACGCGGGTGATGGCCGTGAGATCACTGGCCACCCGATCCGCGAAGCGCGTTTTGACGGGGTTCTCTTTAAATCGGTGCTCCATGATTGGCCCGAAGAAGACGCAGAAAGGATGCTCTCTCAGGCGCTGTCTCTTCTGGGGGATGGGGGGCGTATCGTGATCTGCGAGCGAGATCGGCCCGGGCCAATAGCCCTGGCAGACCCCACTATGCAGGGCCTCGCAAACCTCGTTTTTGCGCCGTTCTATCGCGGGGCCAGCTTTTATGTGGACTGGATGGAGCGGCACGGGATGGTGGTCTCCGTAGAGAGGCTGTCGCTTGATATGCCATTCATCCTTCTCAGTGGAACACAGCGATGATCTCGGTTTCTGGCATCCCTGGTTCTGGCAAATCCACCTTGGCAACTGCCCTGTCCGACATGTTGAGTTGGCCGGTGATCCGCTTCGATGACTATGAGGCGTTGACGGCGATGCATCCCAGCGCCGTTGTTGACTGGCTCGATCATGGGGCGCCGTTATCAGACAGCCTTGCCCCGGGCTTTCGACAGGCTGCAACGTTGGCCGGACCGGAAGCTATCCTCGATACGCCCTTCGGGCCGCTATGGCCCGGGCTTGGAGAGGCAATCTCTGTTTCCGTCTGGATTGACTGCCCGTTTGATATTGCCCTTGCCAGAAAGCTGCGAACTCTGGCGCAGGCTGGCACATCTGATCCGGGCTTTGCGGGTTGGCTTGAGCAATGGCTATCTGCCTATCATTTAAGCACGCGCCGGGCTTATCTGGACATATCCGAAAGAGCGCGCCCTTTGGCGCACTGCATCGTTGACGGAACCAGACCCAGCAGTGATAGTTTTGGGGATGTTTGTGCGCATCTGCGTGCCAGACAGATAGTTTAAGCCAGATGAGACGAGATGAGCGGCGTTGATTCTGGCACTTAGTCGGTAGCCTGGGGTGGGCAAAACCCGACAATCGCGGCCCCCAAGAAATGGCCGTGTGTAGGGTGTGAAACCGGTGCTTGGGGCCGGGGAACAGTGCTGGGGAAGCCGCTCATGTCCGCCCCGTTCCAGCGTCGCCGTTCTGGCGGCTTGCCTTCTATACCGCTGAACCGCAAGGGCCGCGCGCGTCTGCGGCGCCTTGATCCGGATCGCTACGAGCGGATGAAGCGCGCGGCTTGGCGGATGCTACTGGACCCGATGGAGCAGCGGGTGCTGCTTTCGGCTGATCCGCTGAACATCCAGGCGGGTGCGTTGGCTGGCGCAACCGCAACCAATGATGTCACCATTCGATTCTTCGAAGAAGACGATGCCGGGACGGTGGTTCAAAAGGTATCGGTGCTATGGGCTGGCGGCACGGCAGATATCACTGAAATTGGCGTGGATGACCGGTTTGTCGTCAATACCGGCTCCGGCGACGATGCGGTCTCGGTCATCTTCGACACGCGGTTCGACGCTGTGGATGATGATTTTGAGATTATCATCAACACGGAGGACGGTACGGACACGGTTACCGTGACGTCTTTTGCAGAGGGCTTCACGGGCGATCTGAACCTCGACGGTGAAACCATAAATATTGCCTCTGGCGTCTCTATCGGGACAGACGCCACCAAGGCAAAGTCGGTGACGCTGGATGCTGACGCAACCTACAGCGGCTCTGGGATCATCTCTGCGCAGACACGGGCAGCCCAGGTCACGATCAATGGGTCGGTGATTGCCAGTGATGCGGTCACGATCAGCGCTGATGCCGTCAGCAGTGCCAGCCAGACAACCTATGTGCTGGGCCTCGCCGGGTTTGATCTGACGTCGGATGCCGATGTCACCATCGGGGAAAGCGCGTCGATCAAGGGCTCAGCGGTGCAGATCACTGCGGATGCAAAGGTGGATATCGACGTCAGCGCCGAGTTCGCCCTCGCAGCCATTGCAATCAGCGATGGCACCGCTTCGGCCGATGTGACCGTGGCGGATGGCGCTACGATCGTGGCGGGTACGGGAGACCTCGATGCGACCACGGCTGGCGCCCAGTCACTGGCGATCAACGCGACATCTGACCTTGATATCAACGTATCAATGCGGACGCCCGCGACCTTTATCTCGGACAGTATCAGCGGCAGTCCCGCGGCGGATATCCGCGGGATCGACGCCACCGCCACAGCATTTGCGCTGACAGGATTTGACCTGCTGTATTCCGATGTGGATGCGGACCGGACAGCGCAGGTTACGCTGGGCGATGCAGCTGCGGGCACCCTGACGATCACCGCGGGCGGAGAGGCGGCCTTTGGCGCCGAGACCAAAGGGGATATCAGCAATATCGCCCGATCAAATGTTGTGGGCCTTGCGACGACCGATATCGCGCAGGATCACGCCATCATTGCCTTCAACGGTGCAGATGTGGATGCAACGTCGATCACGGCTGCGGCCCGCACGGGCGGTGACATGACGGCGATTGCCAAGGCGGCGCAGATCACGGGCGGATCTGGCATCACCAAGGTCCGTCTGGATGCGGAAACCGATCTGGCCGCCAGCACCGGCGCGATTGCGCTGAGTGCGACCGATGCGGCGACCTTCAACACCAAGGCGGAGTCCGTGGTGCTGGATCCCTCGACAACGGATTTTCAGCCCGGCCGGGTCACCGACTTTCAGCTCGGCTACGCCTACGCCGTCAATGTGCTGGATCGCGATGCCATTGTGGATCTGGTGTCCGGATCGGTGGTGACGGCCAGCAGCGGCGCGGTGTCGATCAATGCCAGAAGTGATGTCCAGTCGATCGTGATCGTCGAGAAGCTGCAGATGCTTCAGCCCCTGTTGGGCTCGACCTTCTCGACCTCATCGAATTTCAGCTTTGGCGGCACGCTGTCGGTCAATGAGATGAATGGCGATGTGAAAGTGTCGGTGGATGGGGCGACGCTGAGCGCTGGGACAACCCTCTCCATCGACGCCACCAATGACGCGACCTTTGCGGCGATCTCGGAATCGGGCACGTCGATCAACGGGGCAAGTGGTGGCGCCGTGGGTGTATCGATCGCGCTGAATGTGCTCGGCCACGAGATGACAAATGTGGGCGGCTATTTCGGCTTGGCGCTTGATACGCTGATCGGTCTGCCGCTTGGGGTCAGCCAGACGGGATATGGCGCCGAAGTGGCCCTTACAGACACGGCGCTGACCAGTGGCGGCAAAACCAGCCTGACCACCAACAACACCCTGTCGGCCACGACATTTACCACCAACGCGGCCAAGTCGACGGCGGATTCGGCGTTCATGAACGGGCGCGGCTCGGCTGCTGCGTTTGTTCTTGCCAACAACAAGATCGCGACGAAAAGCCGTGTCAGCGTGGATGGCATGGTCAACGGGGCGTCGAAGAAGGCAATTCAAGCCAGCGCGCTCGATGTGCTGGCGGTCGATGAGCAGAATATCGGCACGAAAAGCCTCATCGCCTCGGACAGCGTAACCTCGACGGATTACGGGCTTGGCCTGTTGGATGACGTTGTCAGCGGGGTGGCGGCCCAGATCGAGGCGGAATACTGGACCGACGGAACCGATGTTTATGAGCGGCTCTTGGGGTCGCCAATTCTTACCAAAGCCGCGTCGAGCACGGTGAATGTCAGCTTCGGTGACCAGATCAAGCTGTTTGACAGCTATGCGGAAACGGGCACGGGCAAAGGCTCTGGCGGCACGCTTTACAAGTTCATGGTGGATACAAGCGCCGGTGCAGAGTCGATCGACATTGCCAATGAGGATTTCACGGACAAATCCCGCTGGCGGGCCGAACTTGCCACTGAGATTGTTCCAACGGGCCTGAACTTCACCTCCTCCAACAGCACGGGCTTTGGCGGGATGTTGGTGCGCAACGAGGTGCGGACCGAGGCGGTGGCCGAAGTAGAAGACACGATCGTCACAATCTCTGCGGGCGATATGACACTGCGCGCCGATGAGAACACCACGGTCACTGCCATAGGGGATCTTGGGATTTCGTCCTCCGGGGGCAGTTCTCTGGATGGATCGGGCACATCGCTGGCCGCGGGGGGCGCGGTTGTCTTTAATACGGTCATTGGGGCGGCAACGGCCAGTCTGTCATCGACAACGGGAACCGTCTCTGGCGCTTTGGACGTGTTGGCCAACAGCACGATCTCGCTGGATGCCAAGCTGCAATCCTACATGACCACCGGCGCCGATGCGACGCTGCTGAACGTCGTGTTCAACACGCTGGGATATGACGCCGGAAACCTTGCCTTTCAGGCGCTTGACGCGCTCATCGGGCTTGAGATCGGATCAAAGGATGTCGCCACCACCACGGCCGCCATCGAGGGCGGCGGGCTGACGGCCGGCTCGGTCACGGTCAAGGCGGTGCATGGGGCGAGCCTCAAGGCGCTGCTGGATTCCAACGCATCGTCTGCGGCCGCGGCCGCGAAGGGCGCCGGGGGGCAGGTGATTTCGGGCAATCTGGTGTCCAACGCCGTGGCGGGCGGTGCTGAGGCGCGGATCATAAACGCCCCCACCGGCACGCCGATCACCGCGTCAGCCGGCGGCATCACCGTCGAAGCTGACGACGCATCCAGCCTCAGCGCAACCGATGCCATGGTTTCGGCGCAGTCGACAGTCAATGACGTCTTTGCCGGTGTGGTGAACTCCGTCGCGCGGGCCCTGCTGGACAGCTATGACTATACCACCCTGTCGGGCACCCAGAACCTGACCTATGGCAACACCGTCTATGTCGATGGGTCCATCTACAAATACATGGGGGATGGCCCCGACAGCACGGATCTTGCCACCGCGATCTACACCAATGTGGATCTGTGGAAGCGCATGACCGAAACCACAATCATCCCCACCTCCGTGGCCAAGATCATCACCAAGGTGGCCGGTTTTAAGGGCGGTCCGTCAAAGTCAAAATTCGGCCTGATCACCCGCAATGAGGTCGAAGGGGGCGCGCTGGCGCGGGTTGAGAATGCAGAGCTGATTGCCGAGGGCGACATCGCTGTGCGCGCGGTGGAGCGCGCCGCGCTGACCGCCCGTGAAGTCAGCTCATTGGAGGCCAAGGTGCCGGATGGGGCGGCAACCTCCGCCAAGGATACGCGGTCTTTCGTGATTGCCACGAACTCGGTTCTGGCCAAGGCGGAAGCTGTGGTTCGGGATGCGATCCTTCGGGCCAATGACACCGCTGGCACAAATGAACATTCGATCACGATAGAAGCGCTGAACCTGATCACTGCGAACGCCGATGTGGGCCTCACATCCAAGGGCAAGTCAGAGGGCGTGGGCCTGCTCTTTGCCTTCAATACTGTGGGTTACAAGGCGCACAACGTGTTCTTTCAGGCAGCGGAAGCGCTGATCGGAAATGACTATCTGACAGATCTGGTCACTGATCAGGAGCGCTATGGCGCCACAGCCTTTGCCGAAGACAGCAGCCTGATCGCCGATCACGACGTGACAGTGCAGGCCCTGAGCCGCGATCTGCAGGGCACGGTGACAACTCTGACGGCGCAAGAGTTCAATGATCTCGGCACTGCGGATGGGGACAGTGATGATGAAGAGGGCGATGCGGCCCTCGCGGCCACATTGAAAACCGCTCTGATCGGGCTCAACCTGATCGATGGTGTAGCGGATGCTGCCGCCGCTGAGGCGGATAAGATCACCCTGTCCGTTGAGACGCTGGCAGAAGATGCGCAATGGTATGTGACCGCCAGCGATGGAACCATCTGGCAAGTTCTGTCGGAAGATGACGGGGCCGGGGGAACGGCCCTCAACGTCTATCTCGCCAACCTGCTTAACGCCCGGGTCGGTAATGAGCAGGCCGTGAAAGCGAAAAATGACTCCGTCCTGGTAGATGGCTTCATTAAAGGTGAGAAGTTCGCTACGGAAAAAGCTGCGGCTGCCAAGAAGGGCGAGGAGTTCAAGGGCAAGCTGAAGTATGGCGCCAGCGCTTCGGCTGCGGGGGGCGTTCTGGCGTCCAACAAGGTGCATTCCCAGACAC